>NZ_JAMYMO010000003.1:0-388656 GCF_040318575.1 Mesorhizobium sp. M1088 | reverse complement strand
CACGGGATCGCATCCAGATCAGCAAAACCTATTCACTTCAACGACATAGACAGATGGGTGTTATGAAACAGGATTGTAGTCGGCGCGCCACAGGGCGATGGCGGCGCGTGCCTGAGCCAGCGAAGTAAACAGCGTCTCGTTGAGCAGTTCATCGCGCAGTCGGCCGTTGAAGCTCTCGATGAAGCCATTATCCGGCATGATGTTCTTGGTGCCATCGTTTGTTCGGTACGTCAGGTTCGTTAAGTTGGCGCATCCGGGCCACGGGGCACCGGGAGCACGCAAGTGCGGGCAGGCCGTCGTATGCAGATGAACTGCGAGTTCGAGCACATTATCTGGCCGCCCCTACGACTCGCCCGGATGCGCTGCGAGCGCGGATCCGTATTTGTCGTGTTGCCCGCTCGCTCCCTGTTCGTGACCAACGATGGAGGGAACCGTGCATATTATCGGCATGGACATACACCGCGTAGCCGCCGAGGTCGTGTCGTTGCTTGATGGCAAGGTCGTCAAGCTCGGCCGCGTTCAAATGCTGCGCAATAAGCTCGAGGAGTTCGCCAGGAAGGAACTCACCCACGATGATCATGTGGTGATCGAGGCCACGGGCAATGCTGCTGCCGTCGCTGAAGTGCTGTCGCCCTACGTCGATCGGATCGTGATCGCCAATCCCAAGCAGGTGCACATGATCGCGCACGCGAAGGTGAAGACTGACACGATCGACGCCACTGTCCTTGCGAAGCTCTACGCCTCGGGCTTTCTGCCGGAGGTCTGGGTTCCGGATCCGGGGACCCTTGCCCTCCGAAGACAGGTCACCAGGCGGACACAGCTGGTTCGCCAGCGTTCGCGGCTGAAGAACCTGATCCAGTCAATCCTCCACGCCCACCTGATCCCGCCGTGTCCGCATGGGAACCTCGTCGGGATCAGCGGGCGCAAATGGCTGACGAGGCAAATATTGCCTGCGGATGAGCGCGCCGCCATCGAGCGCCACCTCGGCTTGATTAACCAGATCAACGAGGCGTTGACGGTGGTCGAGGCGGATATCGCCGTACATGCCCTCCAGGATCCGACAATCCGCCGCCTGATGACGTTGCCCGGCCTCGACGTCACCGTGGCTGCGAGCGTTGCCGCGGCAATCGGCGACATACGGCGCTTCAGCGATCCACAGAAGCTCGTTGCCTATCTTGGCCTCAATCCGAGCGTGCGGCAGTCCGGTGAGGGGCCAGCCTATCACGGGCGCATCACGAAGCAGGGCCGCGGCCATGCGCGGGGGATGCTGGTCGAGGCGGCATGGGCGGCGGTGCGATCGCCAGGACCTCTTCGCGCCTTCCACAAGCGGATCGCCTCGCGCCGCGGGAAGCACATCGCGGCCGTCGCCACTGCGCGCAAGCTTGCAATGATCATCTGGCACATGCTGAGCAAGGATACCGACTACATCTGGGCCCGGCCGGCCTTGCTCGCCCGCAAGTTCAGATCGGTCGAGCTGCGTGCCGGCCTTCCGACCAGCCATGCCAGACGCGGCACCGCCTTCGACTACAACATCCCGGCCAAGCGCGCCGAAGAACGATCCCGCGTCGAGAAGGCGGAAGCTGCCTATGCAGCCGCGACTTCCCGATGGCGAACGAGGCCGGAAAGGCAGAAGGCTGTGGAAAAATCCGCCGAATGAGAAGAACGGGCGATTCTACAACATCCGTCTGCATCGGCTTGCCGGGCGCAATGTAATGCCATTCGACCCGGTTCGATCCGCCCAGTGAGTAGAACCACGGTTTGACAGCATCAAACTTGGGTACGCTTGCCGAATGGGAGCTCAACCGCTCTCGCCTGACCGAACCCAGCTTCTCTTGACGATGCACGGCTTTTAAACACCGCACGAGATCAGAATAACTGATGACCGGCCATCGCGCCGCGACATTCCATGGCTTGCCGGGCATGATGATGGTGGTGCCGCCGTCCACCACCAGTGCCTGCACGACGAACCACGGTCAGGCCACGAAAACTCGGTGACTGCGTGGTTGGGAAGCTTTGTCAGACCACGGCGTCCATCGCTAGCTATGCGGCAACGTTCATCCGCTCCCTGGCCTGCTTAATGTCACGGACAGGCGGTACGCCAAACATCCGGCCGTATTCGCGCGTGAACTGCGGCACGCTTTCGTAGCCGACCGCATAGGCGGCGCTGCTCGCAGGCATGCCGTCTGACAGCATGATGCGCCGCGCCTCAATCAGGCGCAACTGCTTCTGGAACTGCAGCGGCGAGAGCGAGGTGATCGCTCTGAAATGCTGGTGGAAAGAGGAGACACTCATGCCGGCCTTCTCCGCTAGCTGCTCGACGCGAAGCGGTTGCGCAAATCCTTCACGGATGAGAGCTACTGCTTTGCCGATGCGCTGTGCATGGCTATCGGTAACGCCCAGCGCGCGGATGGCCGAGCCATGCCTGCCCGCGAGAAGCCAGAAATGCAGCTCGCGCACGAGCTGATCCCCAAGCACGGGCAAAGCCGCCGGCCGATCGAGCACGCGCATCAGCCTCAAGGCGGCTTCGGCGACTTCTGCCTCGGTCGTGTCGACGCGGACGGGTCCCTCGACACCTGCCTGCACGACGCGCATCTCCAAGGCCAGCCGCTCGATCACCGCGGCGTCGAGCTCGAGGACCAGCGAATAATAAGGCACGCCGGCGTTCGCGCGGGTGATCTGGCTCACGGTCGGCACGTCCGCAGCGATCAATAGCGAGTCGCCGGCGCCGAACTCGAAGGTCTGGCTGCCCACGGTCACGCGCTTGCCGCCCTGGACGACCAGAGCCACCAGCGGGCAGTTGATCGCATATTGCAGCTCGCTGGGACGGGTGGCCCGGATCGTACTCAACCCCGGCACAGCGGTTCTGGCAATGCCGTACCTGTCGGCATTGGCGTCGGCATGGCGGCGAACGGCTTCAAGCAGCGTGTGTGTCATTGCGGGGAGTATATTCCCGAGCACGCGACGCACAATCCACCTCGGAGTAATAGGCAAGGAAGCCGAAGCTTTGGGCAACCGCGATTTCCGAGTCGGGGCGATTGTCCCGGTCAATGGGAGCGGGATCCTTGATGGCTCCCCCCGCAGTCGAGGAGAGTTCAGATGACCGACCTTTCGCACCGCCATATCCTGATCCTGTCTGCCGAAGGGTTCGAGGATGACGAACTGTACCGTCCCCGTCAGTCGCTGCTCGACGCCGGCGCGAGCGTGACCGTGGCCTCCCCCGCAACGGGATCGATCAGCGGCGTCGTCTACGATATGGCGACGGGCCGCTCAAACCCCTCAGAGCGGGAGATTGCGCCCGACGTGCAATTGTCCGACGTCATTGTCGCCGCCTACGATGCGCTGATCGTGCCTGGCGGGGTGGTGAACCCGGACAAGCTGCGAATGAGCGAGGAAGCAGTCCAGATCGTCCGCCAATTCGACGCGGCCGGCAAGCCGGTGGCCTCCATCTGTCATGGCCCCTGGGTGCTAATTGAGGCCGATATCGTGCGTGGCCGGCGCACCACCGGCTGGTACTCCGTCCGCACTGACCTGAGGAACGCGGGATCGCAGGTCCTGGACGCCGAAGTCGTCGTCGATGGCAACCTCATAACCAGCCGCATGCCGTCCGACATTCCGGCCTTCACCAACGCCATCGTCAAGGCCCTCTCGGGCTGAACCGCGCCAGCCAATCAGCGTGCCAGCAAGCCAGGAGTTTTTTCCATGACCAGCATGTTCCAGCTTATGATCGACGGCGTGAGCCGTGAAGGCTCCGACCGTATCGCTGTCGATGTCGTCAACCCCGCTACCGGGGAGGCTTTTGGCAGTGTGGCCTTTGCCTCCAAGTCTGATATCGACGAGACGATAAAGGTCGCCTTGGGCGGGCTCCGATCCTGGCAGGCCGTGCCGCCTTGGGAGCGCGGCCGCATCCTCAAGGACGCGGCCCAGCGCCTCCGCGCAGACACCGTCCGCATCGCCAATGTCATCACCCGCGAGCAGGGCAAGCCGCTTTGAGAGGCTTGCGTCGAGATCGAGCGCTCCGCCGATTTCCTCGAGTGGGGCGGCGAACAGGCGCGGCGGATTTCCGGCCGGATCGTCCCGGGCCGCACGCCCGGTCAACGCGTTGAGGTGCAACCGCATCCGATCGGCGTGGTGGCCGCCTTCACGCCCTGGAACTTCTCGATGGCGCTTGCTGCGAAGAAATTCGCAGGCGCGCTTGGCGCCGGTTGCGCGATCATCTGCAAGCCCTCGCAGGAAACGCCCGGTTCGGTGGTCGAGATGGCCAAGGCACTGCTCGAGGCGGGCGTCCATCCGGCCGCGATCGCAGTCGTGTTCGGTGACGCCAACGATGTCTCGGCCCAGCTCATCAATGCGCCGCAAGTGGCCAAAATCACCTTCACCGGCTCGATCCCGATCGGCAAGCGCCTCGCCGCGGCCGCCGGGGCAGCGATGAAGCCGGTGACCATGGAACTCGGCGGCCATGCACAGGTGATCGTATGCGGTGATGTCGACCCGGAAGCGACGGCCGAACTGCTGGTACAAGCCAAGTTCATGAATGCCGGCCAGATCTGCCTGTGTCCTTCACGTTTCTTTGTTGAGGCGAGCATTGCACAGCGCTTCATGGCGCGCTTCGTCGCGCTGGCCAATGCGTTGCGCGTGGGCGACGTCACCGATCAGCAGACGCAGATGGGACCGCTCGCCAACGAGCGCCGGGTCGACGCAATCGGAAGGCTTGTCGACGACGCACGCGCACGCGGCGCGACCATTCTAGCCGGCGGTAAGCGGCTGGACCGACGCGGCAACTTTTACGCGCCGACCGTGCTGACCGATGTGCCCGACGAGGCGGCCGTTCTCCGCGAGGAACCTTTCGGTCCCGTGGCGCCAATCCTGCCGTTCACCGACGAGAAGTCGATGCTCGAAAGGGCGAACGGGCTCGCATTCGGCCTCTCTTCCTATGTCTTCACCCATGACGGTGCGCGGCAGCGCCGGCTGGTCGACGCCCTGCAATATGGCGTTGTCGGCGTGAACGGGGGCTTGACGCACCAACCCGAAGCACCGCTCGGCGGCTGGAAGGAAACTGGTAGGGATCGAGGATCTCAATGCCGCCTTCGGTGTCGATGCCGCGAACAGTCGCTCCTTGAGGTTCTCGCGGGCACGCCCGAGGTTGCCGCCCATCTTGGGCTGAAGCGTCTGCACGAGCTCACAGAGCCGACCAACTATCTTGGGTCCGCCCAGGAGATGATCGACCGCGTGCTCGGCGGCGCCAAGGCTGGCCAGCCAGCCGATCTGGCGTAGTCGTGCGGCCTTGCGGCTCGGCCTGAGTTGCCCGCATAAGCGGGCGCTTGGCGTCACAGAACCTTCCAGCAACCGCCGTTCGATCCAAAGAGAGTCTCCAAAGAAAGCACCGGATGAGTGCCGAAAGGCCGCTGCCGCGAGACCGCGGCGGCGCCCTTGTTGATCTTTACCTTGATCGGGCCGGTTGCCTTAAATCACCTGCCCGCCAGAAACCTCGATCCGCTGCGCGGTAATCCAGCGATTGTCGGCGCCGAGCAGATTGGCGACCATCGGGCCGATGTCGTCGGGCAAGCCGACGCGGCCCAGCGCGATCATGTTGGAAAACTGCTTGTTGAGCTCAGGCATGTCACGCACCGCACCGCCCAGGAAATCAGTCTCGATCGCGCCAGGCGCCACCGTGTTGACGGCGATGCCCCGGCTTCCCAGTTCCTTGGCCATATAGACCGTGAGGATTTCCACCGCACCCTTTGCGGCGGAGTAGGCCGAAAAGCCGGGGTACGAGACGCGCGTCAATCCCGTAGAGAAGTTCACGATGCGGCCTCCGTCGGCAATGAGCGGCAGCAGAGCCTGCGTCAGGAAGAAGACGCCTTTAACATGGGTGTCGAAAAGTGCGTCGAATTGAGCTTCGGTGGTTTCGGCGAAACTTGCCATTTCACCCTGGCCGGCATTGTTGACGAGGTGGTCGAACCTATCCCGTCCCCACGTGGTCGACAGTTGGGACCTGACTGTATCAGCGAAGCGCCCGAACGAGCCGATGTCGGTCACGTCGAGACGCAGCGCCACGACCTTACGACCCATTGCCTGAATCTCGGCGACGACGGCCTTCGCCTGCTCGTCGCCCCTGCGGTAAGTGAAGATCACGTCGCCGCCCCGGCGCGCGATGCTTATAGCGGTGTTGCGGCCAAGGCCGCGGCTTGCACCAGTAACGAGCGACACAGTCGTCATTCAAATTCTCCTTCGGATCGATTGTTGCGACGCAACTGTTATGGGCGTGGGCGGCCCCCACCGGTTGCCCGTTCGTCGGGTAGACTTGCCTAATCCTACGACGATGTCGTTATATCCATCCTATCCATCAGTGGTGGGTGGTTCGCCGCTTGCCATCAGCGTGATTCCGCTTCGGTATGAGCCAATACGCGCCAGTCACGGTCGCGCACTCGCCGGCGACGCTGCTCCCGCGCGATAGCTGGACAGCAGGTTCGCAAATGCGGAACCCGCGGGCTTCGGCGGCAATCACCGGGGCGCCGAAGGGAACGAGGAAGCGGTCACCGCAATGGCCAGAGATGTCGCTGCCTATATGAACGGTAGATCCAGTGGGAGGGGCGCAGGCCACGGCCAAAGGCGCCGTCGAGAGCAAAGCGGCCAAGAGCGTTATAACCGCAACAGGCCCTAAGCGGGCGGGTTGCTTGAAGTCCAACTGGGACTATCCGCGCGCCGTCAGCCAGACTCCTACGAGCGTCACAGCCAAGCCGAAAAACATCGCCGGCGTGAGAGGCTCCGAGAACAGCACCCAAGCCCACAGCATAGTCACGGGGGGACTCAGATAGATGGCGGCGCTGACCTTCGCCACGGGGTACATGCTCAGCATCGTGTAATAGACCGAATAGGCGGCGAAGGTGGCAATAAACACCAGCCAAACCATTCCGATGGCGAACTCAGCCGTCATCGGCGGCTCAACCCCTCCCTGAGCGATGGCGCAGATGCCGAACAGGACCGCGCCAGTCAGCGTGTGAACGCAGAGGCTCTGGTGGACGGGCATGTTCAGCGACTCCCGGCCCCTGCGGAGGACCGACGCGAAGGAGAAGACCATCATCGAGCCAAGGGTTAACTCGTAGGCCCACAACGGCGCAGTTCCGAAGCTCAAGCTGTCGAAAGATACAATCAGTACGCCCGTCACCGCGACGGCAGTGCCAAGCCACTGCCGCAGGTTTAGCCGTTCCCCCAGAACAGGCTGCGACATGGCCGCGGTTGCCAGCGGCACAAGATCAGAGATCAGCGCGACCAACCCGGTCGGCACGCGTTGCTCGATCGCGAGCGCGAAGCCGCCGAGATAAATGAAGACGGCCATGACGCCGAACCCGGCTTGGGATATGACCGCGCGCAGGCGCATCCTCGGCCCGAACGCAAGTGCGAATGGAAGGAGGATGACTCCTGACAACAGTGTGCGCCAAAACAGCAGGACGGCTACGCTGGCTTCTTCGCTTGCGTAACGGATGCCAACGAAACCGGAACTCCAGGCGATGATCAGCAATCCCGCCAACAGAGGATAGAGAATACGGTGCCGGGCCACAATTTCTGAAAACGAAGGAAGGGCTGTCACTTGCGTTCCTAGGTTGCATTTCGCTACCGAGTAGCCGACCTGCAGGCATCGGGCACATGACAAATATCGATTGGGTGATGACAAACATGCCATCGAGTTCATATCGTGTTGTCAAAGGATGCTGACGCGTTCATGTATAGCAATCACAGCGGAAGTCGCGGATGACCGACATCAACAGCAGACGACTGGACATCGACGCGTTGCGCGCAATTCGTGCTGTCAAGCTCCATGGCGGTGTCACCAGAGCAGCCGACGCGCTCGGGCTGACGCAGTCCGCGGTAAGCCACAAAATCAAACGCCTGGAAACGAGTCTCGGATGCGAGATTCTGAACCGACGGCCCGGTGGCGGGATGTTCACCTCCGACGGCGAAAAACTCCTCGAGTACGCAGCGAAGATTCTTGCGCTGCACGACGAGGCTCTTGTGAGCTTGGCGAAGTCGGACCTGGCAGGCCGGATCATGCTGGGTCTCACCGAGGACACGACATGTTCGGATCTATCGCGCATCCTCGGCCGCTTCCACCGCTTGCACCCCCAGGTCACCGTGAGGACGAAAGTTCGAATGAGTCTCGTGCTGAGGTCAATGCTGGAACGCGGTGAACTGGACATGGCGATGGTGCAGGTTTTCTCTCACGAGATCCGACCAACCGACGTCGTGCTGTTTCGGGAGGACCTGCACTGGGTCAAGTCCCGCGAACTGTCGTTCAGCCGTCAAGGCCCGATCCCGTTCCTTTCCTTCGACGACGACTGCTTCTACCGACGTTGGGCGATTGACATCGGGCAAGACGGCGGAGTGGAGCTCGAAACCCTGTTCGAATGCTCCAGCGCTGCGGGTATCGTAGCCGCCGTAAGCGCGGGATTGGGTGTTGCTCTACTCAGCGATCGTCATATTCTCAAGGACATGGAGGTTATCGACGGCCTCCTGCCTGAACCTCCCGGGCTCGCCTATATTGTGCGGCGGGCCAAGAAGGTCCGAAATCCAGCGCTCGACAGTCTAATATCTGACATTGCGAGCGAGGTCAGCCGATACGGCAGGCTAACGCTGGCCAGCTAGGGTTCTTGCGCCCCTGGTCAGCCTGTTTCTTATGCGCCCGAGAAAGCGCAATGACTCTCGCTTCATGACCATGAGCGGCGTGTCGAAAACCGGCCTGACGAAAGTTGGCGGCGTCTTCGTCGGTAGAGCTGGCGGCAGGCTTGCCGAATCCTGTCGCCCGGCCGCATCAGCGCTCCGGCAAGCTCCGTTTGACGCAGCGCAAGCTGATCGGCGGCAAGAAGTTGTGGATTGATGGCGATGACGTCGGCGGCTTCGTCATAGGGCCGCCGCGCTCCGGTAAAGGCACGTCTCTCATCATCCCGAACGCCTTGACCTGGCCGCATTCGCTCGTGGTTCTCGACCTGCAGGGCGAGACCTATGCGGCGACTACCGGTTACCGTTCACCATGAGCCGCGTGGTGCGCTTCGCGCCGGCTGATCCGGACGGCAATACCGCATGCTACAGTCCGATGGACTTCATCTCGCTGGATTCGGCGCAGCGCGACATCGACCTTCGCAATATCGCTGCGGCGCTGTGTCCGCGCCCCCCGTCCAACGCAGATCCCTATTGGGTCAACGACGCCCGCCTCCTTTTTACCGGCATCGCGTCCTTCGTCATGGGATCGCCTGCAATCCCAAATGAGAAGAAGACCTTCGCCGCAATCCTCGAGATCATGAACAGTGCCGAGCAGCCGCTCCTGGAATTCATCGGCTCGCTGCGCGAGGAACGCCGCCGCGAATGCTCGCATTTCACGCTGCAAACCCTGTTGCCCTATTTTGAAATGTCCGAGCGGCAGTTTTCCGGAATCTACGCCGGCGTCCGCACCGGCATGGCCCTCTTTCTCAACGAGCGCCTGATGGCAGCGACGTCGCGCAGCACGTTCGATATTCGCAATCTCAAGCGCGATCGAAACTCTCTTTATCTCGACGTGCGGCGCGAGCAGATCACGTCGCTTGGACCGTTGTTCAACGTCCTGATTACGCAGATGATGAACTTCATGTCGGAAACCATGCCGCGCCCGGACGAGCATCCGGTGCTTGTGTTGCTTGACGAGTTCCAGAACCTCGGCAAGATCGAGAACGTGACCGAAATGGCGAGCGTGCTCGGCGACAACGGTATTTCGATGTGGTTTTTCGTGCAGTCGCTGAAGGCTGTAGACGAGATCTATCGCCAGGAAGGGCGCAAGACGCTCATTAACGCCGCTCGCGTGCAGATCTTTTTCGGTGCGCAGGACGCTGACGATCTGCGCCACGTTTCCGAGCAGCTCGGCGAAACGTCGGACGTGCAAAAAGACGTGACGCGCACCAAGGCAACATTGTTCGACACTTATTACACACGCTCGGTCCACCGCAAGGAAGTGCGTCGGCCCCTCATGCGGCCGGATGAAATCCGTACGCTCGACAAGAACAAGGTCATCATATTGCCGCGTGGTGAACTGCCAATCCTCGGCACGCGCAATTTCTATTTCGCCGACGGCCAGCTCGCCAAACGCGCTTTTATGCCCCTGCCCGGCTCTATCGACGTTTCGCGCACGAAAAGCCTTGCGTTGGACTTCTCTGCGGCAGTTCCATCTCCTGTGCTCTCGACGATTGTGCCGACAGCACCCGCGTACCGCTCACGCCTCCTGCAGACCCGCCTCCGGCGCGGCGCGACATTTCCCGCTAAAGCAGGTCGTATAGCTCCGCCGCCGGGCCGGCGCGCAATCGTAAAAGAACGGCTGAAAGCAACAGACGCTGCAGCCGTACCAGTCCATGCCCCCATAGATTTTTCCGCGTTGGCGGCCAAAGCTGCGACCACACGCATGGCGCCCGACAAAGAAGCAGCGGTTGCGGCGATCCTGAACAAGGTGCGGTCTCTGCGCGCCAACGCATCCGATTCCGAGACTTTCGATCGAAATCTGAGCGTCGTCGAAGATACTTTGCCTGGTGTAGTCGATGGTAGGCCGCCATTTCGATGCGGCGGAGACGTCATCGTCTAGAGTGACCTTGTCGCGGCATGGTGGCGGAGGACATTGCCGTGCACTTCGGGCAGTGCCGCGGTCTCAGGCGCTGCCGGCGTAGCGCTACGATCGCATCCGCCACCGCGGCTTCGGTTCGCCTCGGGCTTGTCTTGGGCCGCGAGGAATAGTCGAGCATGCCGGCGCCTCCCTCGATCTGGAAGCGCTCCACCCAGCGCGCCATCACCTTCGCCGTCACCCGCGTATGTCCGCGCCGCATCGGCTTTCTAGTTCTACTTGGGCGATGCTCCTGAATTAAAGAAACGCGCTACTTGATGCGTTTAGAAGCGGCGTTCGAGAACCCACAATCCCCTAAACTGGCCTCCAGTTGGCTGATGTTGAGATTTGTGGCGAATACACTATCTCACGGCGGAGTGGACAAACGACGAGGTAGGTGATGCTGAAAAGGCAGGTAGGCTTGCTCATTGCCGGATGCGCGATGGCGGTGGCCGGCACCGCTGCCGTCGCGCAGCAGACCAACGAAGACCCATTGTCTGCCGCCTTGGACCGTCCTTTCGGGCAGGCACGGCAGACGTTACAGGCGCGAAGATCCGCTATGTAATTGGCGGTGAAGGCCCTCCTGTAATCTTGATCCATGGTTTCCCACAGGACTGGACCGAGTTTCACGCTGTCAACTAGCGAAGCGTTTTACCGTAATGACTCTCGATCTCCGTGGCATCGGCGGCTCCACGACGACCGAGGCCAACTTCGATGCCAAGACGCTGGCGACAGATGTCCATCGGGTGGCAGCACAGCTAGGATTGAAACAGCCATACATCGTCGGTCACGACATCGGTGGGCAGGTGGCCTATGCGTATGCTCTGCAGTACGGCCGAGATACTCGCGGTGCGATCATTTCTGAAACGGCGCTGCTTGGGATGAAGGGCACGGATGCCTTGGACGCCAGCCCCGCCCTTTGGCACGTTCGCTTCATGCAAGTGCCAGGTGTTTCGGAGAAGCTGATCGCTGGCCGGCACGAGGTGTTCCTTGGATCATTCCTAGACTACGGCAACTTCTCCCAGGACGAACGTAACTTGTCCCTAGCGGCTTACGAACGCGACGATCAGATGGGGGCTGTGCTGGGTATCTATCGGGCATTTCCAAACAATGCACAGTTCAACTCCTCCCATCGAACGTCGACAGACATTCCAATCGTTTTCGTGACAGGAGACAAATCTCCGTTTGAGCAGATACGAAATGCCACGGTCGAGGGGATGAAGGCTGCAGGCTTCTCGCGCGCGCGGTAAAGGTCTCGGGTAGCATGCACTACCTCTTCGCCGATGTGCCGGAGAAAATGGTCAGCTTGATCGAGAACGAGGCCGACTAGCTCATCACATCCAGCGCCTGCGGCCGAACGCAGATCGTCGGCCTCAGGGTGAACTTGGCAGAAAGCCGCCGTTCCGTGACCCGCAACGGCTGAGGCGGGGGGGCGGGCGCAGCGTCGGTGAGAAAGGGCCTGATGTCCACGCCGTCCCCTAGATAACGCCGTCCGGGACCAAAGCCTAGATCGAGGGGCCAACTGCCAACTCGATTGCATTAGATCGCCGCCAACGCTTCCAAGCTCACTCCCAACGACTCCTGCATATATTTGGCCGCAAACGGCGGTTTGGCGCGCCCGCTTTCTATCCGGCTTTTTCATTTTCGGACGTGCAAGCCCGAGCGACCGATCGCACCGTCCCCCAACTCGATGACTACTTCAGCAAAGCTACCAGGTTCCAACGGCGGTTACTTGGTCGTAATTACTTGCAAACTTGTGCGAATACAACAATACCAACTATTATCTGCTCGGCCCGTTACCGAGAAGATCGACGGCAAGCCGGTGGCGACCATCTTTCAGGAGCGCTTATTCGGGCCCCTAGGGATGAAAAACACGTTGCTGCCCGTCAGCACGTCCAACACCATCCCCGAGCCTTATGCGCATGGCTACATTTATGGCGGCGCGTCTTACGCCCTGGTCGATGCGCCGTATCCGGACGATCTTCAGGCGGCGGCCAGGGCGGGAACGCTCAAGCCCGATGACGAGACGTGGCAGAACCCGTCGCTTACTTTGCGGCAGGCCGCGTCATCTCCACGGCGGATGATCTCGCGACCTGGATGCGCGCGCTGGTCGGTGGCCAGATCTTCAACGCCGACTACAAGCGCCAATGGCTGGATAGTCCCGAAGCGGAGGATCCCAGCAAGCCTGAAGGCCAGAAATATGGCTACGGCATCTCGCTGATTGCCTTCGGGCTGAACAAGATCTAATTCCACGGCGGCGAGATGCCCGGCTACAATTCCTTCATGGGCCATGACCCGGACAACGACGTCACGCTGATCGTCTGGACCAGCCTGACGCTCTCGCTTGATGGCAAGCCGACCGCCAACGCTCTGATGCTGAAAATATTGGACCAGATCTATGCGGTCTCACCGTTAACGCCAGCGAAGCGATGACACCGGGGCGGGCCAGGCCAGGCCGCTAGGGCTACAGGCTTGTCTTCCGGTGCGCATGGCGTCGACGACATCGCGGATCGGGTCGAGGACGAGCTGCGGCTGGTCCTTGTGGATGTCGTGGCCGCTGTCGGTGTTGATACGACGTCTTTCGCGCTAGGCACGGCCGCCGCGAGCTCCGCCTGCGCCACCTTCTGGCCCGATCGGTGCGTAGCCGACGTCCGGAGGAATGTCGGCAGCCATCCGGCCTTCGGCGATGAATCCGCCACGAGCGGTCCCCAGGGATGGTCGGCGCTCAGAAAAGAGCGCCGACAGCGATTTGCTGTGGGAGATGATCGGCTTTGCGGCCCAGCGGCTGATGGAACTGGAGCTGGGTGGCCTGACCGGCGCAGCGCATGGCCAGAAGAGCGCCGACCGGCTACCATTTTTAAATGGCCGCTTATTGCGGCGCAATGCCGATGCGATCTTCCAAGGAGTTTGAGGGGAAGGCAACATCATGGCCCGCCCAGTCCGGATACAAACAGTTCTGCCCATTGTCGATGACCGCGGAGGTGCTGTGCACCCGCTGGACCATGGTTCTGCTTCGCGAATTAGTGGCGGGCTCGACCCGTTTCAACGTTCTGCGCCGCGGCGTCCCCAAAATGTCGCCGACCGTTCTGTCGCAACGCCCCAAGCTCTGGTTTCGTTGACGATCATGTCGCGCCATGCAAGCTGCTACCGTTGATTTCCATGGGTTTCCTGCGAGTATCGGCAGGTCCACGCGACATGAAACGCGACATGGCACATGGCTGAATCGCTAGCTTTGTTAGGGAGAAGGCATATGGGTCTGGTTTTTACTGGCGAAGAGGGAACCACTGAGCGGTTCGAGTTGGTGCTTGAAGCCTTTGACGGAACAGAGCGCGTCCTCGTCGTGACATCGACCGAAGCGATCGAAGACTTCGGCCTGGATGCTGTCCGTGAAATGGCATCTGAAAAGTACGATGCAGGGCAGTTGGACGAAGCCGGCCGCGTTAGCGTTCTGACTAGCGACCTGCAAGGTAAATAGGCCGCCACCGTGAGGCAGGGAGCTTGTTTACCGGTTCCGTCGTGGCACCGGTTTTTCAGTGCCGCCCAGAGGACGGTCCAAGGCGGGAGACAATGGGGTCTTCGTTGGTCTGCTGCGCGACGGCAGCGGTGCCGGCCACCGCCATCGCGCATCCGGCAATGAGCAAGCCTACCTGCCTTTCAGCATCACCTACCTCGTCCTTTGTCTTAGTCCCTTAACGAATGTGAATGCATACGCCACAAACCTCAGCATAGTGGCCTGGAAGAGCAGATGTGGAGGCCCGAGGTGCGACAGCTTGAAGATCTAGTGGAACACTATGTCGGCATACGCAGCCGGCGTGATAGAGTCATGTCGACAGGGCTCGCCTTGAGAGCGCTAAGGCAGGTCGTTGGTATGGCTTCAATCTCGGACCGGGAGCTTGCGAATATGGTCGCCGACCGTGCGGTCAAGCATGGTCTCGCCGTGGACTTTGATCATATCCGGCAAGACTGATTTTCTGGTCTTCATGGACCGCTACTAGGGCCATTGCGGGTCGTGCTTCGACCCGCAATCGGTCTCGCCACTAGTTATCCTGGTGCGTGCGCGGAACGAATGGAACCGATCAGGCTTCGTAGAACCTCCAGCTGTCCAGTGCCTGTTTTGGTTGGCGGCCTGAAGATCAAGCGGCCTGGCCGAAATTCGAACCCATTCACCCCTTTAAGATTCTCCCAGACCGACCCGGAGGGTTTTGTGCGAAAGGTGATCGCAATCGCTTCGGGTCCTACGTCGACTTGGCTCAAGCCCAACTGCGCTGCATCCATTCGCAGTCGGGTTACCTCCAGCAGTCCGGAAGTTGTGTGTCAGACGAGGGGCCGCCACGAGCAACCGACGAGGCACGCTCGAGCAATCTTTGATAGAGTCCTACGCCGATCCGCTTTATGTGGCCCGCCTGTTCCTCGCCGAAAAGATCGCCTGCGCCGCGCAGGTCGAGGTCCCTTTGGCTGATGGTCAGGCCAAAGCCAAGCCGGTCGAGCGCCACAAGAGCCGAAAGTCGGCTCCTCGTGGCTTCAGCTAATTCCTTACCGGGCTCGGTCAACAGAAACGCAAAGCCCTGCAGTCTGCCTCTGCCTACGCGCCCTCGAAGCTCGTGGAAGCTGTGCAAGTCCGAAACGGTCCGCCCGCCAAACCAGAATGGTGTTCGCCTGCGGTATATCAAGGCCGCTTTCGATGATGTCGGTGGCCAGCACAATGTCACCTTCGCCAGCGGCGAAGCGAACCACGATCTCGTCCAACTCACGCGCTTTCATTTCGCCATGCGAGCACGCCTGCCCGTGCGCGACTGAGCCGGCTTTTAACCGTTCCAACCGTCGAGTTCATTCGCGCATTGCGCGCTTTCGCCCGCGCTTTTTGCCAGGTCCGGGAAGATGCCGACGATCTGGTGATCAATTTGCAAGCCGGAGGGTCATTCCCAGGAAGCTATGTGCCGGAAGCCAGCGATACGCCTCAGCCTGTATTCGCGGTTGTTCCGTATGAGCACGCATTCGGATCTGAATGCATTTGCCGACGAATTGGAGGATCGCTTCGGAGGCATTCCGAGCGAAGTGGCGACGCTTGCAGGAAACGTTAGCGAAAGGCCTGGCCAACATCGACAAGTTCGAGCCCGGAACGCGAATGAAGTCATGGCTCTTCACGATTATGCGCAACACCTACTATACGCGCGTCAGGGCTGCCACGAGGGAAGCACCAGGTATCGTTGACTGCGCCTCACTTGCACCCGTTTCGCAGCCTGCAGAGGAATGGTCGATGCAAAGCAAGGAGGTCCACCGGGCCATTCAAAGCTTGCCAAAATCTCAGAGCGAAGTGCTGATGCTGGTGGGGGTGCTTGGTGTCAGCTACGAAGAGACTGCAGTGATATGCGGTTGCGCCCGATGGAAAGTTCACCAGTGGCCTCCTGAGCCAAGGTATCGCCCCTGTGTGACAAAATCGGCCTCCCTCAGAGTGTTGGTGGGGCTCTGTCGAACAACTCAAGAAACAGCCTTCGCACAGAGATTGCGACTGGGCCTGATTCAGCGGGCACCTACAGGCACCTCCCGCCACCTTGCCCCGGGGCATGGGCTCAAGCATTCACATTCGTTAAGCCGGAGTTTGTCTGTCTTGCAGGCCGGCCACATTGTAGCAGTCGTACCCATTTGGCGCCGACACGAGGCGCCTGTAGTGGGACCGGCGGCAAGAACGACGTACCGAACGAGCAAATCGCCCGCCTCAATTGCCATGCTGGGAGCAGCAAAATGGCTATTCCAAACTCATCCCGAAGCGCTGAGTTCAAGCTTTTCAATTTTGAGAATCAAGCTGAGCCTCAGGATCTTTCGCCCGCTCTCGTCACGAATATCCACCAACAGCTGTTGCTGCTCCGAGCCTCCCAGTGTTTCCCGTGCCAAGTCTACCAGACCCTCGACAGCTGCCTGGCGGGCTGCCGCGATCCCTTCGCATTCGAGGCCCATGTCGTCTTCAACAAGATGCTCAGCATCGCCGCTGTCAAAAAAATATCGTCGCATGCGATCGGCATCCTCATCAAAAGCTAAGCAAGGTCCCTTTGGTGCAGGTACGTCGGATCGAAGTCTCCTGCTCGGACCAGGCGGGGCCAGTCGAGAGCACGCAGCCTTGTACCTGAGGTAGCAATCAGACCGTCGCCGCGGAGTTCCTGGAGGGTGCGGTTCACGTGAACTGTCGATAAGCCGAGAGCATCGCCAAGAGCGGCCTGCGTGATCGGGAGATCCGCTACGTGGTCCTCGATGCGTCCGACAGACCGCAAACGCACGATAAGCTCGCATAGGATGTGGGCTGTGCGGGCATAGGCCTCGCGTCGCCCGACATTGGTGACCCATTCCCGGTAGATGGAGGCGTCGATGAGGGTCGATCGCCAGAATGCCGTCGCGATACGCGGATGCTGTTCGCAAATTGGGCGAAGGACGCTATGACGGATGAAGCCTAATCTGCTTGGCGTCAGGCTCGAGAAGCTGCAGTCCATCACCGAAAGGTGCAAGCCATGCAGATCCGGAATATCGCCTGCGACAAAGAAGCTGGTGATCTGCCGTCTTCCCTGACCAGTATACTTGGACGAACAGACCAGGCCGTCCAAAACCACAACCGAGTTTGCAGGGCTATCGCCTTCCGAGACGATATCCTGATTGGCTGCGACGTCCTTTTCCTGAGTCGGCATGCCCCGCAGGATCGCGGCGTCATCGTCGCTGATATCAGCGATTGATCGAATTTTGCGGATGAGCACGTCTGACGACAAAACGGAAGACAAGACTTGTGGACCTACTTTGGTTGCTATCGCAAGTTTGCACATGGATGCTCAGTGCTGTCCGGCGACACCGGCCGCTCGAGACAACAATTCGCGATCACATTCCCCCATTTCCAATCCAAACCTTCCGAAGCTGGAGCAGCACGTCTGCCGGACCACGACCGGCTTGCAACCAAACCGCCGCGTCCCAATACCTGCTGCAGCTTTAGAAACTCAGAATGCATGGCGTGCGAACGCCCCCGGTGTGTCATCGTTGCTGTACGAATTTAACTATCGCCTCCTGCCGAGCAAAACGGGCCCCTTTGCAGCTACTGGGCGCTGGGCCCTAGCAGCGATCAGCCTCACCGAACGGCTTCGTGAGCAGTTTGTAGAGGAGGTTCTTGTCCTCTTATCCAGCGCCTTGCGGTCTTCTGGAACCATCAAAACTGACAATCGTTACGCTGTTCAGCAAGGTACATGAGGGGCAACGTGAACGAAGATGACGCCTCACCGTTAGCGACCGGCGTAGAAGGCCTCGACTATGTCTTGCGCGGGGGTTATGCCAAATTTCGGTCACACCTCGTGGAGGGAAGGCCCGGTTCGGGCAAGACCACGCTCGGTCTTCAGTTCCTTATCAAGGGGGCCTCGCAAGGCGAAAAATGCCTCTATATTACGCTATCCGAAAGCAAGCGCGAACTGCTATCCGTGGCAAGCAGGCACGGCTGGACTCTGGCTGGGATAGAAATTCTGGAACTCGTTCCTCCAGAACTCAGCCTTGATCCTTCCCAGTTGCAGACGCTCGTGCATTCTTCTGACCTGGAACTCGGGGAGACGGTGCAGGCGGCCTTGGCTGAGATCGACCGTATTAAGCCACAGCGCGTCGTGTTCGATTCCCTTTCCGAAATCCGGCTGCTCTCGCAGGGCTCGCTACGCTACCGCAGGCAGGTCCTGGCGCTGAAAAGCTTGTTTCTGCTCAACCATGCGACGGTGTTGTTACTCGACGACCTCACGGCCGAGCAGGATGACCTCAACCTGCATTCGATCAGCCATGGGGTCATCCGCATGGAGCAACTGACCCCGACCTATGGTGGCGAGCGGCGGCGACTGCGGGTGATAAAGATGCGTGGGGTGCAAATACGTGGCGGTTACCACGACTTTGTCATCCGGCCGGGCGGGGTCACGGTCTTTCCGCGACTGGTCGCCGCCGAGCACCCTGAAGCCGAACACGGCTCGCCGGCCTTAAGCGGAAATGCCGTGGACACTCTGCTCGGCGGTGGCCTCGATCGGGGCACAAGCACGCTGTTGATCGGCCCTTCGGGTGTGGGGAAGTCCACCATAGCCTGCTCCTACTGTCATGCAGCGCTTCAGCGCGGTGAGCGCGTCCTGGTTCTGCTGTTCGATGAAACTGATCGCATTTTCCTGGGACGTGCAGCCGGCGTCGGTATGGATCTCAAGGCCTTCCTGCAAGACGGAATGCTCCTGCTCGAACAGATCGACCCGGCCGATCTTTCACCCGGCGAATTGTCATCAAAGATCCAGATCGCAGTCGAGCGGTTTGATGCCCGGATCGTAGTGATCGACAGCCTCACGGGGTATCTGAATTCGATCTCCGAAGAGCAGCACCTTGTGCTGCAGATGCATGAAATCCTCACCTACCTCAACCAGAAGGGCGTCGTCACGATCCTGCTGCTCGCCAATCACGGGCTGATCGGCCAGACGGCGGCGCCAATCGACATGACCTATCTGTCTGATGCAGTGATGTTGCTGAGGTTTTTCGAAAGTGGCGGTCGCATCCGACGAGCGATTTCAGTGGTGAAGAGGCGAGTTGGCCTCATGAGGACACTATTCGTGAATTCATGGTCAGCAGCCAGGGCATAGCTGTCGGCGAGCCGCTCGACCAATTCAGGGGAATACTTACAGGCGTGCCCTTTTTTGAGGGCAAACAAAGCGATCTGCTCGCTAACAAGAAGCCATGACGCCGAAAGAACCTGTCGTACTCGTGCTCGCCCCGGTTGGTCGAGACGCTCAGCTAGCCGCCTCGATTCTGGCAAAACACGGGATCGGCACACGCATCTGTGCAAATCTGGATGAGGTTTTGCGGCTTCTCGACAGCGCACACTGCCTCGTCGTCGCCGAAGAAGCGCTCATCAATTCCGACCGGAGCCAATTCGCCGCCTGGCTGCAGAACCAACCTGCGTGGTCTGATTTTCCAGTAGTTCTTCTGGCAAGGCGGGGAACGGAATTCGACAAGCGTCTTGCGTTTCTGGATCGGTATCTCATCGTTCTCGAAAGGCCTTTCCTGGCCTCAAGCCTGGCCAATTCGGTGCGGTCGGCGTTGCGTGCCCGTGCACGCCAGCTCGAGGTCAAGTCCCACCTTGAACAGAAACAGGAGGTCGCAGATCGTCAAAAGCTCTTGATCCGCGAGCTTCATCACCGGGTCAAAAACACCCTGGCCAACGTGAGAGCGATGATGGGAGCGACGGCCCGGTCCAGCGATAGCGTCGACAGCTTCGTGCGTGATTTCTCCGCAAGAATCGTGTCGCTTGCCGACACGCACTCAATGCTTACAGACGACTATTGGCAGACGGCCTCTTTACAGAAGTTGCTTGAGGCGGAACTGAGGCACTACGAGATCCATGGCGAGCCGCGAATATCACTGCACGGTCCGAATGTGGCCCTCGTCGCGGACATTGCGATACCTGTCGGCATGGCGTTTCATGAACTTGCCTCCAACTCGGCAAAATTCGGCGCCCTCTCGCGCCCGCAAGGTCGCCTTGAAGTGCAATGGTGGATACCAGATTCCGCAGGTGAGCAGATCCTGCATCTTCATTGGCAGGAGCGGGACGGCCCCATTGTGCAGCCGCCGACTCGACGAGGCTTTGGAACGACATTACTCGAAAGGGTGGTTACAGTGCAGTGCAATGCAAAGATCGAACTGCATTACGATCCAGACGGCCTGCGTTTCACTATGGCGTTGCCTTTACGCGATACGAGACTCGTGCCAGCGTACTCCTGAGTGACCTGCCGGACGCGACGAACTAGCCTGTGGCCGCAGCCGAAGCCACCAATTAAAGCGCTGGCTCCGCGACTTTCTTCAGCGATTCGACGGTACGCCACGATGCAGGTTGCGAGTTGGGGTCGCTATCCGGGCTCCTCAGGCCGCCCGGCGCCTGGCGGCACCATGTGACCCACGCTGTCGGAGATACGTGGGCTGATCGGGGCGCCGTGACGTTGGGACAAACCCCGCTGCTAAGCCGACCTTTTGAGCTCCGCGACCTGAACGCCCAGCCGGAACGCCTGACCGTCTGCAAACGAGCGCGCGTAGCTCTCAGCTGTGAAAGGAACCGTGGTAGTCGTACAGGCGCTAACATAGGTGGCAGGAGTGGTGTCACCGCCGGCGCCGGCGCAAATGTAGGCGGTACTGGCGGCGTAGTGATCAGAGTGTTGACGACAAAAGCGGGTGTCCAGACCATCGTCGGTACCGGCACGAGCGGGCTTGCTGCATCCCACGACACGACAACGCGAGAACATGCTGCTCGGCTCGGCGGCACGCTGCTTGACCTCGTTCTTGCGCTCGCGCTGTCTGATCCAATTAGTCGTCAATCTCGAGTCCCTCTATGGTGAGCTGTGGGTTTCCCAGTGGGGTAGGGCAGGGCTTTACCAGCAGCACCTCGATCATGATCTGGCTCTCGATAAACTGGGCATCGTGCCCAACCCCAATGGAACCTGATCAGCGGGTGTTTCGCCTCGATCGCCTCTCCAGTTCATCTCGCCAAATCAATGCTTTACGGCGCAGATGAAGGGGGCAACCTTCGGTGCTGATTCACAAGCTGATCATCCACAATCCGAAGAAGGCAAAATGAAAGTTCTATTTTTCTGTGTTTTCGTTCATGCGATGGGTCGCCTGAGGGGCGTAGCGAATGCCATATTTCTGGCATACCCTATTCGAGGCCTCCGCCCGAGCGGTCCTTGAGAAGCCGGCGATACCGCGTCGGCGTAACGCCTTTCTCCATCAGAAAATGCCGGTTGAAGTTGGACAGATTGCCATAGCCCACCTTATAGCAGATTTGGGTGACCGGGAGTTCGGTCTCCGCAAGAAGCCTGCAGCAATGGCCAACACGCAGCAGCCGAACATAGTCACGAAAATTGTGGCCGGTGTTCTTCTTGAAGAACTTGCAGAAAGTGGGGGCCGTCATGCCTACGATGCCAGCCGCTTCACTCATGCTGACGGTCTCATCCAGGTTCTGAAGTATGTACTCCACGACCGTATGGACCATCGCCGAACTATGCGGTAGCAGGTCAGGCGAGAAGTGCTCGCTTGATAGGGTGCGGCGCTCGGCAGATGTTGCTAGCAGGCCAATCAGGTCGAAAAAAAGCACAAGCTTCTTTAAACCAAGCTGGTTGCCCATCGCCTCGATGATTGCCGCGGCCTTGGTGGCTGTAGTGCCATAATACTGAAGGCCGCGAGCGGCAGCAGACAGAAAATCCTCAACCTCCGCCATCTCTGGAAAAACAGCCGCTGCCGACCTCAGCATGTCGGCATCGAACTGTACTACAATATCGCGTCCCTGGATGACGTCGCCCGGCTTGATGTCGGTCACCCAATTGTGTGGAAGGTTGGATCCGACGACGCCAAGATAGCCGGGCTCGAAATGGCCAATGTGATCTCCCACGAAAACTCGGCCGACCGACTTGCGGACCAGGTGAATTTCAAATTCGGGATGATAGTTCCACTGGCCAAGCGCGCATGGGTAGTCGTCCATCCGCCACACAAAGCTCTCGCCCGGGTCCCGAAGAATCTGCTCGAGCCCGGGCCGGCCAATCTGCGGCGTCTGCGTCGATTGCCTGTGCAGCACTTTGAGGGTCAACCGAAGTCCTATCGGAAATAGGTTCAATCGAACAAGCTTGCATCGGCTCGACTGCAATCTCAAGCGCTCGCTGGTCAACTATTGCGTTCTGAGTACAAATTCCCCGCAGTTTTTGCGAAGCAGAGGAAATTGCGTATCAGCTTTGGGAAAGCTGGCTCCTAGTTGCAGGGCCTCCATTGGTTTTTGATTGCAGCATATCGACCAGCCGCAAAGGCGAGGGTCGGTATCAAAACACCAAGAAAAGACCGGGAGGAGAAAATCATGAGTTCAGCAGAGCATCGATCCGATATTTTTGCCTGTGCCGGCTGAGACGACGCCCATGTCGCTGCAAGGCCGGATCACGCCAATTGTCACGCAGGCCTTGCCGGTCAGAATCCCCGGTATCTCGCGCGAGGCAGGGCTCGTCATTCTGAACCTCGTAATCTTTGCCGCCATCGCGATCGGCAAGCCGCAGGCTTTCCTGAGCTGGGTCAATTTCAAGGCGATCCTGTCGTTGATGACCTACGACCTGCTGCTTGCACTTGGAATGACGGTCGTCCTCATCATCCGGGGACTTGACCTTTCGATCGGTGCCAGCTTCGCGCTTCTGACCGTCGTCATGGCATTGGCGCTTCAGGCAAGCGTTCCCGCGCCAGCCGCGCTCCTGATGGGACTCGCAGTGGCGGTCGGGATTGGCTCGCTCAACGGTTATCTCGCCGTTAAATTTGGAATCCTTCCGTTTCTTGTCACGCTGGCAACCATGACCCTCGCGCGCGGCACCGCCACAGTGATGACGTCGGGCCAGTATGTTTCGTTCACCGGCGCCCCTGCCTGGTTCGTGCAATTCGGGCGCCTTGAAGTCCCGCTCTGGCGGACCAGCGAGCGCGTCTACGGGCTTCCGCTTGCTCTGCTGATCGTCATCTTCGTGACCTTTGGCTTCGCATTCCTGCTGCGGCGCTGGGTACCGCTGCGCCAGTTCTTCTTCGTCGGCGAAAACAGGGAGGCGGCCTTGCTGTCGGGCTTGCGCGTCAATCTCATCACGATCAGCGGCTATGTCATTTGCGCAGCCTTTGTGTGGCTTGCCGCCGTTTTCATGATCGCGAATGCCCGCATTGGCTATGCCAACTACGGGGTAGGGGCAGAGATGCGGGCGCTTGCCGCCGCCGTTGTCGGCGGCGCCAGCATGTCCGGCGGGGCAGGCAGCATCCTGGGCACAACGCTCGGTGTCCTCATGATCGCGCTGATCGGCAACGGGTTCGTGCTCTTCAATGGCGATCCGAGTTGGCAGCAGGCTGCAATCGGCATCATTCTTATCGTCGCGGTCGGGGTTGACGCCCTTCGCTCCTACAGGGGGCGTGGGTGATGAGCAGCATGTTGAACATACAGGGCGTCTCGAAGGCCTATGCCGGCAACCCGGTCCTGAGCGACATTTCGTTCGAGGTGCGAGCCGGCGAGATACATGGCCTCATTGGAGAAAACGGCGCCGGCAAGTCGACACTCATCAACATCATCGCCGGCATCGTCCAAAGGGACGCCGGCGTCATTCTGGTCAATGGCGAAGAGGCCGTTTTCGACACGCCCGTGGCTGCGATGAACGCAGGCATCAGCGTCGTACACCAAGAGCTCAGCCTGATACCAAGCGCGACGGTGGTCGAGAATATCTACCTGCGGCGCGAGATCACCAACCGCCTCGGCCTCAACAACTGGAAGGCCATGCGCGAGGCCACCGAGAAGCATTTCGCCCGGCTTGGACTGGATGTGGACCCCGCAAGCGAGGTGCGCAGGCTTAGTGTCGGCATGCAGCAGATGGTCGAGGTTGCCAAGGCGACGGCACTCGATGCCCGCATTCTTATTCTTGACGAGCCGACCTCGGCGCTCACGGAAAGCGAGGTGCGCGATCTCTTTCTCGTTCTCGAGAACCTCAAGCGAAACGGCGTCGCCATCATTTTCGTCTCGCACAAGCTCGATGAGCTGATCGCAATCTGCGATCGGGTAACCGTGCTCAGGGACGGACGGCATGTTGCGACCCGCGCCGTCTCGGAAACTCAAAAGGCAGAGCTCATCCGGCTCATGGTGGGTCGAAGCCTCGATGAACTTTATCCCCCACTTTCCGATCAGATCGGCGACGAGCTTTTCCGGTGTGAGGGTCTCAGCCGGTTCGGCATGTACGAAGACATTTCCTTCTCAGTCCGGCGAGGCGAGATCGTCGGAATTGCCGGTCTGATCGGCAGCGGTCGCACGGAGGCGATGCGCGGGATCGTCAACGCGGATCGCCGGGACGCCGGACGCTTCTTTCTGGAAGGAAGTGAAATTTCGATCCAGAATCCGGCGGCAGCGCTTCGCCACGGCATTTGCTACGTCTCGGAGGACCGCAAGCGCAGTGGCATCTTTCTCGCCTTCAATGTCGGCGACAACATCGGCGCGTCCGTGCTTGGGCAACTGACCGGGCGGGCAGGCCTCGTCAGTTCGGCCCGCATCGATACCTTCGCCCGCGGCTTCATAGCGGATCTCGACATCCGCCCGGCCGACCCAGGAGCCAAGACGTTCTCGCTGTCGGGCGGCAACCAGCAGAAGGTCCTGCTGGGCAAGGCCATGGCGTCGAAGCTCAGGCTTCTGATTGTCGACGAACCCACCCGGGGTGTCGACATCGGCGCAAAGGCGGCAATTCACAAGAAGTTGCGCGCGCTTGCCAATCAAGGAATCGGGGTTGTCGTCGTCTCGTCGGAACTCAATGAGGTGATGGGGCTGAGCGACCGGGTCCTGGTCTTCTGTGGCGGCGTGCTCTGCGCGGACCTGGACAACAATTCGGCCAAGCTTGCGCAGGAGGAGGTAATGCGATGGGCAACAGTCGCATGACCGCCCTCCAGCCCCAGCCGTTCTCGCGGCTTGCGCTGCTCGTCAGGAATCCGACGACGATCCAGCGCGCCGGCCTGCTGTTCATGACGCTGCTCATCCTGACGTTCATGCAGGCTGCCTATCCCGGCTATGTCAGCGCCGCCAACATGGAAGTGCTGGCCATGAACATGGTGTTCGAGGCGATTATCGCCGTGGGCATGACATTCGTGATCATCTCGGGCGGCATCGATCTGTCCGTCGCCGCGGTGTTCGCCTTCGCGGAGATCCTGGTCGCGAAGCTGATGGTGCAGGCTGGACTTCCGATCGGCGCGGCAATTCCGATCACGCTTGTGGCTTGCGGCATGATCGGCCTGGCCAATGGACTCCTGATCAACCTGCTGCGCGTGCATCCCTTGATCGTCACGCTGGCAACCCTGCTGACGATGCGGGGCGTGAACCTGTCGATATCCAGCGGAAAGTCGATCGCAGGCTTCGACGACGCGTTTCTCTTCGTTGGACAGGGGAAGCTGGTCGGCGTGCCCTTGCCGATCTGGGCGCTCGTCATTCTGACCGCAGGTCTCGGCTTTCTATTGCGCAACCATAGAAGCTTTCGCCAGGTCTATTTCGTCGGCAGTGACGAGCGCGCCGCCCGACTTTCCGGCGTCAATGTCGAGCGGGTCAAGCTTGTCGTCTACACCGCCTCGGCAATACTCGCCGGTTTTGCCGGCGTTCTTGCCGCTTCGCGCTACGGCGCGGCGCACTGGGGTCACGGAAACATGGCCGAGCTCAAGGCCATTGCCGCGGTCGCCATCGGAGGGGCCAACATAAACGGCGGCAGCGGCTCACTAGGGGGGACCCTTATGGGGATCCTCTTTCTCGCCACGGTGCACAACGCCTTTGTCACGTCGGCGGTCAACACGTTCCTCTACGACGTAGTCAACGGCGGGATGCTCCTCGTGGCAATCCTCCTCAGCCGATACTTCGAGGCGAGGAGCAACGTGAAAATCCTGTCGATCCGACAGAAGAAAATATCCAATCGCAAAGCAATCCTGACGGGAGTGACAACATGAGAAAGCTTATCCGATACGCATTGGCAGCTGCAATTTCGCTCGGAGGTCCGGCGACTAACGCCTACGCCCAGGAGGCCAAGGAGACCTACGGGATGGTGGTTTTCCTGAAAGGCTCGGAGTTCTTCAACTGGTGCTTCGCCGGCTTCAAGGACGCTGCTGAATCCATGGGCGCGGTCGCCGAGTTGCAGGGACCAGCGGACTGGGACGCTTCGGCGGAGTCCCGCGCCGTCGACCAACTGGTTGCGAAGAAGGTCAAGGGCATTGCCGTGACCGCAGGCGATGCCGACACGCTCGTGTCGTCGATCAATGCCGCGATGAAGGCGGGCGTGGCGACGCTGACCTTTGATTCAGACTCTCCAAAGAGCAAGCGCCTGCTGTTCGTCGGCACCGACCACTACAATGCCGGCTTCGCGGCCGGCGTGAAGATGGGCGAGCTTCTGGGGAACAAAGCCAAGATCGGCTTTTCAGGGATCCCCGGCCTCGATGCCATCAACGCCAGGCGGGAAGGATTCATCGCCGGCTTGAAGTCCGTCGCGCCGGAAGCGGAAATCGTGGCCGAGGTCAATGACGAGGGCGATTTGCAGAAGGCGGAAACAGTGATCACCGCCATGCTTCAGGCCAATCCCCAGATCAATGGCATCTTCACGCTCCATGGCAATCCCGCGACCGGTGCGGTCGCGGCTGCCCGGAATGTCGGGCGCGACAGCGGGCCGGACAAAGTGCAAATCATCGCCTACGCGATCGACCTTCCTATCCTTCAGATGGTCGACAGCGATGAGCTTTCCGGAACGGTGGCGCAGAACCCGTATCTGATGGGCGTGATGGCATTCCACATGCTTTATGCTGCCGCCCACCCCACCCAGTTCGACAATATGAACAATCCCGGGTTCGGCAACGTGCCGGCCGCCAATCTGGATACCGGCGTTCGGATCCTGACCAAGGGTGATCCGGCGATCAAGGCATTCATGTCACCTCCCAGCCTCTGAGTGCCTCGGGAAGGTCGGCGGCAAGTCGGCCTTCCCAACCCTCCATTGCCAAGTCCTCGTTGCTTGATCGCGTCGCAGAAAAGGAAGTCATTCATGAAAGCGCTTGTCCTGGAACGGCAGAGGGAATTGTCCCTGCGCGAGATCGATCTGCCAGAGCACGTCGCCGCTGGCCAACTGAAGATCAAGATTCATACGGTGGGAATCTGCGGCAGCGATGTGCACTACTACACGCATGGCCGCATCGGCCCCTTCGTCGTCGAAAAGCCGATGGTGCTGGGCCATGAGGCCTCTGGAACCGTCATCGAGGTGGGACCGGGAGTCGTCGGATTCTCGATCGGCGATCGCGTCTGCATGGAACCGGGCGTTCCTGACCTAGCGTCCCGCGCTTCGCGCCTCGGCCTCTACAATGTCGATCCGGCAGTGACCTTCTGGGCAACGCCGCCGATCCATGGCTGCCTTGCTCCCTACGTCATCCACCCGGCTGCCTTCACGTTCAAGCTGCCGGACAATGTCTCCTTCGCGGAGGGCGCCATGGTCGAGCCTTTCGCGGTCGGGCTGCACGCCGCGAACAAGGCTCACATCCGGCCAGGCGACGTCGCGCTCGTCATCGGCGCCGGGCCGATCGGCATCATGATCGCAATTGCTGCCCTCGCGGGCGGCTGCAGCCGCGTCGTGGTCGCGGACCTCATTGCCGAAAAACTGAGCGTGGCGGCGCAATATCCTGGCGTCTCTACCGTGAATATACGGGAGTCCGACCTTGCCATGTCGGCCAAGGCCGCTACCGGAGGATGGGGTTTCGACGTGGTGTTCGAAGCAAGCGGCAGCCCAAAAGCCTACGACGGTATCTTCGACCTCGTGAGGCCGGGTGGTTGCCTGGTCCTCGTTGGCATGCCCGTCGATCCTGTAGCGCTCAATGTCGTTGGAGCGGCCGCAAAGGAGTGTCGAATTGAGACGGTTTTTCGATACGCCAATGTCTATGATCGCGCCATCGAGATGATCGCGTCTGGAAAGGCGGATCTTAGACCGCTGATCAGCCAGACCTTTCCGTTTGAGCAAAGCATCACCGCATTCGAGCGGGCAGCCGAGGGACGCAAGAGCGACGTGAAGCTGCAGATCCAACTCGCCACCTAGAAGCAGGCTGCGCCTGCTTTTTCGCCGCCAGCCGCCCCCGCTCGTCGCGGGTGGGGTGAAGAACTGTGTCCAGTCACCACGCGATCGCAACGACGCACGGGAGGAGCCAATGTCTCATCTGATCAGGCTTGCCGGGATATCCAAATCCTTCGCCGGAAGGCCGGTGCTGCAGGATGTCGACTTCGACGTGCGTGAGGGCGAGGTACATGCTCTGCTTGGCGAGAATGGCGCGGGCAAATCGACCCTGATCAAGATCATGGGCGGCGCGCATGCCCCGGACTCGGGCATCATCATGCTCGAGGACAAGCCACGCCAGTTCGCCTCGCCGCGCGAGGCCCAGCGAGCTGGCATCTCGACGGTCCATCAGGAGCTCTCCTTCTTTGCCGAGCTCACGGTGGCCGAGAACATATTCCTCGGCCATGCACCGCGCACCCGCGTTGGCTCGATCGACTGGACGGACATGCGCCGCCGCTCGCGCGCGCTGCTGCATGAACTGGACAGCGGCGATCTCGACATCGATGCGCCGATGAAGAGGCTCTCGATCGCCGACCGTCAGCGCGTGGAGATCGCCAAGGCCATGTCACGCAATGCGAGGCTGCTTATCATGGACGAGCCGACCGCCGCCCTCGGAGACGGCGACGCGAGGCGTCTCATTGACGTCGTCAAGGGACTGCAGGCGCGCGGCGTGGCGATCGTCTACGTCAGCCACCGTCTGCCCGAGATATTCGCGCTCGCTGACCGCGTCACGGTGCTTCGGGACGGGCGGCATATTGCGACCGCAGCGACCAAGGCGCTCAGCGAGAGCCGCCTGGTATCCATGATGGTGGGTCGCGACCTCGCTACGCTTTTTCACAGGTCAGCAAAGTTTCCGGGCGAGACGGTGCTCGAGTTGAAGAGCTTGTGTCGCGGCAACCGGGTTCGCGACGTGACCCTGGCGCTCAGGGCAGGACAGATCACCGGGCTTGCTGGCCTCGTGGGGTCCGGCAGGACCGAGCTTGCGCTTACCGTCTTCGGCATTGCGCCCGCCCAATCTGGCAGGATCGCGGTGCTGGGACAGGAGGTTCGCATAGGCAGTCCGCGTCAGGCGCGCGACCTTGGCATCTCCTACGTGCCGGAGGACCGTGGCCAGCAGGGGTTGGTGCGGCGCATGTCGGTCGCGAAGAACGTAAGCATGGCCGTGCTCGACCGCCTTGGCGGCCGCAGCCCGCTGCTGCCTTTCGCCAAGGAGAAGACGCTGGCGGCACGCGCGATCGACCGGTTCAAGATGCGCGCCAGCGGACCGGCCCAGATCGTCAACGGCCTTTCCGGCGGCAATCAGCAGAAGGTGGTCCTCGCCAAATGGCTGGAGACGGACCCCAGGATACTCATCCTCGATGAGCCGACGCGTGGCATCGATGTTAGCGCAAAGGCCGAGATACATGCCCTGATGGACAAGCTCGCCCATCAGGGCATGGCGATCCTGATGATTTCGAGCGATCTCCCGGAAGTGCTGGGGGTGAGCGACCGCATCCTGGTCATGTCCTGTGGCCGGATCGTTGCAGACCTCGGTGCGGAGGAGGCCAGCGCGGAGGCGGTTGGCACCGCCATGACGGCGATGCCGGTTGGGGTGGGCGCGTGAGAACGTCATCACGATCGTGGTCCGCCATGGCCGGCATGCGCCACGGGCAGGAGATTGTCGTCGCGCTTGCGACTGTCGCCATCTTCGCCGCCGCGTCCTTAGTCAATCCAAGGTTCCTGCTCGAAAGCAATCTCAACACGATCTTCTCGGGCAACGCTTACGTCGCCATTGCCGCGATCGGCATGTCGCTCGTAATCATCTCCGGAAACATCGACGTGTCGGTAGGGGCCGTGATCGGCGTCCTGGCGACTATTGCCGGAACGCTCGCGGTTCGCGGCTACCCTGTCTGGATCTGCTGGATCGCGCCAATTGTCGCGGGGATGCTCACGACCACCTGCATGGGCGCCCTGGTCGCCTACGCGCGCATCCCTTCGATTGTTGTCACGCTCGGCATGCTGTCGATACTGCGAGGCGCCCTGATTACCGTCACGGATGGCGTGTGGATCACGGATTTGCCGCAGGAGTTTCTCCTGGCGCGTCGCATGCAGTTCCTGGGCCTGCCAGCGCCGGTGGTCCTCATGGTCGGCCTGACGATCCTAACCGCACTCATCATGCGCCATTCCGCGCTTGGCAGGGCCATCTATGCGGTCGGCGGGAACGCCGAGGCGGCGCGGTCGGCGGGCATTCGCGTGCCACGAACGCTGCTGGCCGTATTCGCGCTGCATGGCTTCTTCGCCGGCGTCGCGGCGCTTCTCTTCGCCACCCAGCTACAGGTAATCCAGTCGAGCGTGCCGAGCGGGCTGGAGCTGACGATAATCACCGCCTCCGTCATCGGCGGCGTATCAATTCTCGGCGGTAGCGGCACGGTGATCGGCTCGACACTCGCGGCCATGCTTTTCGCCGCGATCGGCTCTTCGCTGATCTTCGTGAACGTCTCAGCCTACTGGCTCAAGGCGATCGTTGGGCTCCTGATCCTTGCGACGGTTCTGGCTGACATCGCCCGTCGCGGCCGCGTCGAATGAGAAGCGGGGCCACTTCATGAGAATCTCAGCTTTCGCGAAATACGAGCTTGGCCTGCTGCTGCTGGCCTGCCTGTCGCTGGTGGTGTTGGGGACGCTTTCCGACCGCTTCCTTACGATCGACAACCTCCTCAACCAGGCCCGGTTGATGGCCGAGATCGGCCTCGTTTCGCTTGCCATGACCCTGGTGATCGTAAGCGGCGGCATCGACCTTTCGGTCGGCTCCATCCTTGGCCTCAGCGCGATGCTGCTCGGGATTCTCTGGCGCGACGCCGGTCTGCCGCTGCCAGTCTCGATTGCCTGCGCGCTGGCGGCAGGCACGCTGGCGGGGCTGGCGAACGGAATCATCATCACCCGCTTTTCGGTGCCGTCGCTGATCGCAACGCTGGCGACGCTGGCGCTCTACCGGGGCCTGGCGGAGGGCATAAGCCAAGCTCGCTCGGTGCGCGGCTTTCCCGAGTGGTTCATGACGCTCGGACAGGGTCAACTCGCGGGCGTTCCTTCACAGGTCTGGGTACTCGGGCTTGTCTCAATCCTGACCTCCGCCGCGTTGGGCCTAACCAAGGCCGGGCGGGCAATCTATGCAATCGGCTCAAACGAGGTGGCCGCCCGCTTCTCGGGCCTTGCAGTCGATCGCGTCAAGGTCGCCATCTACGGCTTGTCCGGCTTCACCGCCGCTCTGGCCGCGGTGATATTCGTATCGCGCGTGACGACGACCCGATCGGATATGGGGACGGGCATCGAACTCGACGCTATCACGGCCGTGGTTCTGGGCGGCACCAGCATTTTTGGCGGTCGCGGCACGGTGATCGGGACCATTCTTGGCCTCGTGCTCATACAGGCGCTGAAGAGCGGCCTGTCGCTTGCAGGCGTGCGCGGGGACGGCACGGTTGTTGCAATCGGTGCCGTCCTGATCGCCACCGTTTTCCTGAGCAATCTGTTTCTTCGCCATGGCGAGGGTTGAGTTCGGCGTGTCGCCGAAGCGGACAAAGATCTTGTCCAGAAGGCACAACAATGGAGGAGTTGAAATGCTGAAACGTGCTTTTGCGACCGCCGTGTCGCTTCTGATCATGGCTGGCGCAGCATCTGCCGGCGCCTGGGTCGGGGCGGACGATCTGCCGACCAACCCGCTGCCCTGCGACGGCTCGCCTGGCAACGTCGTGGCCAAGTCCTATGACGGCGCAATTGTTTCCAATGCCCCGGAGCGCAAAGGCAAGACCATCAGGGTCGTCGACATTCCGAAGCTGATCGGAATCGACTATTTCGCCGCCACGACCAAGGGAATGCAGGAAGCCGCGACGGAGCTCGGCAATGTCGAGATCAAGACCGACGGCCCGACGCAGGCCAATATCGACCAACAGATCAGCTTCCTCGACAACTACATCACAAGCGGCGTCGACGGCATCCTGTTTGCCGCGCTCGACTCGGTCGCCATAGCGCCCGTGCTCAAGAAGGCTTTGGCCGCCGGGATAAACGTGGTCGGCTATGACGCGAACTCGACTCCCGATTCCAGGCAATGGTTCGTCAACCAGGCCGAGTTCAACGGCGTGGCCAAGGCGCTGATCGACAGCCTCGCAGCCGAAGCGGGTGAGGATGCCGGCTTCGGCATCATCACCTCGACACTCACCGCTCCCAACCACTCGCGCTATATCGCGGAGATGGAGGCCTATGCCGCCAAATGCCACCCCAACATGAAATGGCTTGAGACAGTCGAGGCCCAGGAAGACAACGTCCTGTCCTTCAACCAAGCCTCGACGCTGCTCAACAAATACGGCGATGAGGTGAAAGGCCTGTTCGCCGTGACCGCGATCGCGACCCCCGCGGCGGCGGAAGCGGTAAGCCAGGCCAATCGCTGCGGCAAGGTGGCGGTGGTCGGACTGACGACCCCGAACGGGATGAAGCCCTACGTCAAGAGCGGCTGCGTGAAGTCCGTCGTTCTGTGGAATCCGGTCGATCTTGGCTATGCGGCGACATTTGTCATGCGGGCGGTCGCTGACGGTACGCTGGCGCCTGGCGCAACGTCGGTGTCGGCCGGCCGCCTTGGCGAACTCAAAGTGGTGAATGGCAGCGAGGTGCTACTCGGTTCGCCTTTCATTTTCACCAAGGACAACATCAACGCCTTCAACTTTTGAGCGGCCGCGTCCGGCTCCATTGCGGGGGGCCGGACGCGTTTGGCGCGCGTCGCGCAACGGCTTGCGCGAGCAGCATCTGGACCACGAGCGTGGAGCATCGGCAAAGTGTCTAAACAACTTCAATCCCTGAGTGGCGGAACTCTTTCGCGGCTGCCGCGCGAACTGGCTGTTCCCGGCTATGCACGAGCTCGGGTGAGGGCAGGCATCGTTCATATCGGCGTGGGGAACTTCCACCGCGCCCACGAGGCCCTTGTGCTTGATCGCTGCCTACATCTTCCGGGACACCAAGATTGGGGGATCGTCGGCGTAGGACTTGGCAAGGGCGCCGACGCCGCGCGGAAGGCGAAGGATCTTGAAGAGCAGTCCTGCCTCTACACAGTGACCGAGTGCGCACCCGACGGTGCCCGATCCTCGCGCGTTATCGGCTCGATCATCCGGTATCTGCATGCGCCAGCCAATCCGGAGGCCGTGCTGGAGGCACTGTCAGACCCCGGCATCCGGATTGTGAGCCTCACGATCACCGAGGGCGGCTACAATATTTGCGAGGCGACCGGCGAATTCGACCTGACCCATCCGGACGTTGTCCACGATCTCACCCACCATGACGTGCCGAGGACCGCCTTTGGCCACATCGTGGAAGCGCTGGCCCGGCGCCGGGCCAGCGGAGCAGGGCCGTTCACAGTGATGAGCTGCGACAATCTCCGCCATAACGGCGACGTAGCGAAGCTCGCCGTCTTATCCTTTGCGCGCGCAAAGGATCCGCGCCTTGGCGACTGGATTGAGAACCATGTCACCTTTCCGAACACCATGGTCGATCGCATTGTCCCCGCGGTTACGCCCGAGGACCGGTCGACCCTAAATGCATCGATGGGCGTTGACGACCGGATTCCCGTGCGGGCCGAGGCCTTTCTCCAATGGGTCATTGAGGACCGTTTCTGCTCGGGCCGACCGGATCTCGCGGCGGCGGGCGTTGAATTGCGCGACGACGTTCGCGACTTCGAGGTGATCAAGGGGCGAATGCTGAATGGATCGCATGTGCTGCTGTGCTTTCCTGCCGTGCTGCTCGGCTACCGGGAAGTGCACCAGGCATTGTCGGATCCCTCATTGGCGAAGCTCCTCGATCGCTTCATGGAACGGGACGTCATGCCTCTCCTCATAGCTCCGTCCGGCGTAAGCCTGCGCGACTACAAATCGATGGTGCTTGGCCGCTTTGCCAACCCCGCCATTCGAGACCAGCTGTTGCGTATCTGCGCAAACGGCGCTGTCAAGCTTCCCACATTCCTGTTCAAGACGCTCGCCGCGTGCCTTGACCAGGGCAGGGACATTGATCGCTTCGCCTTTGTCCTGGCCTGTTTTCGCCGCTACCTTCGGGGCCGCGACGAGGCCGGAGCGGCCTACGCCGTCGACGAGCCACATATCACTCCTGCCGACCAGGTCGCCAGCAGTCGTGACCCGCTCGACACGCTTCGGATCGACGCCTTCGCCAGTCTCGACCTGGCGGGCAACCGCGGCTTTGTACGCCGCTATCTGAAGTTCACCGACATGATTGCCGCAGAGGGTGTCTCCATCGCGCTGGAGGCGGCATCTGCGGACTAGCAGGAACACCCCGTTTGTCATCAACCCAATTGTCAGGACCATGCGAATGACGGAAAAAGAAGCGCGTCTCCTTCGGATCGGAGTGCTCGGGTGCGGGCCGATCGCCCAGGCTGCACATTTCGAGAGCTGCACAAAGGCGCGCAATGCCGACCTTTATGCGATCTGCGACGTAGCCCCTGATCTAGTCGAGCGGATGGCGTGGACGCACAAGCCGCAGCGTACCTTCTGCGACTACGACGCCATGCTCGCCGATCCCGATCTTGATGCGGTCATCATCGCTACCTCCGACGCATTTCATGTGCAAGCCGCACAATGGGCACTCGAAGCCGGCAAGCATGTGCTGTGCGAAAAACCGCTGGGGATTTCGGTGGAGGAGGTCGAGGCACTCCGCTGTGTGGTCCAGCGTGCAAACAGAATCTTCCAGGTCGGCCATATGAAGCGTTTCGACGCCGGCCTGCAGGCGGCTAAGTCCTTCATCGACACAGAAATGGGCGAGCTTCTCGCGCTGAAGGCCTGGTACTGCGACTCGACCCACCGCTATGCGACGACCGATGCAGTGCAGCCGCTCCTGGTGAAGAGCGCTCTCGCCAGAAAACCGACAGAAGATCCCAAGGCCGATCTGAGGCGCTACTTCATGCTTGCGCATGGCAGTCATCTGGTCGACACCGCTCGATTTTTCGCCGGGGATATCGTTGAGGTGGAAGCACGTCTCAACGAACGATTTGGTGCCCATTGCTGGTTCGTCGATGTGGCCTTTGCCAGCGGTGTCATTGGCCATCTCGATTTGACCGTGGCCGTCCGCATGGACTGGCACGAAGGGTTCCAGATCTATGGCGAGCACGGAAGCGTTGTCGGCAAGACCTACAACCCCTGGTACTTCAAGACCAGCGATGTCGAGATTTTCCGTGAAAGCGACGCGACCAGCTATCGTCCTCTGGGCGCCGACGGTCATTACTATCGCCGCCAGGTCGAGGCATTTTCCGACGTCGTACTCCATGGCAAGCAGATGGCTGGGGCGAGCATCGACGACGGTGTCGCATCCGTCAGGGCAATGGCCGCGATAGCAAGATCTGTCGCAACAGGGCGACCGGTGGGCCTCGCCGATGTTTCAGGGCCAGTATGATGCAGCTTGGAATCTTTGCGAAAACTTTTCCGGGTACCGACCCTCACTCGGTGCTCACCCGGGCGAGGGACGCCGGCTACGCCTGTGTTCAATTCAACATGGCATGCGCCGGCCTTCCTTCGTTGCCAAGCGAGATCGACGACGCTGCAATCGACAGGATCGTAAGCGCAAGCTCCCGGACCGGCGTCAAGATCGCAGCATTATCCGGCACCTACAACATGATCCATCCCGACGCCTCGGTGCGCCAGGATGGCCTGCAGCGTCTCGGCGCGATAATCGCCGCCGCGCCTCGCATGGGCACGCGCCTGGTGACGTTGTGCACCGGAACCCGGGATCCCGATGACCAATGGCGTCATCATCCTGAAAATGCGGATTCGTCTGCCTGGCGCGACCTTATCCTTTCGATGAAGCAGGCCCTTGCCATTGCCGAGGCGCATGGGGTGGATCTCGCGATCGAGCCTGAACTGGCGAATGTCGTCTCGACGCCAGAGCGCGCTCGCCAACTGATCGATGCCCTTGCCTCGCCGAGGCTTGTTGTCGTCCTCGATCCTGCAAACCTGTTTGAACGCGCCAGCCGACAAGGCCTCAGGTCTATCATCGCCTCGGCGGTTGATATGCTCGGAGACCGGATCGCCATGGCCCACGCCAAGGATCGCGGCCCGGATGGATCGTTTGCAACCGTGGGCAAGGGCGTTGTCGATTTTCGTGACTTCATCGCCCGGCTGAAGCACGTCGGATTTGATGGCCCGCTTGTGACGCACGCCCTCGCAACTGCCGAGGCCGCCGAAGTGTCCATGTACCTCTCTGGCATCCTCCAGGCTGGCGAGGGGGCGGAGTCATGAGCCGGCACCTGATCGTACGAGACAATGCCGTGTTGAGCGGCGTGGACGAAGGGTCCGGGCCGGCCGTCATTTTCCAGCATGGCCTTGGCGCCAGCGACCTGCAGGTGGCGGAGGTTTTTCCACTCCTTCCCGGCTATCGGCGGCTGACGCTCGAGTGCCGCGGGCATGGGCGCTCGGAACCGGGACCCTCCGATGGTTTTGCCATTGCCGTGTTCGCTCAGGATGTCCTGGCGTTCGCCGATACGCGCGGCATCGAGCAATTCGCCGTCGGCGGCATTTCTATGGGAGCGGCAATTGCGCTGCGCATCGCCGTGGTCGCGCCGCGCCGCGTTCGCGCGCTGGTTCTGGCCCGTCCTGCGTGGCTCTGGGATCCTGCTCCGCCAAATCTGCGCTTCTATGTCGAGGTTGCCCAGATGCTGCAAGACCTGGGTCGCGAGGCAGGGCGGCGCGCCTTCGAGCGTTCGCCTTCGGCGAGATTTCTGGTTGACGGCTCTCCCGACAATGTCGCGTCACTGCTGACCTTCTTCGCGCCCGACCGTCCCAGTTGGACAGCTTCGCTTCTCGCATCTGTGGCGCTCGATGGTCCAGGCGTGAGCAAGGCTCAGGTCGCGGGCATCGATGCGCCGACCCTGGTGGTGGGGCATCAGAGAGATGTCGCGCACCCCTTGTCGCATGCGCGCGAGCTCGCTGGCCTGATCAGGCGTGCTGAAATGCTGGAGGTGACACCGAAATCTGACGACCGGACTTCCCACATCCGGGAAGTCAGTGCCGGGGTCGGGCGCTTCCTGAGCCGCTATCTGAAATCAGGAGCCCTGCAATGATCACGGATCGTCGCGCTGGAAGCGCAGCGCGCATTGGACGGCTGCCGGCGGGCCGCCTGCTTGCGGAATTCTCGCTCTGGTCGGCAGATCTCCTTCGGTTAGGCGAGGCTTTGAACGCGACGCGGGACCACGCGGACCTCTATCATCTGGACGTCGCTGACGGACATTTCGCACCTTCCTTGCTCTTCTTCCCCGACCTTGTGGCGCGGATCAGGCAGGCAACCGACGTCGCGCTGCATGTCCATCTCATGGCGACGAACGAGATCCTGCTTGATCAGGTTTCGCAGTTTGCTGAAGCTGGATCCGACCTGATCAGCATCCATGCTGAAAACGGCGTGGCCATAGAGCCAGCGCTGGACATGCTGGCCAAACGAGATGTCGCTGCCGGTCTTGTCCTCAAGATCGACACGCCGGTCGAGGCGGTGGCTCCATTTCTTGACCGCCTGGCGATGGTCACGCTGCTTGGTACTGCGATCGGCGTCAAAGGGCAGGCGCTTGATCCAAGGGCCTGCTCAAGGATCGCGGATGCGAAGCGACTGGTCGCCGCGAATGGTGCCAGACGCATTATCCTTGCCGCGGATGGCGGCATTCGATCCAGCACGGTTCCCGAGTTGCGATGGGCGGGCGCCGAGACGGTCGTGATGGGGTCGCTGGCTTTCGAGGCGGACGATCTGGCCGCGCGTATGGCATGGCTGAAGTCTCTCTCCGAGGGAGAGGGTCGATGAGCAGCAAACTCACGGTGGGCATCGATCTTGGGGGAACCCAGGTAAGGGCTGCACTCGTAGACAATGGAAGAATTCTTGCACGGGAGTCCAGGCCTACCAACGCCAACGATGGGCCCGAAGGCGTTCTGAAGCAATTCTGGATGCTGATGGATGAGGTTTGCTCAGGTCATCGCAAGGCCGCTATCGCGGGAATTGGCATATGCGCGCCAGGTCCGCTCGATAGTACCACCGGGGAGATCATCGAGATCCCGACGTTGCCGCGCTGGGAAGGATTTCGACTGGGTGACGCCGTACGGGACAAATTCGATCTACCCGTCGTCGTCGAGAACGACGGCATAGCGGCGGCTTACGGAGAGTGGCGATTCGGCTCCGGCCGAGGCCACGATCACATGGTTTACGCAACTGTCAGTACAGGCCTTGGCGGCGGCGTGGTCGTCGATGGACGCCTCATGCACGGGAGGCGAGGCATGGGTGGCCATGTCGGGCATTTCCGGATGGCCGAGGACGGACCGCGCTGTTCGTGCGGGGCAATCGGATGCTTCGAGGCTTTCGCATCTGGCACCGCGTTGGGAAACAGGGCCCAGGCCAAAGCGCAAGAGCATCCATTGGGTTATCTTGGGCGTGTTACAGGGGATGTTCGCGCTCGACACGTTGTCGAAGGCGCGCGCTCAGGTGACGAGGTGTGTCGGGCGTTGATCGATGAAGAGGCCGAATACCTCGGAATAGGATTTACGGGGCTGATTCACCTATTCAGTCCGGATCTTGTCGTCATGGGAGGAGGCGTCTCGCAGGGTTTTGAACTCATGAGCGAGAGGATCCGAGCAGTCATCGACAGGAATGCGATGGGTCCCTTCAAATCTGTTCCGGTTGTACCGGCGGGCCTTGGAGACAGCAGCGGCCTGCTCGGGATCGCTGCGTTGGCGCAATTCGAATGATCATCGACGCCCCTGCTGGCCGAAACGTCGGAGTATTGAGTAGGCGCGGTTGGAACAACGGAAAGCACTTGGCTTTAAGACTCCGGCTATCTAGCGAGTGGACTCGTTGATGACGCTTCTCAACCTCGCTTTCAGAGACTTCGTTGACGCCCTCGAAACCGCCCATGATGAGGTTGGCTTCAAAGCTGCGGCTGATCGTTTTGCTGGACGGCTGGGCTACCGATGGTTTGCTTATCTCGGGTTTTCGGAACCAGCGTTGAAGGTGCTTTCTTCATATCCAAGTTCGTGGGCACAGCAATACGTTGAGCAACGTTATGAGGATATTGACCCCGTCGTCGGGCTGGCTCGAACATCTCAATGGCCGTTCAAATGGGATCGCCGAACCATGCGACTGCCATCAGCATCTCAACAGCGCTTTTTCGCTGAGGCTGCCAGATTCGGGATTCATAGTGGTGCGACCGTTCCAATACGCGGAGGCTTCGGCCGCTTTGCCGCGTTCACACTTGCCGGCGGCAGGGACGCACGTGTCGAGGTTGGCCCCGTAGAGATGATCGATACCCTGCAGCTTGCAGCGCTCTACTACCATGCGCACGTCTATGCGAAGCTACAATTGGGTCTAACCCGTATTGACGAGGCGCCACTTACTCAACGAGAGCGGCAATGCCTTTACTGGGCAGCACGCGGCAAGAAGATGCCAGAAACCGCAAAAATTCTCGGCATCACCACGCGAACAGTGGTCTTTCATATCGAAAATGCCCGGTCGAAGCTGAGCGCGTCGACGGTGGCGCAAGCGGTTGCCGAAGCCGCGCAGCGTGGCCTCATCTTGCCCTGACTGAGCTATCGACCCTCTGCCATTGGGTCGCCCAGGCGCACTACGCTCCGACCTGATCGATATTTCCTATCAATGAAGCACCTACTGCAGCATTGCAGCAGTGGATGCCGTCGGCCAAATTTACGCTAGAACTTCTGTGCCTACTCACCCTGTAAAACCCTACAGCTACGCGACTTAGCTCGCCGTGCTCTTTGTTTCTCACCAACAAAGGAGCCTGCTGCCATGCGCGTAATTCCAATTACTCATTCGGACGACGCAGACTTTCCTGATCTGATCGCGGGCATGCACCGATTGCGCTATCGCGTGTTTCGGAATCGTCTGAATTGGGATGTCTCTGTTTCGGGCGACATGGAGATCGACGCATACGACGCGCTCAAGCCGACATACATCATCGCTGTCGACGACAGCAACTCGGTGGTCGGCTGTGTGAGACTGCTTCCGACGACAGGACCGACGATGTTGGCGAATACCTTCCCCGCGCTGCTTGGATCGAATCCCTCTCCTCGGAGCGACAAAATATTTGAAAGTTCGCGCTTCTGCGTGGACACAAACGCGGCTGACAGCGTGGCCGCAGCTGGGCTTCGTGACGCGACGTTCAGTCTCCTCGCGGGGATTCTCGAGTGGGGACTATCGAAAAATCAAGAGGCGGTGGTCACGGTAACGGACGTTCGATTTGAGCGCATCTTGAGGCGGGTTGGATGGCTGCTGGAGCGCTTTGCTCCGCCCATGCAGATTGACGACACAAAAGCGTTGGCCGGTCACCTGCCGATCTCTGAATCCGCGCTGATGAACGTGCGTGAGATAGGACAGCTACAAGGGCCTGTGCTGGTAACACGCCCCACCCAATTGGTGGCCGCGTGATCATGGTTGCTTCCAATCGATAATGGCCATCGAACTGCGTCATCTTCGCTACGCTGTCGCCGCCGCACACTACGGCAGCTTTCGCCGCGCGGCCGAAGCGCTTGGGGTCAAGCAATCATCGCTCAGCCGCCGCATTCGCCAGATGGAGGATCGCCTGGGCGTCGCCGTGTTCGAGCGCTCGAGCAGCGGCGTGCGGCTGACAACCGCCGGCACCGAAATCCTGCGCACCTCCCGGCATCTGGTCGATGGGTTGGACCACATGATGGCGTCGGCCAAGGCCGCAGGCAGGGGGGAGGCTGGCCGGCTGGACATCGGCTTCTACACCTCGCTGTCGGCGGGGAACTTACGCGCGAGCTTGGTGGAACATGCGCGACGATTTCCGCAGGTGGAAATCCGTGCGGTCGAGGGAGCACGGGCGAGTCTTATCGTAGGCTTGGAACATGGCACGCTCGACGTTGCCATCGTCACCGGCGAGCCGGCAGTTCGCGACGGCGGAGCAATGGCCTTGTGGGGCGAACGCATCATGGTCGCGCTCCCGGAGAGCCATTCACTGGCAGCGAACGAGACAGTCTATTGGACCGACCTCAGAGGCGAAACCTTCCTCCTGAGCGAGCGCGATCCCGAACCGGAACTCCGGGACATTTTACTGGCGAAACTGGCTTCGCCCGGCGTCCAGCCTAAGCTTGTCACCCAGGACGTCAGCCGCGAAAGCATAACGAGCCTGGTGGGTGCCGGCTTCGGGGTCAGCCTGACATGCGAGGCTGCCATCGGCGCCAGTTACGTTGGCGTCGTCTATCGCGATGTGCAGGACGGTAGGGGACCGAGCCGGATCAGCTACGCCGCCTGTTGGCAGAGCAACAACGACAACCCGGCGCTGGCGCACTTCCTCAAGCTGTTGGAAGAGCGCTATCCCCCGCTGCCAACTAGGGCTGCCGAATCCGCCGCGCCGTCGCGAACGCCCGATCCGTCGCCATGAAGCGCTCGATCATCGGCGCGATCAGCCTGGCCGGTTCGCCAACGGGCTGGCCAGTCTCCCGGCCGAGAACCTCGGCATAGGCGATGAGGTCGCGATGCAGGGTGGCCGGCAGTTCGATCGAGATCTTGACCGGCTTGTCGTCGGCAATGGCCCCAAGTTTCAGCTTCGCCATGGATCACCCTCCGTAGGGTTCGAGGACAAGATCGCGCGTAACAATCACGCGTACGGGGAAGCCCGGCCGGATGGTGAGGGTCGGCTGGACCGAGAGTTGACGCCGGACGATCTGCTGCCCGGCGTCGTTGATCGTGTCCTGTGCCCCGTCGCGGACTGCGCGGAGTAGCCGCTGATCGTCGTCGATCGCCAGTTCCGCCCCGACGCTGAGCAAAGTCGACAGGCCCGTGGCCTTGGCCAGATCCCACCAATGATAGTCGACGCCGTCCTCGAGACCGGCATAGCCCTCGGTGTCGGCGCCGGGTTGCCGCTCCAGCACGATAGACCTGCCGTTCGGCATGATGACGCGGTTCCAGACCAGCAGGACGCGGCGCTGACCGAAGCCGACGCCGTCGTCATACTGTCCGATCAGCCGCGCGCCCTGCGGGATGATCAGGGTGCGTCCGGTCGGGCTGTCATAGACGTTCTCGGTCACCTGCGCGGTGATCTGGCCGGGCAAGTCGGAGCGGATGCCGGTGATGAGGGCCGCCGCGATGATCGAGCCTGCCTGCACGACGTAGGGCGAGGCTGGTTCCACAACGCGATGCGGACTAACCGTTCGACGGTCGACTGCGGCGTTGAGGAAGGCGGCCTGCCGATCCTGCGCGGTGAGGGTTACAGGCTCTGGCGTGAGGCCCAAGCCCGCTAGCGTCGGCGCCTCGATTACCGGCGTTTCGCCCGGCGCGGGCGCCGGAGTGGCCGGTGCGGACCGCGTTTCGGTGCCGGCGAACAGCCGGCTGGTGCGCGCGGATTCGATTTCCTGGAGCCGGCGCTGTTCCTCGGCGCTGACGCCTTGGACGGGCTGACCACGGTTCTGTGAGTTGAGTATTGGGCGCCCCAGATCTCCTGGAAGCGGCGGCCCCAATTGCGGAACATTGGGTTGCGGCACGCCGGAATAGTCGCGCGGCAATCCGGCGAGTCCGTCCGCCGTGGTCCGGTTGTCGGTCGAGTACAGTTCGTCGTTGACGGGGCCCCTGTGACGCGTCTGCAGCGCGTAAATCAGCGCGCCACCAATGCCGAGGCTGGCGACCAGGCCGAGCCCGGCCAGCACACGCCGCGACAGGCGGGTGACGCGCGGCGCCTCCCCACGCAGGCGCATGGGCGCGGGACCAGGTGCTTCGCCACCGACCGGCGGCCGTCCTTCCTCTTCCCCGTCCTCGCTCATGATGCGGGCCTTCCGTCGGTGCGGACGATCCGGACGCGCTGTTGCTTACGGCCGCTGCCGAAGCGCAACTCGGCCGCGGCGAACAGTCGGTCGACGATCATGTGATTGCCGCGGACGCGATAGTTCACGAGTTCGGAGGTGTCACCCTCGGGGCCGACGATGAACAGTGGCGGCATTTCGCCTTGGCCGATGCCACGCGGGAATTCGATAAAGACCTGACGGCCGTCGTCAAAGGCACGCAGTGGCCGCCACGGCGCGCGGTCACCTTCGATCGAATAGCGGAAGGTGATCGACGCGAGATCGACTCCAGTGGCGACGGGCTGCGCGGCCTCGGCTCGCGTGTTCTGTCGGCGCAAGGCGATCAGCTGGTCCTGCGGATATTGCCAGGAAACCGATGCCATGTAGGTCCCCGTCGTCGAGCGCAGCTCCATGTGATAGGTGCGGCGATCGGTGTTGATGACGAGATTCGTCGTCAGGTCCGCACGGGTCGGCTTGACGAGGATGTGGATCTGCCGCGTTCCGCCTGAGCCGCTTTCGGTATCGCCAATCACCCAGCGCACAGTGTCGCCGGCGGCGACTGGACCGGAGCCGACGAGCTGCTCGCCGGGCTGCAAGGCGACGTCGGTGATCTGTCCGACGGCGGTATAGACCTGATAGAGCGCGCCCTGCGTGTAGGGATAGACCTGCATCGCGTTGATAAAGCCGTCCCGCACAGGCTGCATGCGCGCGGCGGCGTTGGCCTGGTTGACCCGGGCGGTGGGATCGGCCGGTTCCGGTGTTCGACGTGTTTCCCTGACCGGCTTCAACTGGCCCGGCAAGGCCAGGGGACGTGGAAGTTCGACCACCTGGACTGGCGCCGGCGGATCCGCCGCGAGCACAGCGGGCTGTGGATCGTCGTAGGAGATCTGCGGCGGCTTTTTGGTGGCGCAACCGCTAAGCGCCGTTGCGGAGAGCAGCACAAGTGGAAAGACGGATTTACGGAGATGAGGAAATCCGACTTTCGCCGGAGCCGGCCGGATGGATCTACGAACACGAGTGATCATTGGCCAAGCTCCTTCGACCAGTTGATGGCGTTGACGAAGACGCCGAGAGGGTTCTTGCGCAGCCGCTCAGTGTCGCGCGGCGGCTGGATCACGACCGTGAGAATCGCAGTCCAGCGCTCAGTGGATGCGAGCGAGCCGTCCTGGTAGCGGCGCTCCACCCAGGCGACGCGGAAGGAGTCCGGCGAGGCGCGGATGACGCTCGACACCTCGACGGCGATCTGTTGCTTCCCGACCTTGGAGAAGGGTTCGTTGGCGCGGGCGTAGTCGTTGAGCGCCAGCGCGCCGCGGTCGGTCGTGAAGTCGTAGGCCCTGAGCCAGTTCTGGCGAACGATGATTGCATCGGCGGGGATCGATCGGACCTGTTCGATGAAGCGGGCCAGGTGCCAGGCGATCTGCGGATCGGTCGGGCGGTAATCGGCGACGGCTGGCTCGACCGCCTGAGCTTGGCCGAGCCGGTCGACTTGAACGACCCAGGGAACGACGGTGCCTCGCGCCGATTGCCAGACCAGCGCCGCCGCGAAGCCGCCGGCGAGCAGGAGCGAGCCAAACGCCATCAAGCGCCAGTTCTTAGCCTGGACACGGGCCGAGCCGATGCGCTCGTCCCAGACCTGGGCGGCCTTTTGGTACGGCGTCTCGGTTTCGGGTGTCTTGCCGTAGTGGGTGGAAGGTCGTTTGAACATCAGCGGTCCCCTTCGGCGAGATTGACGGAAGAGCCGCCGCCATGGGCGTCGCCCGATCGCACGGCGTGGCTGACGGCCGAGACCCCATGGCTGACCGACTGGGAGCGCTTCATGCGCTTTGCCCAGGCGGGCGGCGTCGAGGCGCCTGGGGAAGTGGAAGGATCGTTGGTAGCGCCGCCGATCGTGCCTTCGGTCGAAGTGCCGCCAGTGGCCTCGAAGGCGGCCTTTGCACCGCTGGAAAAGCTCTGCGCCATGCTGTCGGCAGTGCGGGACGCGGCGCGCCTAAGCGGCGATGTGGCGGCACTGGCACCGGCGCGGGCGACGCCGCCGAGGCCCGAGGCAACGCCGGCTGCGCCCGTCTGGCCCGCAGACGCAAGGCTATAGGAATTCGCGGCTCCGCCGGCGAGCGTGGCGCCACCACGCGCAGCGGTCGAGGCACCACTCGACACGGCGTTGATGCCGCCTGCCGCCGCGCCAAGGACGGCTCCGCCCGCCATCACCATGCCGCCGGCAGCCAGACCCGTGCCGACAGCGGCACCGGCGCCGAGTTGCGGCCCGCCGGCGACGAGGCCATTGGCGATGCCGGGACCAAAGATGCCAAGGCCGAGCAGCGCGAGCGCGGCAAGCACGATCGCCATGGCGTCGTCGATGGTTGGCGTTGCGCCGCCGAAGCCGGCGGTGAATTCGGAAAAGAGTGTCGAGCCGATCCCGATGATGACTGCGAGCACCAGCACCTTGATGCCGGAGGAGATGACATTGCCGAGCACCCGCTCGGCCATGAAGGCGGACTTGCCGAAAAGGCCGAAGGGGATCAGCACGAAGCCCGCCAGCGTGGTGAGCTTGAACTCGATAAGGGTGACGAAGAGCTGGACCGCCAGGATGAAGAAGGCGAACAGCACCAGCGCCCAGGCGAGAAACATGCAGGCGATCTGGATGAAGTTCTCGAAGAACGACCAGTAGCCCATCAGGCCGGAGATCGAGTCGAGCAGCGGCCGGCCGGCGTCCAAACCTGTCTGGGCGACCTTGCCGGGGCGCAGGAGATCCGCGGGCGAAAAGCCGGTGCCGGACGCTTTGAGGCCGAGGCCGGCGAAGCTCTCGAAGACGATGCGGGCGAGACTGTTCCAGTTGCCGATGATGTAGGCGAACACGCCGATGAAAAGCGTCTTCTTGACAAGGCGGGCGATGATGTCGTCGTCGGCGCCCCACGACCAGAAAAGGGCGGCCAGCGTCACGTCGATCACAATCAGCGTGGTGGCGATGAAGGCGACCTCGCCACCGAGCAGGCCGAAGCCGGAATCGATGTAGCGGGTGAAGACTTCGAGAAAGTGATCGATGACGCCGGTGCCACCCATGAGGCTATCGGGCCTCCGGTCGATCGATCGCCGGCGGCGCGGGCGCGAGAAAGCGGCGGCGGTTCTCGGCCCAGATGCGTAGGCATGCGGGATCGCGCGTGCCCGCTTCGCCAAGCTCCTGGCACCGGATCAGTTCGCCGCGCAACGGATCGGCGCTGCCGGCCTCCGATTGGCCGACCGAGGGGATCGCGGAGCGATCTTCCTTCCGGGTCAGCTCGAGCGCGGTCGCCACTACGGCGACCACGACGAACACGACCGCGCCCAGCCGGGCGAGCATCTTTCCGTCCATGACTTTGCCTCAGTCGCCGTTCTGGAACATGCGGGCGTTGCCCGGCTGGTAGCCGGCGCCCGGCGTCAGGAAGCGGCGGCGCTGCTCGCGGCCCTGTTCGGCGGCCGCGGCCTGCTCTGCCGATTGAAGCGCCTGCGCCCGGCCATTCGCGGCGACCACGGCGGTCAGGTCGGCCAGTTGTTGCGCCTGGAGGCCGAGAAGCTGGTTGCCGGCCTGCGCCGCCTGCAGCGCGCCGGTGGCACCCTGGCTCTGCCCGATGAGCGCGGACATCTGGGTCCGGTTGGTGTCGATGTTGCCGACGACGCCGGCTTGCACGCGCATGGCGTCCTGGAGGCCGTCGACCGTGTTCTGCCAACGCTCGCGAGCTCCCGTGATCAACTCCTGGTCGGAATCCGAGAGCGCGGCGCTGCCGTAGGTTGTCTGGAACGCCTGGTCGATCTGCTGGACGTCGAAAGCGATGTTCTGCGCCTCGGAAAGGAGTTGCTGCGTCTTTTGGACAGACTGCTGCAGCTGCTGGAGCGAGGAGAAAGGCAGGCTGGCGAGGTTGCGGGCCTGGTTGATCAGCATCTGCGCCTCGTTCTGGAGCGAAGTAATCTGGTTGGTGATCTGCTCCAGTGCTCGGGCGGCTTGAAGCATATTCTGCCCATAATTCGTTGGATCGAAGACGATGAGCGCGTAGGCTGATGTCGTGAGCATCGGCGATAGCACAATGGGCGCGGTCACCAGGGCCGCCGCGAGACGCGCAATGCTGGAAGGGGAACGGTTAATCATGGTTGGGTTGTCTCCTGGGTTTGGGGACTGAGGTTCGTGAGATCGGGGATGAGGTCGGCCGCCCACGCGACGCCATGTGCCCGAAGCCAAGCGGGCACGAAGCCATCGCGACCGGCCTCAGCGAGGACGCGTTCGATCGCGGCCTGGTCCGTCTTGGACGAGGTGGCGGTGAAGGCGAGGGCCACCTCGCCGAGCCCCAGCTCGAACAGGCGATTGCCGCGGCGGCTCTGGCAATAATAGTCGCGCTTCGGTACGGCTCGCGCGAGGATCTCGATCTGACGGTCGTTGAGGCCGAAGCGCCGATAGATGGCGGTGATCTGCGGCTCGATCGCCCGCTCGTTCGGCAACAGCAGACGCGTCGGGCAGCTCTCGATGATGGCAGGCGCAATCGCGCTGCGGTCGATGTCGGAGAGTGACTGCGTGGCGAAGACGACGCTTGCGTTCTTCTTGCGCAGCGTCTTCAGCCATTCGCGAAGCTGGCCGGCAAATCCCTCGTCGTCGAGCGCGAGCCAGCCTTCGTCGACGATGAGCAGAGTGGGACGACCGTCGAGGCGGTCTTCGATGCGATGGAACAGATAGGATAGCACGGCGGCCGCCGCGCCCGTGCCGATCAGCCCTTCGGTCTCGAAGGCCAGCACGGACGCCTCGCCGAGCCGCTCGGTTTCGGCGTCGAGCAGCCGCCCGTAAGGTCCACCGACGCAATAGGGTCGAAGGGCCTGTTTCAGGGCCGATGACTGTAACAGCACGGAGAGGCCAGTGAGTGTGCGTTCCGCCACAGGGGCCGATGCGAGCGAGGTCAGCGCCGACCAGAGATGTTCCTTCGCTTCCGGAGTGATGACGACGCTCTCCCGCATTAGGATCGCCACGATCCAGTCCGCGGCCCAGGCGCGCTCGGGTGTGTGATGGATACGTGCGAGCGGCTGGAGAGAGACAGACGCCGCGGCGCCATCGGTTAGGTCGCCGCCAAGGTCATGCCAGTCGCCACCTATGGCGAGCGCGGCAGCACGGATAGAGCCGCCGAAGTCGAAGGCGAAGACCTGTGCTTGGCTGTAGCGCCGGAACTGCAGGGCCATCAGCGCCAGCAGTACCGACTTGCCGGCGCCGGTCGGTCCCACGACGAGGGTGTGGCCGACATCGCCGACATGAAGAGAAAACCGGAACGGGGTCGAGCCTTCGGTCCTGCCGAAGAGCAGGGGGGGCGCTGCAAAATGCTCGTCCCGTTCCGGCCCCGCCCACACCGCCGAGAGCGGGATCATGTGGGCGAGATTGAGGGTGGAGACCGGCGGTTGCCGGACGTTGGCGTAGACCTGCCCCGGCAAACTGCCGAGCCAGGCGTCCACCGCGTTGATCGTCTCGGCCATCGCGGTGAAGTCGCGGCCCTGGATCACCTTCTCGACAATGCGCAGCTTCTCGTCGGCGATGCGGGGATCGTCGTCCCAAACGGTGACGGTCGCTGTGACGTAGGTTTGCCCGATCAGGTCGGTGCCCAGCTCCTGGAGGGCGAGATCGGCGTCGGCCGCCTTGTTCGCCGCATCGCTGTCGACCAGCGTCGACGCTTCGTTGGTCATCACCTCCTTGAGGATTGCGGCGATCGACTTGCGCTTGGCGAACCACTGCCGCCGAATCCTGGTCAGCAGCTTTGTCGCATCGGTCTTGTCGAGCATGATTGCCCGCGTCGACCAGCGATACGGAAAGGCGAGCCGGTTCAGTTCGTCGAGGATGCCAGGTGTAGTCGAGGTCGGGAAACCGACGACAGTGAGGATGCGTAGGTGCGAATTGCCGAGCCGCGGCTCGAGGCCACCAGTCAGCGGCTGGTCCGCCAGCAGCGTGTCGAGATACATCGGGATCTCGGGCACACGCACGCGATGGCGCTTCGTCGAGACTGTCGAGTGCAGGTAGGTCAGCGTGTCGGCGTCATCGAGCCATGCGCATTCGGGCATGAACCCTTCGACGAGTTGCAGCACCCGGTCGGTGCGATCGACGAAGCCGCGCAGGATCGCGCGGGCATCGACGCCGCTCTGTGCCTTGCCCTCATAAAGCCAGCCCTCGGCGCGTGCGGCGTCCTCGGCCGGCGGTAGATAGAGGAAGGTCAGGTAGTAGCTGGACTCGTAGTGCGCGCCTTCTTCCTCGAAGTCGGCCTTGCGTTCGGCGTCCACGAGGGCGGACGCCGGGTCGGGAAACCGGCTCTCTGGATACCATTGTGCCGATACCCGGACGGCCTCGACGAAGATAGCCCAACCGGAGCCAAGCCGGCGGAAAGCATTGTTGAGGCGGCCAGCGACCGCGACCAGTTCGGCCGGCACCGAAGATTCAAGATCGGGTCCGCGAAAGCGCGCGGTCCTTTGGAACGCGCCGTCCTTGTTCAGGACAACGCCTTCGCCGACGAGGGCTGCCCAGGGCAGGAAGTCGGCCAGATGGGAAGACGCGCGGCGATATTCGGTGAGGTTCATCATGGCTGGCTCAGATCCTTCAGACGTTCAAATGACCGGGGATGCGCAAATGCCGGCGCACAACATCGACGAACATCGGGTCGCGCTTGGCGGCCCAGACGGCCGCGAAATGGCCGATCGCCCAGAGCATCAGGCCGACCAGCCAGAGCCGCAGGCCGAGGCCGAGCGCCGCGGCCAGCGTCCCGTTCAGGATGGCGACCGAGCGCGGCGCGCCGCCAAGCAGGATGTGGTCGGTCAGGGCGCGGTGGACCGGGGCGGTGAAGCCCGGAATGTCGCCGCCATGGTCGAGGACGCCGTCCATCAGACGAGCGCCCCGCCGCCGAAGGAGAAGAACGACAGGAAGAAGGAACTGGCAGCGAAGGCGATGCTCAGCCCGAAGACGATCTGGATCAGCCTGCGGAAACCGCCCGAGGTGTCGCCGAAGGCCAGCGTCAGGCCGGTGACGATGATGATGATCACCGCAAGGATCTTGGCGACTGGCCCTTCGACGGATTCGAGGATCGACTGCAGCGGTGCTTCCCACGGCATCGAGGAACCGGCGGCATGGGCTGGCGCGATCATCGTGGCCACAACGAAAACGGTTGCTGCGGTCGTGGAAAGCAGGTCGGCAATCTTATGGATAGACGATGAAGTGAAGCGGATCGGGTTCATTCTGAGACTCCGTGGAGGACTGGGGATTCGCGCTTGTTTTGGGGTCGTGTTTCGCGTCGATCGTGCGGTAGTCGCCGGTAGCGGGATCCAGCCCGTCTACCCAGGCGAGTTCGGCGAGACGGCGGTGCGAGCCGCGACCGGAAAGCACGGCGACCAGATCGATGGTCTCGGCGATGAGCGCGCGCGGCACGGTGACGACAGCTTCCTGAATGAGCTGCTCCATCCGTCGGAGCGCGCCGAGGGCGGTTCCGGCGTGAACGGTGCCGATGCCGCCGGGATGTCCGGTGCCCCATGCCTTGAGCAGATCCAGCGCCTCGGCGCCGCGGACCTCGCCGATGGGAATGCGGTCGGGCCGCAGGCGAAGCGACGAGCGAACCAGGTCGGAAAGCGAGGCGACGCCGTCCTTGGTGCGCAGCGCGACCAGGTTCGGCGCGGCGCATTGCAGCTCGCGGGTGTCCTCGATCAGCACCACGCGATCAGATGTCTTGGCGACCTCGGCCAGCAGCGCGTTGGTGAGCGTGGTCTTGCCCGTCGAGGTGCCGCCGGCGACGAGGATGTTTTTGCGCGCGGCGACGGCCGCGCGCAGGACCTCGGCGTGGTCGGCCGTCATGATGCCGGCGTCGACATAATCGCCGAGGGTGAAGACGGCGACCGCGGGCTTGCGGATGGCGAAGGCCGGGGCCGCTACGACGGGAGGCAGAAGCCCCTCGAACCGCTCCCCCGTTTCAGGCAGCTCGGCTGAGACGCGTGGACGACCGGAATGAACCTCGGCGCCGACATGGTGGGCGACGAGCCGCACGATGCGCTCGCCGTCCGCGAACGACAGCCGCTCGCCCGTGTCGGCGAGCCCGTGAGAAAGACGATCGACCCAGAGCCGCCCGTCGGGGTTGAGCATGACCTCGACGATTTCGGGATCTTCCAGAAACCCCACTATCGCCGGTCCCAGGGCCGTGCGCAGCATGCGCGCGCCCCGGATGATCGCCTCGGATTGTTGGAGAGAAACCGCCATGTCGTCCCCTTCTTGCCAAAGGACCGCAAAGGCGGCGCTGGCATCGGGGATGATTAGAAGAGGCAGGAATTAGAGGTTGGCAACAACTACAATGTGGCGTCGCAGCCTAGCGTATAAAGACAGGGAAACGGCGGGACGTCGGAATACGTGGCATTCGCCTCCCGAAGACTATTCAGCCGGCGGTCCCCGACTCGTCGGGATCTTTGGTCGCCGGGAGGTTGCCGATGTCGTCGGGAATTTCCCGAAGAAAGCTCTGTCCCTTTTGCAGGCGCCGGCCCAGCGCTTCGATGAACCCCTCGAAGCGCTCACGGCCCTTGATCTGGGCCGCCGCCTGGGCGTCGGTCGGCAATGGCGGCGTGATGGTCAGCCAGAAGCGGATGAACAGCGCTAGTGTCTCCGCGGTAACACCGAGATCGCGCTCCATGCGCTGCACCTGTCGCGAGAGCCGGTCGAGGCGGCGGGTGAATGCCGCCTCGCGCCGGTCGGCGCCGTCTGGTGACAGGAAGGAGGCGACTGCCGCCTCCACGATCGCCGAGCGTGAGAGCTTCTTGCGGTCGGCAAGCTCGGCGATCTGTCTCAGCATTTGGGGCGGGAAATAGACGTTCATCCGGTCGCGCATGGTCGAGCCTCACATCTCGATGCCGTCGTTGGGATCGAGCGCGACCTGGCGGGCAACCCCGCGCATCTGCTGGCGCAGGATGCGGCCCTGCCGGGCAGCGTCTTCCGGTTCGTCGTCGTCGATGATGGCGAACTCTTCCTGCGGCCTCGGCCCACTGGTCTCCCTGGCGATAGCGACGTGATCCGGGAGTTCGGGTTCGCGGCGCAGGCCGGCATTGGCCGCGTCCTGTTCGGCTTTTTCCGCCTCGGCCAGGAGCGTGGGTGAGGGTTCTTGCGGAGCAAGCGCCGACCAGTTGTCCTTGCGTGCTGACTGGCCGCTCCTCACCGGATCGGGGGGCGGCAGGACGCGCTCCTTGAACCGCCCGTCCTCGTAGTAGCGGGCCTTTTTCGCCCGGATCGGCGGCGTGCCCGCCACCATGACGATCTCGTCGCTGGGCGGGAGTTGCATCACCTCGCCCGGTGTGAGCAAGGGTCTCGCCGTTTCCGAGCGCGACACCATGAGATGCCCGAGCCAGGGCGACAAACGATGCCCGGCATAGTTCTTCATCGCCTTCATTTCGGTGGCGGTGCCAAGGGCGTCTGAAACACGCTTGGCCGTTCTCTCGTCGTTGGTCGCGAAGCTCACGCGGACATGGCAGTTGTCGAGGATGGAGTTGTTCGCGCCGTAAGCCTTCTCGATCTGATTGAGCGATTGCGCGATGAGGAAGGCCTTTAGGCCGTAGCCCGCCATGAAGGCCAAAGCGCTCTCGAAGAAATCGAGCCGGCCGAGCGCGGGAAACTCATCGAGCATCATCAGGACGCGGTGGCGGCGGTCCTTCGCATGAAGATCTTCGGTCAGGCGCCGGCCGATCTGATTGAGCACCAGGCGAATGAGCGGCTTGGTGCGCGAGATGTCGGACGGCGGCACGACGAGGTAGAGGGTCGCCGGCCGCGGGTCGGCGACGATGTCGGCGATGCGCCAGTCGCAGCGGCGCGTCACCTCCGCAACAACAGGGTCGCGATATAGGCCGAGAAACGACATAGCGGTGGAGAGAACGCCAGACCGCTCGTTGTCGGATTTGTTCAAGAGCTCGCGCGCCGTTGACGCGACGACGGGATGCGGGCCGGTCTCTCCGAGATGCGGCGTCGTCATCATCGCCGCCAGAGTGGTCTCGATCGGCCGCTTTGGGTCTGACAGGAATCCCGCGACGCGGGCCAGCGTCTTGTCGGGCTCGGCGTAGAGAACATGCAGGATCGCCCCGACGAGCAGCGAGTGGCTGGTCTTCTCCCAGTGATTGCGCTTTTCGAGCGAGCCTTCGGGATCGACCAGCACGTCGGCGACATTCTGGACGTCGCGCACCTCCCATTCGCCACGGCGCACTTCGAGAAGCGGGTTGTAGGCGGAGGATTTGGCGTTCGTGGGGTCGAACAGCAGCACACGCCCATGCCTGGCGCGAAAACCTGCCGTAAGCTGCCAGTTTTCCCCTTTGATATCGTGGACGATAGCCGAGCCTGGCCAAGTGAGGAGCGATGGCACGACAAGGCCGACGCCCTTGCCGGATCGGGTCGGCGCGAAGCAGAGCACATGCTCAGGTCCATCGTGGCGGAGATAGTCGCGATCGAGCTTGCCGAGCACCACGCCGTCAGGGCCGAGCAGACCGGCGGATTTGATGTCGTCCGGGGTCGCCCAGCGCGCCGAGCCGTAGGTTTCAACGTCCTTTGCTTCACGCGCCCGCCAGACCGACATGCCGATCGCCACGGCGATAGAGATAAAGCCGCCAGAGGCCGCGATGAATGCGCCCTCGACGAAGATCGGCGGCGCATAGGCTTCGTAGAAATACCACCACCAGAAGAAGGCTGGCGGATAGTAGACGGGCCAGCCGGCCAGTTTGAACCAGGCGATGCCAAGCTGTGGTTGGAAGCCAAGCCGCCATGCTGTCCACTGCGTCGCCGCCCAGGTCGTGGCGAGCACGATCAGAAAGACGACAGTGATCTGGCCCCAGAGGATTTTCGTAGCGGACAAGTGCAGGCTCCTCGACAGCGATGCCATCAAGGTCGGTGGTCAATGCTGAAGATTACAAGGTGTTGCGCATGCAAGTCGTAGACTCGGCGACGCCAGAGAACAAACACCGGGGAAAGCGTACGCGCGATAGCTGCTTGCTGATATTGCCGGCATCCGCCGCTGAAGGGGGACGGCTCGCGACTGGACCCTAAGCAGACTTCTCACATTGAGTTAGCTATGAAACCACTGGAGCGAGGCGAACCATGGCGATTTGGCAGGTGGAACCTAGTCTAATCCCCCAGCAATTTCTCTTCGTTCGACCAGTTCGAACCTTCGGGCGGCTTCAAGAAGACGAGCAGGGCCTTGAGTTTATCTAGCAGTTCGTCGAAGGTCAGAACGGTCACGTCGACAAGGTTGTGGCGGTAGAATTCAAACGACTTTCGCTTGGCCGCCTGCAATTGCCGGTTTTCCTCCACGATCGTCTTGCCAGCTATCACGAAGCATTTTACCGCGTAGGTCCAAACGTCGTGCTCAATTGAATTGGACTTCCTGTGGTCGATCTCGCGCGTTAGCATGAAGCGCTGGTCAAGGACTTGGTTTACGCCGCCCGACAGCTCCTTGGTCGGGGCGTGTAGTCCGGGCCTGTAGTGCTTCGGTTCGATCAGTATCGTGTCGGGGGTCTTGATTTCGATGATCGCTAAATTGCCGTAACCGCCGCTCTTAACGACAAAATCAGCCAGTTTGCCGCTGCGATTATCGAACCGGATGCCGCCGACGGCTACTTGCTCGCCGAAGACCATGATGGGCAGACCGAACGCCAAGCGAAGGATAAAGGGGTTCGTGGACAGGAACTTCTGCCACACGATCTCGGCCTGGCTCTTGTTCATCATCTTCGTCATTCTCTCGATGATCTTCTCGAGCGTAACCACCTCAATCTCGCGGCTGAGTTCGAGCAACTCGGTCTCGTCGCGATCCGCGATGGTCTTCAGTTCCGTCTTCACGATTTTGACTGCGGCGCGCTGGTCCCCAAAGGATAGCCTACCTGGAGCTGCCAGGCCGTCGCCGACCGCCCGCTGCAGAGCGTCCCTCTGGAATGGTCGTGATTTGGGAGGATATTTCTCAGGGTCGATAGGCGACACCAGCTCGTTGTAAAGGTAGGCGGCCTTGTCGTCATTGGCGACCCTAATTGCCGCCGCATGTGATCTCTGGATAGCTCTCCTGAGCCTATCGAACTCGTCGTATGACATACGGAAGCTGCCGCGATCCAGCTTCGGAACGATCTGCTCATCATTGAGGGTAAGGTCGGTGACTCCGCGGATCAAGCCAATGGCGTGGACAATCAGCCGATTGCGGGGAAGTACCCCAAAACCCTGCTTGGCATCATGGATGAGGCCACTGGGGAGGTCCTCCAGGCGCCAAGGTGAGGTGCCGGAAAACTTGAATTCCCAAACACCTTCGAGCGTTATCGTCCGCAAGGCGTATTTCTGCATCAAGAAACGGGTGCTGTCAGGTGAGGTGATCGTCGGATAGAAAACCACGCGCCTGCTAGGAGCATCAAATTCCGCCAACAGCACGCTGTGCTCTGGATCGTGGTCCGGCGTGTGGAAGTGGACTCTTTTCAGAGCGCTCGCGGCAACCGAGCCCTTGAGACGCCAGCTTCCCTGATCATCCTGTTGGAAATCAAAGGATAGGGCTGTAAATTCATCGTCGTTCGCTGACCGTCACGACCCTCAAAATCGAGACCAAAATCCTCTTCGTCCTCTTTGGCAAACTCGGCCTCTGGCATTTCAATTGTCCCAAGTCCCTCGATAATGTGGCGAGTGACCAAGTTGCTATCGGCAGGATCCCCACGCCTCGTGGGCACGTCAATCAGCAGTATTAGCCCCACTGAATGCCTAAATACCATATTAGCGGACGTCCGTTGGTATGTAACTGTAGGCCTTTGAAACTGCGCCGGCGGGGCCGCTCATTGCGCGCAGCGGGCTTTGGCCGTGGAAGGGGAGGCCATTCAGAAGGGTCTGCTCCGGAGGCCAATTCACACCCTTCGCGACATTGCAAACTACAATCCCAGCCCCCGTTTCCGGTCGAAGCTCCATTCGATTCCGCCGCCATCTCTGGCGACGCCCGCGACGTGCTGGCCAAGCTTCTTTTCCAGTGACGGCGACCATGGCACGAGCCGGAAGCCGAGGCCGTTGTCGATCATCGCGAAACGGCCGGACGTGAGCGTCAGGCGCTGGCGGTGGACGCCTGCGACATGCTCCCCGGCTACAGTTCTCATGTGCGGCAGGCCGGACTCGGCCGAGAGCCGCGCCGCGGTGGCGTCCAGCTCGCGGCAGCGCAGGGTATTAAGGAGGTCGCGCTGCAGGACGACGCGCTGGCCTTGTCGGCGAGCGAGCCCTTCCTCGGCAAGATGATCTGCACGAGCCGACATGGCGTCCCGGACCTCGCGGCCGAACCCGCCCATCGCAAGCGGCATCGGTTCGCGTTCGACCAGCCGGTGATCGAGCCAGGTCGCGCCCGGCGCCGTGGTCTGGCGGTTCAGGTCGAAGTCCGAGCGATTGGCAAGCACAAGTGTCGGCCGTTCATCCTCGAGTCCACCGAAGCGGCGGATCTCAACGATGCCGCCGATCGGCGGTGAGTGCTCGAACGCCTCGATGCCGCGGAAGCGGACGTGGTGCGCGCGGCCGTCGGTGCCGTCGATCACGGCGTAGGCTTCGCCGGTGAGCTCGTTCTGCAAGCCCTTGTCCACCAGCCGACCGATAATCGGTGTGATTGTCGCGCCTGTATCGATCACATAGTCGGCGACGCCGCGATCCTGCCCGCGCTCGGCGAAGGCGCGGTGCATCGTCTTGATGATGTCGCCGCGCATGCCGAGATCCCGGAGTGAGCGTTCGGCCTCAAGGCCGACCATCCATTCGCCGGTACCGGCCGGGTTGGCGAGGCCCATCTTCTCCAGATGCTGGACCCGGCCGATCATCAGGCGGCGGCTTTCGGGTTCGGCGGCGCCGGGCGCCTGCGGGCGTAGGTCGATGTACCCGGTCTCGTCGGCGGCGATGCGGATTTCCACATCGAGCCGCGTCCAGCGCTCGGCGGTGATCTCCTTCTCCAGCGCGTTGCGGATTTCGTGCTCGGGCCGGGGTCCGAGTTCGATCGACACCAATTCCTCGGCGCGAGAGCGCAGGCCACAGCTGATATAGTCGCGCGAGATCACCAGGTCCGCGCCGGTGTCGTCCACCCCACGCACCAACAGATGGACGTGGGGGTTGTCGGTGTTCCAGTGATCGACGGCGACCCAGTCGAGCCGGGATCCGAGGTCGGCTTCCATCTGCTTTGCAAGGTCGCGCGTGAAGGCGCGCAGGTCCGTCATCTCGCCGGCGTCCTCGGGCGAGACGATGAAACGGAAATGGTGGCGGTCGTCCTTGGATCGCTCGGCGAAGGCTACGTCATTGGCGCCGTCGCGGCTGGCGTCGAACATCACCGCCTTTTCGCCGTCGCTGGTCACGCCGTCGCGCTTCAGATAGGACAGATGTGCGGACAAGGGGGCGGAGCGAAACGCCTTGCCTGAATGCCGGGCAATCCGCGTCGCGACGACGACACGTCGGCTAGAGGAGAAGAGCCGGTTCCGGCTGAAGTTGATCCGGCCGCGCCCGAAGCTGGAGCGGCCCAGAACGGGCGAACGGCCGCTCCTCGGCGTTGAACTGAACGCGCCATCGGTATGGCCGGCGCGCTTGGCGGCTCGCAGTACCTGGTTGACGAAGCTCTTCGCCTTCGGCGCGCGGGTGCTGCGGATGCGTCCTGGTCGGAGGCGAAAATCGCTGTTGCCCTCGCTCATGGCTACCCCGCCAATAGGGGCGTTAGCCGTACAGTGCCGGAAACCACTTTGAAATCATTGACAAAATCCTCTAGCGCGGCACGCCCCCCGACCGAGAGGCACGCCGGAAGCCAAGCCATTTCAATGGCTTGGCTGACGACCGGCGAGCCCCTTTTATCTTGCCGTCCTAAGCTCCTGTTTCCTCGCCACTCCTGCAATTCCCTCCACCCTCCGCCATTCCACGCCAGTTCGCGCGATCCTGCGAAACTCGTCATCGTGGGCCTCCTGTGCTGGGACGGGCGATGAACAGGCCGTCGGAAAGGGGCGAGATGGCGGAGAGATCGTGCACGGGAGTTGCCGCCGGGGCGTCATCGGGCTGACGATCGCGCGGTGCAGGATCGACAGCCGGCGTCTGCTCGGACTGGGCGGCGAACAGCGGTGCGCGCGCCCAGTTATTGCGCTCGACGGCCCCGGCTACGACGAAAGGGCGATCGATTTTTCCGCCTCCGACAAGAGGCGCAAGGGCAGCGACGTATGCGCGGGTTTCGGCTGGTAGCGCACGGCGGCCAGCGAGGTATTCCTCGTAGCGGCCGGGGCCAGCATTGTAGGCGGCGAGGAAGCCCGGTGATCCATAGCGGTCGTGCATTTCGCGCAGATATGCCGTGCCCGCCAGGATGTTGTCGCGCGTTCTGTAGGGATCGGCGCCGAGGTGATGGCGAAGGCGAAGTTCCGTCCACGTGTCGGGCATGATCTGCATTAGCCCCATGGCGCCCGCGGGCGAGATCGCCCGGACGTCGCCACTGCTTTCGGCACGCATGACGGCGCGTATCCAGGTCTTTGGAATGTCGAAACGCCGCGACGCCTCGGCGATGATAGCAGCGTAGGGGTCGCCTGCCGCCGTCCGTTCGATCGGCGCATTTTGCGCGACTGTAGCGGGCGGCAAGGCGGCGACCGAAGGAAACCCGAAAAGGAGAAGGAATGCGCTCCGGCGGGCGACGTTGCGAAGGCCGGCGGTGGAGCGACGGCGAGTGAGCGGCATGGCGTCACTCCCGCTCACCGCGCTTGAGTGGACGGTTCCAGTGCAGCGACCACGACGCATCGTCGGCATCGGATCGAAACAGGTTGGCTCGGATCGGCTGCGTGAAGACGGGATCGTCGAACAGCAGCGAGACGTATTCGCCGGCCTTCTCTCCGGTACGCTTCCAGCCGGCACCAACCTCCGGACCGTCGCCGTCCCCGAGATGAACGCGATAATCCGGCGCATTCTCGGCGTCCGACGGCTCGGCCGGAACCACGGCGACCTGCACGTCAAGGCTGAGCGTGCGGAGGTGGCCTGAGTATCCGGACTTCGTGCGGGTGAACTCCCCGATCTGTGGCATTTTGTACTCCTTTCTGCGGTGGTCATTGGAGGTTCAGGCGTAGTCAGTGGGTTGGAGCGCGCCACTCGTACCGCCCTGTCCCGTCCTCATCGGTCCAGAGCGGCGCCGCGCGGCCGATGATCGAACTGATCTCAATCGGCCCGAAGTAGCGGCCGTCGAGGCTGTCGCGAACGTCCCAGTTCATGAGGAAGAGTTCGTTGCTGGCGATGCGCCGGCAGCCCTGCCAGACCGGCAGCGGTCGGCCGAGCCGGTCGCGTTCGAGCGCCTTACCCATCGCGATGCCATCGACGGTGATATTCACGCCGTCGCGACAGACTTCCTCTCCGGGAAGGCCTATGACCCGCTTCATCAGTGGCACACCGCGTGGCAGATACCCGCCGTCGGCGAGGAAGCTCGCCAGCGGCTCCGGTGCGTCGATGGCGACCAGATCGGTCACCTCGATCCGTCCGGCTGGCTGCATGCTGTAGAGGCCGATCGGCGCGCTGGCTGACGCGTTCCAGATCAGCTTCGGCGCGACATGAATGAAGGACAATCCGCCGATCGCGAGCACGGCGAAGTATGTGGTCATGACGCAGGCAAACCGCGTCATGGTTCGGCCCTGCGGCGCTTAAGCCAGGCGTGATGACGCTCGCGGGTGTAGGGGCGGGGCTCGTGGCCGGCGTTGAGACGGTTGTGGACGTGTCGCCAATGGTCGGGCGCGACACCGACGGGGTCGATGCCGAGCGCCTCAATGGCGTCGATGGCCTGCAGCACGCGCTCGACCTTCGGCCAACGGTCGACCTTCAGCAGGATGTCGCCGCCGGGTCTGACGAACGGCAGCGTCTGGAACGGCTCGCCCTCACGAACCGCGCGCAGGATATCGATGCGCGAGATGATCGTGCCGAAGTCGTTCGCCGCCCAGCGGACGAAGGCGAAGGTCGTGTTGGGCGCAAACCCGACCATGCGGTGGCGTTGGTCGAGAACCTGCTCGTGAACCTTGTGGCCGAACCTGATCCAGTGCTCGATCCTCTTCTCAATCCAGGTCAGCTCAACGAGGGTTGTGGATGGTATGGCGGCGGCGGACTGCCGGCCGCCTTGCATGCGAGGCGTCTGGTTTCGGATCATGGAATGTCTCCTTGGCTCTCGGGAAATTCGTGGGCGAGCAGGTCGCGCAGCATGTCGGCGACGGTCTGGCCACGCCCGAACGCCACTATCTTGATGCGGCCGCGCAGCTCGGGCGTGACGTCAATCGTCAGCCGGGCGGTGAAGCCGGAGGCGTCACTGCTTCGACCCGGCGCTATCCCGGATTCCTTGATCCAGTCCTCGGCGGTGCCGGGACGTGCGGCGAAGCCGCGCTTGCGGGATCGCCCGTTCATGGCGAGATCCTCCCGACCTCGGTCGCGAAGGCCGCAATCTCCCGTGCTGCCGTGCTGTCCTCGTCTGTCTCGAAGACGAGGCGACCCGATTGCGCGGCGTCGGCAAAGGCGACGCGCTGGCCGATGGTCGTGGCGAGCACCGTCGGGTCGTGATCGGCCAAAGTGTCGGCCGTTTCGCGGTCGATGACGGTGCGCGTGGCGCAACGATTGAGCACGAAGCGCGCTGCACGGTGCGGACGGTAAATCCTCGCCTCACGGATCAGCGACAGAATCTCGGCGGACGCCCAGCCATCGAAGGGGGACGGTTGAACCGGGACAAGCACGAGATCGGCGGCGAGCAACGCGGAGCGCATCAGCCCAGCGACACGGGGCGGTCCGTCAATGACGATGTGATCGGCGTCACGGGCAAGTTCGGGCGCTTCGCGATGGAGCGTGTCACGCGCCAGGCCGACGACCCCGAACAGCCGTGGCAGACCTTCCCGGGCGCGCTGCTGCGACCAATCGAGAGCCGAGCCCTGCGGGTCGGCATCGATCAGCGTCACGCGTTTTCCCGTCCTGGCCCATTGCCCGGCGAGATGCAGCGCAAACGTCGTCTTGCCGACGCCGCCTTTCTGATTGAGGAGCGCTACGATCATTGTGCCCCTCGCGGCTTAGGTTCGAGGGGAAGTTCAGGTGTCGGAACACCGGATTTACTGAAAGACGTGTGCGGGAAGATCGGGGGCTGAAACGTCTGTGTTTCGTCGCGATTGCCGTCGTCGGCAGAGCTTTTGACGATGCCGCGCGCGCCACAAGAGTTAGATTCTGTGTTAGATTCTAAGTTAGGGGCGCGATTTTCGTTTGCCGTGCGGTCGGTTAACCCCGGTTTGGGTTCCCGATAGCACGAGCCTCGGGTTCCCGATGGCACGATAGTGCGGGTTCCCGATAGCACGACGCCGTCCACAGGTTTTCCTTGAGGAGATGGCTCGAAGGCGAGCAGCACCCGGCCGCTGATTTCGACCTCGATGAACAGGGTGTACCCGGGCAGCGGCTGGCGTCGGACGATGTCGCGCAACTCGAAGGCAAACCGCTTGAAGGGTGAGAGGCTACCGGACTTCAGGTAGAGATGGCGGAAGTCGAAGCGCCAGCCGGCGCGCTGTCGGCCGCCATGCTTGCGCACGAGCCGATAGAGCCAGCGGTCGAGCCCGCCCGTCAGCGAAAAGTAGTCGCGGTCGATGGTGAGTACGAGGGCGGCGTCGAGAACCGCCTGGTAGAACCAATCGGGGACGATCAGCTCAATGCCGGCGGGACGCCCGCGCCGATCCGTGCGCTCGACCCATTCGTTGATCCAGGAGAAGCGGTGCCGGCGGCCCTGTGCGGGCTGGCGGATTGTCGTCGCTACCGTTGTCGATTGCAGTCGATCGAGCGCCGCCTTGAGGCGCTGGTAGTCACGAGCGCCGACGCCGCGTCCGATGAAGGTGAGAATTTCGTGGGGCGTCGCCGCCATGAGGCGCGACGTGCGCAGTCCGGCGTCGCGCGCCTCGACGATCTGGCTTGCGGCCCAGATCAGGATATCCGCGTCCCAGATGGTCGCCATACCATGTTCGGGCACGGCTTCAACGCGGATGACAACGTCCCCGGCGGAGAAGTCGATGGGCTGTATCCGATGGGATTTGGAAAGGCTGAAAAACGGATAGGCCATGAGATCCTGCGTGTCTCGGGGGGCGAGATCGCTGCCGCACGCACGGAACAGTTCGAGTTGTCCGCGTTCCGATAGGGGGCGACGGCGCACTGGCATTGAGGAAACCGGCGCGACGGTCAGCGGGCGTGACGGCCGGCAACGACGGGCCTCACGGCCTCATGGCGCTTTGCGGGGAGAACAGTGCCGCGGGGATCGGAGGTCGAAGTAACGGCGCCCCGGTCCGCCCAGGCCTGCAGATCGTCGATCGCGTAGACGACGCGCCCGCCGAGCTTTCGATAGGATGGGCCGGTCCCGTAGGTCCGGTGTTTCTCCAGGGTGCGGCCGGACAGACCCAGGAATCGAGCGGCTTCGGGAGTACGAAGAAAGCGCGGCGGCAAGCCGGTGAGGTTGAAGGACATGATCGGGCCTCCGTGGGTTCATTGAGGCCGCTGGCGATCAGCGGCGGACGAAGGCCACGGTGGCGGAGAGGCGCCGCGAGGGGGATGGCGAAGAAGGGTGAGCTAAATTCGCACCCCCATCGGCGCGGAGCGTGTGTCAGAACTTGCGGCGATGGCGCAGAAGCTTGCGATAGCCGCCGGCGATCATTGCGAGGCCGTCCTTGACGAGGTCTATGGTGCTGTCTCGAAGCGCGGAGGACTTCCAGGAATCGGCGGCAACGCGAGGCGCGCCGTAGATGACGTTTGCGATCTCGCGATAGGTGGCGCCGTTCATGCTGCCGTCGACCGCCTGCAGCATATGGCGCAGCCTTCGGCGCTGCTGTGCCGTCAGGCGGGTATCGGGAAAAACGCGTCGGCCATGCAGCCCGCGCCAGAGCCGCGTGACGGCATCGATGCGATCGAGGCCGTCGGCGTCAAGCGGAACCAGGGCCGCAAGCGGCTGATCCGGCTGAGCATCGCCGAGCAACAGAAGGCGGATGGCGGCGGCACCCTCGCCATGCACAATGCTCAACCCCTCCGGGCCGAACTGCGCGTTGCGCGGATCGAGATCAGGTGGCGCAACGCCTTCCAAGCCTAGAATTGCCGGGATCGCTGTGAGCATGACTGTGCCCGGATCGGATTCCGGCGCCCAAAACACCGTTGTCTTGACGGCACTGAGAGTCGGGTCGACAGGGAAATCGCGGCCCCCAGCGCATTCGCAACATGTTCGTCAGCCGCTTACGGTCTGCGTCGGTACGTTCTGCTTCAGCGTAGTCGCGCTGATAGTCGGCGTTGCGGCGCAACCATTCCCAGGCGAGATCCGCGGCGACGAGGTCGTCGAGATAGTCGTACGTCGACGAGCATCGCCACTGTGATGTGTCCGGCCGCATCAGTGTTCTCCAAGCGTGTCTCGTTCATGCTGGGAGCGACACGATTGCCGGATGGAAAGACCTCGGGAAGCCCTCACGTGGACAACGCGCGATGCGGGCGCTGCATCGCGGTCGAGTTAGTGACGGCCCTCGCGAACAAGCTTGCGGTAGCCATGCTCTGTCATCCAGCGTGCGCGGGCAAGATGGGTATCGTAGACGTGACGGGCTCGTTCGGGTTCGAAGTCAGCATCTAAACCAAAAAGGATCGAGACCGCCTCGTGCCAGTCGGCACCGTCCGCCGCCGCGTCAAGCAGGCGAATATACAGCTTCATGTGCTCGCGATCGTACCTGGTGAGCTCTTGGCTCTCTGGTGGCTGGTCCAGAAACGCTTCTTGTGTCACCCAGATCTCCCACAGCCAGTCATCGCCGCGTCTGCATCATTGTTAGCAGTATTGGCTGGCAGGTGAATGCGCGAGTGCACGAAGGCATCAGGTGATGCGCGCGGCGCATCGCCGGTCCTGAGAGACTATGACGAACTGGGGGAAGCGATTTTCGCACGAACAAGCATAACTCCTTCCCCTTGGTCGGAGGACAGAAAGACGATACCGCTGCTCTCAAGGTTCGGCGCACCTGGTCGTCGCCTCGTACACCTTGAAGTCCTTCTCTGACCCAAGGCGCTTCAACGCGGTCAGCGATACCAGGCCCTTCTCAGCGAGCGTCTCCTGCGTCCAACCAAGCAACGCGCGCGCGGCCCGCGTCTGTCGGGCGGTGATCATGCATGACCACCTCCTACAGACCTAAATGCGCACGCCAGAACTACGGCTTCTCGTCAACCGGACAGGCGAAATTCCTTCCTCCCAAGAAGCCTCATTTACATACTATAGTTGATAAACTCAAAGTATGTAAACCGTGATCTTCCTGCGCATGGATATGCGCAAATTGGTCGGCCGGAACTTCGCCCGCCTGCGTCGTGAGAAGGGCCTGACCCAAGAAGAGGTTGAGGCGCGTTCCGGCTTCAGTCAACAATACCTCAGCAGCCTTGAACGCGGCCGGCGGAATCCGACCGTGATCACGCTGTATGAACTGGCTCAAGCTCTCGGGGTCAGTCATGTCGAGCTGGTTGTGCCCAACGATCGAAACTGAGCATCCGCCCCGCGAGGATCATGCTTCTCTTCGTGGTCGGCACAAGGCCGCCACAGGATGGGATCAGAGGAGCCGACGGAACAGTCTATAATGCGACGTCGCTTTGGCGGGGCCGCAGCGGTCAAGTCGTATTTGCGAACTCGTCAGGCCCCGTCCCTCACGGGGAGGTGCATCGGCTTGGATTTCACCCGGCCGAATCTCAAACTGATGGGGCCGCCGCTTCCGGTTTCTTGCCCCAATCGAATACCTTGCCATCGATCCACATGCGGTGCAGGACACCGCGATCCTGCGCGCCAGTGCAATGATCGCCTTCTAATGACGTCGAAAGCGATGACCCCGGTCTTTGCGGCTCATGTTGACCGTTGGTAATATAAGCCCCTTGAGAACATCCGACTAGGCGGGAATATCTATCTGCATGGCTTTAGAAATGAAATATCCGAATTCGGCGAATGTTCAGCGCCGACAAATGGCGGTAGGCGGCAGGCTTAGCGCTGCCGCCGAAACAGTTGCCGAGACTTGCGGCGGCGGCCCGTCGGTGCATTTTCGAGGAAGATCTAAGCCTCGGGATCGAAGCCAAGTGAACCCGATAGCTCCCGGTGGGCCTCAATCTGCTGCTGCAGCAACGCGATTTTCTGTTCCACCATGCCGACGGCATCGGCTCCGGCGATGAACCGGCGAGGCAGTTCCGGCAGATTGACCAGGGTGACTAGCGCTTGGGCGAGTTTCGCGGGGTCGCCGCTCTGCTGTCCATTGGCGGACTTCCAGAAGGCAAGATGCCGGGCGCGCCGTTCGTCGTAATCGCTGATTGAGGTTGGGGCGTATTGTGTGGATTCGTCGGTCAGAAGCTCAGTACGGAAGAAGCCCGGATTGACGATCATCGTTTCGATCCCGAACGGGGCCACTTCTCCCTGCAGCGATTCCATCCAACCATCGAGAGCGAACTTCGAGGCCGAGTAAGCGCTGCAGAATTCAAAACCGAGCAAACTTGCCGTGGACGAGATCGAGATAATCTTGCCGGACTTCTGCTTGCGCATCACCGGGAGGACAGCGCGGGTGACGCTCATCGGGCCTATAAGACTGCTTGCCAACTGCAGATCAATCTGAGCCGGGCTCAACTCCTCGAAGTAGCCCGCATAGAAGTTCGCGGCGTTGTTGACCAGAACGTCGATGCGGCCAAAGTGTTCGACGGACGCTTTGACCGCGGCCTCGGCATCCGCTGGCTTGGTCACGTCCAATGTGACAACAAGCAGGTTTTCCGATTGGCCGATCGCCTCGGCGACGCGCTCGGGATTGCGGCCAGTCGCGACGAGCCTGTCGCCACCCGCAAGCACCGCCTTGGCAAAATCGAGGCCCATGCCTCGTCCGGCTCCAGTGATCATCCACACTTTGCTCATGATAGTTTCCTTGATTGTCAGCTGATTATCTGTCGCTCTAAGCGGTGGCCTTTTGCCGAGGCGCTTGTCGATCATCATTGATGTTGAACCAGCCCGTGGCGAACTGGATTTGGCCCCAGAGGCCGGCCGGAAGGGCGATCTCAGGCACTTTCGTGGTCCTGATCTCGGCCTCGATCAGTCTTGCATTGCCGCGCTTTGAGAGTTCGACCCATTTTGGGTTCATCACCAGCCCTTGGCCCACCGCCACGAGCGAAAGGCCCAGATCAAGCGCACGCTCCGCCTGTTGCGGCGTCCTGACCTGGCCAGCGGCGATCACCGGAACGCATCCGGCAACTTTCGCGGCGATGAGTTCAGCGACAGTACGGTCATCGGCGGCTTCGGCCGGCTTGGCTTCGATTACGTTCGACAGCGACGCGTGGACGTAGTCCACTCTGCAGTCGATCAGGTGCTCGATGAGGGCGCAGGTGTCGCTTATGCGGAGGCCGTCTTGTTCCGGTTCCTCGGGCGAAACCCGATATCCCAGAAGGAACGGTCGCTGCGCATGCGCCGCGATTACCCGCTTTACTTCGCGGACCACGGCGAGCGGAAACCGCATCCGGTTTTCCAACGTGCCGCCCCATGCGTCGTCGCGCTGATTGTAGTGTGGCGAGAAGAAATTCTGGATCAGGAAGCCATGCGCCCCATGAAGTTCGACGCCATCGAAACCGGCGTCGATGGCGCGGCGGGTCGCATCACCGAAAGCTGAAATCACCTTCAGGATTTCGTCATGGCCCAATGCGCGAGGCATAACGCCGCCTGGATTGAAAGGGCCCGGAGAGACCGGAATCGCGCTCGCGCCAACCACGTCCGCGTCAGAGATAAGCTCCGGCACGGCCTTGTTGCCAGCGTGGAAAATCTGAAGAACGGCTGGCGCGCCGCCGCTTTTGGCTGCCTCCGCCAGACGCCCGAGGCTTGGGATGAAGCTGTCGTCGTAGGACGCGAATTCACCCGTGAAGCCGATGCCATTCGGCGTGACATGCGTGCAGCCCGTCAGAACCAGGCCAATGCCGTTCACCCGGCGGCGATAATAAAGAACCTCCTCATCGGACACTGTTCCGTCGTCGTTCGCCGACCACGTCGTCATCGGAGCCATAACGATCCGGTTACGCACGGTGATCCTATTGGCGAAGGTGAATGGTTCGAAGAGTGTGGGGGCGGTCTGCATGGTCAAACGTCTCTCTTGCCGTTTCGGTGGCTGTGGGATGACAGATAGTTCAGATGACAAACATTGATTAGCCGCTATAATCTGCATGAAGTCAGAAATGGGATCGATAAATGCGCCAGGGTGATTTCAGCGAACTTGCAGCCTTTATCGCCGTCGCTGAGGCCGGCAGTTTCACGCGTGCGGCCGCCAAGCTGGGGCTTTCCCAATCCGCTGTCAGCTATTCTGTCAGGATGCTGGAGCAGAAGCTGGGAGTGCGGCTGATTTCTCGCACCACCCGAAGCCTATCGCTGACAGATGCCGGGCAACGCATGCTGCGAAACCTCCGTCCAGCGTTCGATCACATCGAGAGCGAGATCGCAGCCGTCACCGCACTTCGCGACAAGCCTGGGGGTACGATCCGCATCACGACCTTTCGATATGCCGCCACAAGCGTGCTTTGGCCAGTCGTCACCAAGTTCCTGGCGGAATACCCTGATATCGAAATGGAAATCATGCTCGACGAGGGCCTCATCGATATTGTGGCTGACCGGTTCGACGCGGGCATCCGCGTTGGCGAGCAGGTGCAGAAAGACATGGTAGCGGTCAGGATCGGCCCTGACCTTCGCATGGCCGTCGTCGGGTCGCCGTCCTACTTCGCGAACCACAAAATCCCGCAAACACCCCGCGAGCTCGGGGAACACCGGGGCGTGAGCTACCGCCAGACGACTGGAGGCGGATTATACGCATGGGAGTTCGAGCGCGACGGAGAAGAACTCCAAGTCAGAATGAATGGGCCGCTCATTTTGAACGATGGCCTCATGCTGGAAGCCGCAGCCCTGGACGGACTGGCGCTCGCCTATACATTCGAAGACCAGGTCTCGAAGTATATTGCGGATGGTCGACTGATCCGAGTTCTGGAAGACTGGTGCGAGCCGTTCCCCGGCTATCACCTCTACTATCCGAGCAGACGTCAGCACACAGCGGCGTTTGCTCTATTCGTCGAAGCGCTTCGTTTCAAAGGCTAGCGCGGGCTCGGACCTGACGCGATCAAGTGCGTTCTTGGTCCCATGCAGCGCTCTTCGCATTGCGACGCACAGGACCTGATCAACGCATCCGATATCGGTCTAAGCGATGTTGAAAGGCATCCGCCGTACCGGCTTGCCCGTCAGCCGCGAGATGGCATTGGCAAATGCCGGGGCCAAGGGCGGCAGGCCGGGCTCGCCCATGCCTGTCGGAGCTTCTGCACTCGGCACGACGTGGACGTCGAACTCCGGCACATCAGTGATCCTTGCCACCGTATATTCGCTGAAGTTGCTTTGCTCCACGACGCCGTCCTTGAACGTGATTTCCGAGCCAGCCAGGCACGCCGACAGACCCATGATCGCCGCACCCTGAACCTGTGCTTCAACAGTCCGAGGATTGACCGCCAGATTGCAGTGGACCCCGGCAGTGACCCGATGCAGCTTCGGCTGCCCATCGACGACGGAGGCTTCCACCACGTAGGCCACCACGGACGAAAAGGATTCATGCACCGCCACGCCCCAGGCCCTGCCTTCAGCCAAGGTCTTGGCTCCGTAACTGCTTTTATCCACGGCGAGTTGCAGTGCGTCGCGATGGCGGGTGTGCTCCTCGCCAAACATCTTCATGCGATATGCGACCGGGTCCTGGTCGGTGGCGCGCGCTATATCGTCAAGCAGGGTCTCCATCACGAAAGCCGTATGGGTGGAGCCAACGCTGCGCCACCAGAGAACCGGCACGTTGGCAACGGGATGATGTACTGTCAGACGCATCGGCAGAGGGTAAGGGTTCCGCATCCCCTCGGTCGTGGCGGCATCGATGCCGTTCTTCACCTGGAATTGCTCGAACACGGTTCCTGTCAGTATGGACTGGCCGACGATGGTATGATCCCAGGCGAGGACATTGCCCTGCTTGTCAAAGCCGATGCGCGCCCGATGAAGGTGTGTTGGGCGATAGTAGCCGCCCTTCATATCGTCCTCGCGGCTCCAGAGCATCCGCACCGGTGCATCGATACCCGCCGCCTTGGCGGCCTTGGCAATTTGACAGGCTTCCATTGCCGTGTCGCTGCTGCTCGAGAAGCGTCGACCAAAGCCGCCGCCGGATGTCAGCACGTTTACCACGACTTGCTCCGGCTTGAGGCCGAGCACGTTTGCCGCAACACCTGCATCGAGCCCGGCACTTTGGCTCCCCATCCAAATCTCGGCACGATCATCGGAAAGCCGAACCGTACAGTTCAGCGGCTCCATTGCCGCGTGAGCGAGATACGGGAACACGAACTCGGCGTCCAAGGTGAGCGGTGCTGTGTCCAGCGGTGCCATATCCGCGTCGAAATGCTGCGGACCGGGTTTAGTCGCCATTTCGCGAAACTGGGCAAGCTGCTTTTGGCTATCGACCTTTTCAACAGCCGATGTGTCCCATTCCACCTTCAGGGCATCACGGCCCTGGCTGGCCTGCCAATACCCGTCTGCGATAACAGCCACGCCCTCTGCGCCTCGATCCAGCGGAATCCGCAAAACAGCTCTCACGCCCTTTATTGAACGTGCCGCACGGTCTTCCAGGGAAGCAATCTTCGCGCCGAAGACCGGTGGGCGAGCGACAACGGCCGTCAATTGTCCCGGCAACTTGAAATCGATGCCAAAGCTCTGCTGACCGCTGCTCTTGGCTTTCGCGTCCAAACGTCGCATGGGCTTGCCGATAATGCGGAAGTCCTTTGGGTCCTTAAGAGCAATCTTCTGCGGCACTGGGAGGGCCATGGCCGCCTCGGCGAGCTCTCCGTAACCGAGTTTGCGGCCATCGGAGGCAAGAACGGCGCCCGCCTCGGTCCGCAGCATGGCAACATCCACGTTCCAACGATCCGCCGCGGCGGCGAGCAGCATGGCACGGACCCGCGCACCCAGTTCGCGATACTGCGTAAAGCTGTTCTTGATGGTGTTCGAACCGCCGGTGAGATGCATGCCGAAAAGCGGATCGACGTAAGCCGCGTCATTGGTGCCGAGCTGGCTGCGGACCAAGCTCCAGTCCGCATCGAGCTCTTCGGCCAGGATCATCGGCAATGCCGTTTGGACGCCCTGACCAAACTCCAATCGATTGATCGTGACCGTCACCTCGCCGTTTGGTGCGATTTGAACGAATGCAGAGGGCTGCTCGGTAGGCTTCAAGCCTGCTTCAGCGGCGTCGGTAGACTGCGCGGCGGCCAGACGGGGGAAAACGCCGACGGCCAAACCGAAGGCTCCCGTCATCTTGAGGAAACTCCGGCGCGGCATTGCGGGGACAATCGTTGTGCGTCCTCTTTCCAGCATGTGCTTCAGGGCACGAGGTAATTCGCTATAGTTTACGTTCGGATTCGGCAACATATGGCATCTCCTTTAGACGAGAGTGCTGGCAGCTTCGGCTATGGCGGCGCGGATACGGACATAAGTTCCACAGCGGCAAATGTTGCCTTCCATCGCAGCGTCAATCTCAGCGCTAGTCGGCTGCTTGCCTGTTGGGAGGGAGGCAAGGAACGCCGTAGCGCTCATGATCTGACCGCTCTGACAATAGCCGCACTGCGCCACGTCGTTCTTCACCCAAGCCGCATGTACTGCGGCACCAACACGGTCGGTGCCATCGGTTACCTTTTCGATCGTAGTGATTTTCGCCCCCTCGGCGGCGGAGAGAGGTGTGCTGCAGGAGCGCACTGCCTCGCCATCGAGATGTATCGTGCACGCGCCGCACAGCGCTGCGCCGCAACCGAATTTGGTGCCGGTCATGTCGAGCGTGTCGCGCAGGACCCAAAGGATGGGCGTCTCCGGGTCGGCATCGACCTCGTGCTGGCGGCCGTTGATATTCAGTGTGATCATGGCTGGTCGGTGCTCCTGTAGTTTCTACGGCTCTACTCCGCCGGAGGCTTCTCTGGTGGTCGTTAGAACCAGTTGTCACCAAGGAAAGCGTGGGCGGGGGCCGACACCGACCTGAGAGATGAATATCATGCTGGTGGCCAAATGCCTGTTCTTCCTGGCGACGATAACCCGCCCTGCGGCAGCGGATTAGATTGCGCAAACTGCATGTGGTTAGAAATGCGGCTTCTGAATGCGAGGCGACTACGGACAGTCACGCAAAGCCTCGGGTGGGGCGCAAAAATCACCTTCCGAGTGAGTTCCTCTTCAATCAACGCGGTGCCTGGGCCGATCGCTCCTACTTGGATAGGGACTTTAGGTACGCGATGATGTTTTGCCGATCCTCAGGCTTGGGCACGCTCACGGTCATCGTGGTCTTCGGCACGACATCGCGGGGCGCTGCGAGGAACCGATCCAATGTCGCCTCGTCCCATACCAATCCTGATGCTTTTATGGCCGCCGAATAGCGGACGCCCTCCATCGTGCCTGCGGTACGTCCAACAATGCCGCCGAGGCCAGGTCCCACCTTCTTTTGGTCGGTGGTCGAATGACAGGCGGAACAGCGCTGAAACGCTTTTTGCCCCAGGGCTGCATCCCCTCTGCGGCGGCCGAGGGTAGTGTTGACAGAACGACCAGGGAAGACGTCGCAACAGAAACCATGATTCTTGTCATGCGTGTTCTCCGAGATGAGAAGGCTGCTGAAAGCCCGAAAGAATGACGACGCTCCGCGCGTTTGCACCGTTGCTATCAGCGATCGCTCATGGAAAAGGCCTCCGATCCTGCGAAGAGCCGATGCTGGCGGCGCTGGAGTTGACGCTCACACATGACCATACCTCGCTGACTGACGCAGCATTAGGAGGCTTTATGTGCATGAGCTTAGAAACAGGATTTCTGAATGCGCGAGAAGACCGTATTGGCACTCGAAATGAACCGAGCAACCCGCCTCCCTCCACACTCGTTTGGCAAGCTTCGGTCGAGTCTAATTCCGACCGCTGATCAATTAGTGCCTATGCCTTCAAAACGGCTTTAAACGCGCCGCAATTCGCAACCCGGTTCAATCCAATGCGGCGGCCGCTTTTCGGGCAGAGGCAACAGCCGTCTCTACGAGCTTGGCCCCGCCCGGTGTGTCCGGGCGGGGCTTTGTTCAGGCCGCCTACTCGCCATTACGGCGGCGGCTGGGGCGGGACCAAATGAGGCTGAAGCCTTCGCCTTCCTCGTCGTCGAAGAGGTTGGCATAGATCGGAGCGTTGAAGCTCGGGTCATCGAGCTTGAGGCCGAGGTAGTCGCGGCCCTCGTTGGACTTTTTGGACCAGGCGGCGCCGATCTCGGCGCGGCCGACGAAGACGCGGTGGCTTGGGGCGTTCTCGCCGACCTGTCGGCTCTCGGGGACGATGCGGACGTTCTTGGTCTGAAGGCTCAGGGTGACGATTTCGCCGGTGAATTCGTTGCCGGACTTTTTGAAAGTGCCGATGGTCGCCATGGTAGTTCTCCTTGATCTCTGCTTCGAGCCCGCACCATTGCGGCCTCGATGGCGATCGGCAGGCCGGAGGCGATCGACGCGGCATCGCTTGCGACCGCAGCGTCAGCGGAGGATGGCAGTCAGGCGACTTTGTTGGTTCGCGAGGAATGACGGCACAGCCGGCAGGGGAAGAAAGTCGATCGGCGCCATTGCCGCATAGGCGGTCGAGGTATAGCCGACCTTCGGTCAGATCAGGCCATTGATGAGGCCGTTTTGGAGCGGTCGACCTGCAAGAGGACTTCAAGCGAGAACATGGCGACCAACGTTCACTTCGAATGGCCGGCGTTGCTCCACGGCGCTCAGCCCGCCATTCGACCATATCCGCGATGTCACCGGAATGAGCTTCCCAGGGAGAAGACCGCCGTTGCACCTGCGATCGATGGCCGACCGAGTCGTCACTGCGGTCAATGCCAGACGGGGTACGGCTCGGATCTGTGCTGTGCGGGTGGGAACTCCTTGGGCTTGAACGCTCTATCGGTAACCCTGACGCAGCGAGGAGCGGCTTGGTCGTGATCCTCGCTGTCCTGGCCTGAAGCTCCGAACGACGCCTAGCCGCGAGCGACGCCTCGCATGGCTGGCTCGGGCGGGGCCATCGCCAGCAACCCAACCCAAGCGGCAATGCCGACGGGGACAGCGCGGATGATCGAGAACGCGACCTGCCATCCCAAGGACGGCACAGCGAGCGTCGCAAGACCATGTGTCGCGTGATAGCCGGCGACCGATGCTAGTGCGGCAAAGAGGAGAGCGACCGCAAGACGAGCCCAGACCGGGCGAACGAATGTGAAGGCGAATTGACCGACCGCGAGCGTCGCGCCGGCAGCTGCGATGCCGACGATGAACGCGCCGATCGGACCGGCCCCGGTGCCGTAGGCCCACATTCCGGCAGTCACGCCTACGAAGAACGGAAGCGCGTAGACAGCGAGCGTGAACAGGAGCCAGCAAAGGAATCCGATGCCGGCGATGCAAATGAGGATACCGAGGAAGATCATGGTGGTGGTCTCCGTGAGAAAAGGTCTGACGGTCGCGCCTCCACCACCACCACGGCGCAGTTGAAGTATAGCCGAAGATGCGCGGCCGCGGGAGCGGAAATCCGGCAGGACTTCCGCTCCTGCGGCGAGGCCGTTCCCGTCAGGGAGCGAAAGGATCGGTTTCGTGGACGATCGCGGCGGTGTCGCCGTCGTATTCGCTGGCCGGCATGACGCCCAGGCTGCCGTCGCCGGCCTGAAAGATGATGATGTTGACCATGAGGGTTGCGGCGAGGCTGAAGGCGAAGGCGTGAGCGTCATTGAGTGACATTGTTCCGGCTCCTGTCTTGGAGGCGGGAGACCATCCCCCGCCCGACAGGCGCCCGATGTGTCCGGCCCATGGCCGAAATCACCGCAGGGGCGCAGCCTCAAGGCCGCACGCTCGCGTAGCGGACCCTTTACGGGTTGATGGCGTCAGGCCATGGGCCGGACCAAGGATCAGCGCTATTTGGAAGCGGGGGTGGTGTTCGCTTGCTCAGGAGCCGTTGTCAGGAGCCTGGAGGCCCACTGCCCCTTCTACAATCGGCGCGGGGTATAGTTGGTCCGCTCGCTCTGGAGGATTGGTGTCATGGCAGCAGAATTCAGGGATCGCGATCTGCACCTGGTGAAGAAGGCGCTGGCCATCGCAGTGCTGGCGATCGAGCGACAGCCGGAGCCGTTTCAGTCAGCATCGGATCAAAGCGACAAGAAAGCGCTGCTGGATCAGATGATCGAAGGCGATGTGGAACTGGAGCATTATGCACGCGCTGCTCGCATTGCGGTGACGGGCCATCCAGAATGAAAGCCGGTTTTCAGTGGAAATGGCGATACGGCTTTACGGAAATACAGCGGCATTCACGCGTCGTCCTTCTTGCGGAAGTCGCGAGACTTGATGCCGAGCTTCTTCGCCTTGTCGGCGAGATTGTCCTGGATGCCGGTGCCCGGGAACACGATGACGCCGATCGGCAGGATGTCCAGCATCGCATCGTTGCGTTTGAAGGGTGCTGACCGACCGTGCTTGTCCCAGTTCGGGGCGAAGCCGACCTGCGGGACCTTGCGATTGTCGGCCCATTTGGCGGCGATCAGTTCGGCGCCCTTTGGCGACTTGCCGTGGACCAGCACCATGTCGGGGTGCTTGGCGTGGACCTTGTCGAGCACGTCCCAGATGAGCTGGTGATCGTTGAAGTCGAGCCCGCCGGTCAGGGCGATCTTCGGGCCATTTGGAAGCATCACCTCGGTCTCAGCCTTGCGCCGGGCGGCGAGGAAGTCGCGGCTGTCGATCATCGCCGAGGTGAGGTGGCGATGGTTGACCATCGATCCGGTGCGTGGTCGCCAGGCCGATCCAATGTGTTGCTCGTAGTGGTCGGCGGCCTGGTCACGCATCAGCTCGAAGGCGTCGCGCCGTTCGATCATGGTCTGACCCTGGGCGGTGAGGTTCTCCAATTCCACCGCCTTGATCTCGGTGCCGTCCTGTTCCCGCTGCAGGCGACGCTGGGCCTGCTCGTTGTCGTCCAGTTGGCGCTCAATCCGCAGCACAGCGCGGTGGAAGACATTGCTGACAGACCAGAGCAGGTCGTCGAGGTCGGGTTCGAGGCGCGTGTCCGCCATGGTGGCAATGAGGGCGTCGAAGATGTCGGCCACGGCTCCGGTCACATGATCGCCGTCGGGGAGTGGCCGCGGATCGGGCTCATCCGCAAAGGGGCGCCAGCCATAGAGCTGCAGTTCGGTAAGGACGTGATCGGTAGGGGACACGGCATGGTGCGGTTCGATGTCGTCGTGCTCGCTCATGGGATGCTCCCGTCGGCTGGACCGCGACCCTCGCGGCCTTCATGGCGACGAAAGCCCACGGGCGGGACGGCTCGGCACCCGGAGCGAAGCGGGGGCCGGAGCGGCAGCGGAGGATGGCGGCGGTCGGCTATTTTGGCTCGCGATGGAAAGGCGTGGCGCCTCGTCGCTGGCTTTCGCCAGCATTCGCCCGCCGCCGGAAAATAGTCGGCCGCCGCCATTGCCTGGCCGGCCCGCGTGTGAGCCGATCGCCCTCTCGAAAGGCCGGGTCGCGGCTCTCTACCGGCGGAGCGTATCCAAGCGGGGTCGTAAGTACCGTGCGCTGCGCGCTCCCCTACCGCTCATGCCGCCCGGTTCAGGTAGCGAATGCGGTCCCTGCGCCTGAGCTGGTCCGCGATCAAGGCACGCACTGCGTCGAGCCCGAAATGGCGGAGATCGTTATTGAAGTCCTTCAGTGCTGGCGAGAGCACGATCGCCTCGATTCCGGCGTTGGTGGCGCGCTCGATCAGGCTGTCGTGGGCACCATCACCTGCCGGATCGTTGTCGCGGATGACATAGAGCCGTTCCAGCGTCGGCGGGAACAGGATGGCAGCCAGATGCGCGGCGGAGAGGGCTGCCGCCATCGCCATGTCGGGCAGGGCACATCTCAGCGAGAGGGTTGTCTCGATACCTTCGCCGGCCGCCATCACGCTACCGGGTGCACCGAAGCGAACGGCGTTGCCAAGAAGGTCGCCCATCGCCCGGCGCGGCGTGTCGACGGGTGCCTTGTCCTCGCCGTCCGGTGCAAGCCAGGTCCGGTGCGCGCCGGTCAGCCGCCCATCGAGATCGGTGACCGCGGCGATCATCGCCGGCCAGGTTTCGGTCGGTCCATGGTCGTCGGGCCGATAATAGCAGCGTGGATGAAATCGGAGCGATTCGGTTCCGTGCAATGTCGTAATGCCACGTTCACGGAGATACGTTTCCACGATGGTTCCGATGATCGGCTGCGAAATGCCTAGAAGCCGACGGGCTGCCTCAGAGGAGCCGGCTGGAGCCAGAACATTCTTCCGGACAGAAGATGCCTGACGCGCTGCTTCATGCGAGAGGCCGAGAAAAGCCCGCGCTTCCTTTGCGACATCTGCGAAAGCTCTGAGGCCAAGCGCCTCGCGCACGACGTCGAGCAGATCGCCATGCTCGCCGGTAGCGGCGTCGGTCCAGCGTCCGGCCGAACCTCTTGCGGAGTCTGCAAGTCGGACGAACATGGAGCGACCAGGCGTGTTGCGCACATCGCCGACGGTCCAATAGTTCCCCTGGCGGCGACCATTGGAGAGATAATGCCGGCAGACCGCCTCGGTCCGATCGGCGAGGCGGCGTGCCAGCTCATGCGGCGGTTCGCGCATGGTTACCTCCTTCAAAAAGAAAGGCCCGCCGTTGCCGGCGGGCCAGTTGTGAGGGTCATGGGAGACTATTGGGCCGCGATGGTCATTGCGGCGACATCGTCATCATCGGCGATACCGTCGTCGTCGGCCATGGCCGTTTCATCCGCTACCTCCGCCGTTTCTACGACGGGCAGTTCCACGTCCGACATGTCAGCGACTGTCTCCCGGCCCGGCGTACGGAGCGGCTCGGGCAACCAGCCCGCGCCGTTGAGCAGCGTGGTCGCTTCTGTTGCCATGTCGCCCTTCTTGAGATGGGCGATCCGGTCGGCAGCGCGCTGACCCTTCGCTTCGGCAACAGCCTTAAGGATGCGCGCCTTGGTGACCCGACCGAGAAAGGCGTCGACGGTCGGCTTCCAGCGTGCGGCCATGTCGAGATCGACGGCCTGGGCCAACTGATCGGCATGGGCGAGGGCCCGCGGCCGACGGTTCCAGGCTTCGCTGACAGCATTGACCGAGAGGCTGACGACATGGGCGAACAAGGCGGCGCGGCTGTCACTGTCCCAGTCGCCAAGCGCGTCCCAGAGCTCAGCCGAGTCCTTCGGCAGGGTCTTCGTCCAACTCTCATGCCTGGCCCGGATCGCGTCGGCGGAGACGCTATCATTCAGGCCCGGCGCCTGGGCCCCGAAGCCGACGGTCTTCAGGTCCAGCTCTAGACAGCTATCCGAGCCGTAGTGATAGAAGACCTTGAGTGCTAGGGCATGCAGCGCCGTGCGGAAAGCAACATCGGGATGTTCGCCCAGAGCGTGCCGAAGTCCGAGTGTCCGATGCGCGGTCAACTCCGTCATCAGCCGGTCCGAGATGGGCGAGTGTTCTTCGTCCTCCTCGGTAGTGGCATCACCCGCGGGAACATCGCCGCGTGATCCGTGGTCCTCGCCGGCCGACGCTTCTCCGCCTGTGGCTTCGCCACCCGACGCATCAGCTACCGACCCGACCGACACCTCATCCTCGGACCGGACATAACCCCGCTCCACGCGCAGGCGACCGTCGCCAGCGATGCTGATGAAGGCGCCCGCGCGGGCGATTTCCTCTGGATCGAAGGACAGCGGCCGTTCGTCAAAGGTCTCGAGCGCGGTCTCAAGCTCGCCGAGCCGCGCGTCGACGTCGTCCGGCAACTCATCGGTGCCCTCGTGCTCCGCGATCAGGCGGTCGAACTCCGCCTTGAGGGCGTCGCGCGTGGCTTCTTCTTCGGCGGTGAGCGGCGCGGGTTCACCATGTAGACGGCGCAGACCATAGGTGTGGCCGTAGGCGAAGTCGGGCGCCACTTCAGTCCACTTCCAGCCCTCGGCGGCGATGGCCTCGGCTTCTACCTTCAGCTTGTCGGCCACCATCTGATCGACGACGGCGACATCCCGCAGCCAGCCGCCATCATCGCCCTCGAAGAGGTCGCGCAGCACGGTGCCGCCCGCCTCGACATAGGCGTCGATGCCGATGAACTGCGCCCGCTTGTCAGTGGCACGGACGGCGCCCTCGGTCAGCATACGCCGGATGGCATAGGCCGACTTGTCATAGGAGGTTTTCAGCCGTTCGAAGACCTGTTCCTGGCGTGCATGGTCGCCCGACACGGTGAACGCTTCGAGTTGGGCGAGCGTCATGCCATCTTCCGCATATACGTCGAGCAGCACTGGAGAGACCGATGCGAGCTTCAGGCGCTGCTTGACCACGTTGACCGAGACGAAGAACGCCGCGGCGACCTCCTCCTCGGATTGGCCTTTTTCGCGCAGGGTGAGGAATGCGCGGAACTGATCGAGCGGATGCAGCGGCGCGCGCTGGACGTTCTCGGCCAGAGAGTCCTCCTCGGCAATGCCGCCCTCGCGGACGACACAGGGGACTGGCGCGGTCTTGGTCAGGCGCTTCTGTTTCACGAGCAACTCCAGCGCCCGGAAGCGCCTGCCGCCAGCCGGCACTTCGAACATGCCGGTCTCAGTGCCGTTTTCATCAACGACAGGGCGGACAGTGAGGCCCTGAAGGATACCGCGCCGGGCGATGTCCTCCGCCAGCTCCTCGACCGAAACGCCGGCCTTGATGCGCCGGACGTTCGACTGGCTCAGCACGAGCTGGTTGAAGGGAATGTCGCGCGAGGGCGACAGGGTGATGGTGGGCTTCTTCTTGGCAGTAGCCATGTGGATTTACTCCGCGACGGGCGGCCGGGAGCCTCTCTCTCGACCTCCAACCCGTCACGAAGATCGGCGCCGCCCTCTCACTCTGAGGGACGGCGCCGCACTCCGGCCTTCCGGATAAACACGCAGCCGGAGACACGGAAATCCGCATCGCCGGCTTTGCTGAAATCAGCCGGCCCGGTCGAGCAGCTTCTTGGCCTTGCCCTCAAGCTCGAGCCGTGCGTCCTGGTGCGGCTTGTCCCGCGCGACGGCGGTGATGCCCTGCACGAAGTCGAAGACGCTCGCGGGCTTGCGACCTTCTTCGGCGAGCACGGTCTCGATGATCTTCGCCGTGTCCGCCTTGGAGAAGCCGCGTTTGCGGAGAAACTCCGTTCGATCGTCATCGCTGCGAGCGACGATCTTCTCCCGCGCTGCGCGGATGCCGTTGACGAAGGGCATGGGCGAGGAGTTGGCGAAGCGGGTCAGCGCCGGCGCGGCCTGGTGCGCAAACCGCGAGGCAGCATATTTGGAGTGGCGGATCGTGATCTCCTCGAAATCCTCGACGCCCCAGAGGTTGCGGTTCTGACACACGGCGCGGAGATAGAAGCTGGCGATGCCGAGCGTCTTCGCCCCGACCTCGGAGTTCCAGCAGTAAAAGCCCCGGAAATAGAGATCGGGCGAGCCATCGGGCAACCTGCCAGCCTCGATGGGGTTGAGGTCGTCGACCAGGAAGAGGAACACGTCGCGATCCGAAGCATAGAGCGTGGTGGTGTCCGAGGTGATGTCGACACGGGGATTGTAGATGCCGGTCGACCAATCCAGCACGCCGGGGATCTTCCAACGTGTGTCGCCGGTGCCGTTACCGGCGATCTTCTGAACGGCCGCAACCAGTTCATGATCATAGATGCGCCCATAGTCCGGGCCGGTGACGGCGCGGAGTTCGACGCGCCCGTTCTCGACCTCGAGCGTCTTGACCTGCTCGGCAACTTATCTGAACAGTCAACCTGTCTCAGTGGGCCTTCTTGGCGCTGGACCGGAGAATTCCCCGGATTTTCGATCAGCGGATCGGCATGAGACAGATTCCATGATGAAATCGATGCTCACGAAAAAAACGTCCAGAGCGCCTGGAAGACGTAGCCGATCACCAATGATCCCGAAACTGCGAGCGCCACGAAAAGGGCGATGGTTGACGGCCTAAGGACCAAAGCCACAGCCAAGACGCCCCAAATACTGACGGCGCCGCCTGAAACGAGGAGTGCCATTGCCGCACCGGGTGACATGCCGAGATCAAGTAATCCTCGAACCAAGGGCAGTGCCGCAAGACCATCGAGATACATCGGTGCACCGACCAGCACCGCGAGTGGGATAGCGTATGGAGAATCCTTACCGACATAGGTGGTGAGGAGATGAGACGGTAGAAGGTCACGCAGCAGAAACTCAGCCGAAAAAGCAAATATCAAATAGATCACGACGATCCTTGTTGTGGAAATAAGGTTCGCCCCAAATGCACGCATGCGAGCTGGCTCTCGCCAGATTCGGAAAGAGAAATCCGTTGGCGTGCACGTGCCGCACTGGCCATTACCTATAATTCGCTGTGGCCGTAACGGGTTTTGAACCATCTGCGTGCGCGCGAGGAGAGCCGTTCCCGCGCCGGAAAAGATTCCAAGCGCAAAAGCCGCAAGCATCTTTCCGATGGCGAATCCAGGGCCGAGCAGCGCCCACGTCGCAGCGAACATGGTGGGCCCGGTAACAGGCGAGGAAAGCCAAAATGCCATGATGGGCGCAAGCGGAACGCCGGAGGCAAGGAACCCGGTCGTAAGCGGCAGCACCGTTACGCCGCACACAGGTGTCACAGTGCCGATTGCCGACGCGATGACGACAGTTGAGATAGGGCGGCCCTTAAACCACCGCGCCGTAATGGTCGCCGCTCCGCTGGCTGCGACCCATGCGGAGATGACTAGCCCAATTGCAATCATCAGCGCGACATCCAGGAAGCTCTGCACGACGAAACGAAGCGTCTCCTGCGCCCTTTGCGGCCACGTAAGGGCGACAACGACTGTCAGAACAGCAGCCGTCGCCCAGATGACCTGCATTCTTTGGGGCCTCGGGAGCGTGACAATCATGGCGACATCCTCTTTGCTGACATCATACATTGCCGACTTCCATACGGAAAACGAATAGCGTAGATATCAGCTATGAGCTTGAACGATGGGAAATCGACACAACTGGACAGCGATTTGCTGCGAACGTTTCTCGCGGTGGCTAAAGCAGGGAGTGTCAGCGGCGGCGCTGCGCACCTGCTCCGCACACAGTCGGCCGTTAGCCTGCAAGTGCAGAAACTTGAGGGTACTGTCGGACAACGCATGTTCGAAAGGCATGGCCGTGGGGTTACCATGACTGCTGCCGGCGAGCAGTTGCTGCCCGTCGCTCGCCGTGTTGTCGAAATGCTGGATCAGACAGTCGCCGATCTGCGCGGAACGCAAGCGGAGGAAGAAATCCGCCTCGGGATCCCCGAGGAATATGGTGATACGATCCTGCCGTCTATCCTGGCAGCCTTCACCGAAGAGGAGCCCACAAGCCGTATTTTTGTGCGCTGCAGTTCGAGCATGGAGTTTCCACATGCGTTGGCCGCCGGCGAGTTGGACATCGCTCTCCACTCACCTGAGCGTGTCTCAAAGGACGACGTTGTTGTTCATAGTGAACGCGCCGTGTGGGCCGGCTCGGTATTCCACAATATCGAAACACGACGGCCCCTGCCGGTGGCTCTATTCGACAAAACCTGCTGGTGGAGGGAACGCTGCCTCGATCTTCTTCGAAAATCCGGATTGGAGCATCAGATCGTTTGTACCAGTGAGAGCGTTTCAGGGATTCGAGCTGCGATCGCAGCTGGCATCGCGATTGGCGTCTTGCCGCAAAGCGCATTGACGGACCAAATGCGAACGCTTGCCGATGAGAAACTGCCGCAGCTAGGAGAAACACATCTGATGCTCACCAGCTCCTCGAACGCACCTAAACGGCTAGCTGGCAAATTGACAATGATCATCTCAAGGACATTCGAGGGGAAGTGACGCCGTTTTGCGGCAATACGTCCGGCGATCGACCAAGCTGTCAGGATGTTCGTCGCCGCCGCCGTCGCGGAGATCGCCGGCTGCTTCAGCTTCTGGCTGTGGCTTAGTGAGGCCAAGCCGAGCTGGTGGCTGGCGCATGGGCTGGTCTCGCTCGTCGCGTCGCCTGGCTGCGCGCGCTGGTGGACAGCAGCGCGTCCGGGCGGGCCTACGCGGCTTATGGCAGCGTCTGTATCGCCGCCTCGCTGGCAAGTCTGCGGGACGATCGAGGGGGTGAGGCCGGACCGTTGGGACACTTTGGGCGCCGCGATCAGCCTCGTCGGCGCCGCCATCATCATCTTCGGCCCGCGTTCCGCCTAATGTGACGGCTGCTGGGCGTGCATCCAGTCGGCGATCTCTTGCGCCTTGGCGGCGGCGGTGAAGATGGCGCGCTTGTCGGACCGGAGCACCTCAAGCCACGAGGCGACGTAGCTGGCGTGGTCGGGACGCGGCTCGACGCTGAGGTTCAAGTCGGCGCAGATCATGGCGCTGAGCAACTCGACCGTGCACTCCTCCATGGCGTAGGCGGCCGAGCCGAAGCGTCCGGAGAGATCGCGATCGAGGCGATGGCTGGCGCCCGAAGCGTGCCCGCATTCATGGAGGAGCACTGCGTAGTATGCGAGTGCGTCGCGGAAGCAGGCGAACTCCGGCATCTGCACGTGATCCGTGACAGGGCTGTAACAGGCCTGCGAGCCGCCGTGCCGGATGTCGATGCCGAGCGCCGCGCAGAACCGTTCGGCGTGCCCGATGCGCTCGATCTCGGGCAGTACCGGCATCTCGGGCGGCGTGTAGCCGTCGACCTGCGCGCAATTGAAGACCGTATAGCCGCGTGCGAACATGCGTCGGGCCGGCCCGTCGCGATCCTCGCCGCCGTCCTGACGCTCCGTGTCGCTGTCGCGGTCGGCGATCTTCCAGAATACGACGAGGTGGCCGCGTTCGCCCTTGCGGACCTGGGCGCCGAGCGCCTGCCATTGGCGGTAGGTGCCCCAGATGCCGGCGGGATAGCCCGTCGCATGCGCCGCGGCCCAGAGTGCGATGACGTTGACGCCGCGATAGGTCTTGCGCGAGCTGACGTTGACGGGCGTGGAGATGGCCGAGCCATTGTGATGCCAGGGCATCCGGTAGTCGGCGGCGCCGGCTTCGATGGCGGCGATGATCTGGCTGGTGACGCGCTCGTAGATATCGTTCCGTGTCTCGGTCTGGACGTTGCGATCCGTGGTCATGGGTGCCTCCTGTGCTCGCCCTCTCCGTCGAGGGCGCGGCGGCAGGGGCAGACGCGGATAGCCGGCCCGTCACACCCTGTTCTCGGTGCTGGTGCGGAACAGGGTTGACGGGCCGGCAGCGTCTGCCACAACCCGAGCCCCTGCCTCGACGGGCGAGCGCAGGAGGCACCCATGATCGGCGGGCCCGGCCGGACCGGATCGGTTACGAAGCTGCGCGGCTCTCAGCCAACGCCGTCGTGAGACGGGCGCCGTAGCGGCACGACCCTGGTCGCAGGCGATCGAGCCAGTTCCTCCCGCAGGCCGTCGATCACCGCATCGCGCTCGGCGACCTGCAGCGTCAGCACCTGGATGTGCTGTGCAAGCGTGCGGGCGAACGCCCGCAACTCGGCCATCTCGGCGCCGCGCACGGCGCGGAGCTCGGCTTCGAGGGCGCGGATGCGCTCCTTGAGGACTCTGGGGGAGGATCCCCGGCGGCGCTCTTCGGCGGCACGGAACTCGGCGAGAAGAGCGCCGGCCCGGTTCGCCGTCGCCCGGCTGACGCCGGCCTCGCGCGCCAGGTTGGCGACGGTCAGCGCCCCGTCGGTGCGCTCGGCGCGACCGTCGAGCAGCCGCTGCATGGCCGACCTCAGCGCGGCTTCGCTCTTCGGCCCAAGCGCGGTCATGCATCACCGTCCACGAGAGGAGCGATCAGACGGCGCTTGCGCTCATTGTCCTTCAGGATCGCCGTGCGCTGCAGCGGCGACAGGCGCCGGTCGGCCAGCAGCGCTTCGCCCTCGGCGATCGAAGCCTGCCATGGTTCGCGGTGCCGGGCGGTCAGGCAGGCATTGGGACAACGGTCGGGGCTGCAGCGCGACAGGGCCGGCGCCGTCCGCTCGTCATCCGGCGCATCTTTAAGGCAGAGCGCGGTCGCCGCGTCGAAGAGGCAATCATTGAGGAAGCCGACGTGCAAAGTCCGCCCGAGATGGGCAAGCATGGTGCGCAGCCGCTTGCGGTCCACGATCCGGCCAGGAAAATCGCCGAGTTCGTCCTGCACGCGGGCGAACTCGCGGCGCAGTCGCGTCGCACCCGGTCCCGCCGGCCCGTCATTGCGAAGAAACGCCTCGTAATGGGCGACGATATCGTCGAGCTGGCCGAGCGCACGCTCGCGCTCGACCACGCTTCGGAAGTCGGCCCGGGCCGATCCAGCGTAGCCCTCGAACATGGCTATGGACGCATGCTTGTACTGGATCTTGCCGGCGACGGTGCCGAACGGCCGGTTGGCGATGTACCAGGCGATCGTGCGGCGCAGCTGTCGCGTCGTGAACTTCCAGGGTTCGTCGTCGATGCGTGGGATGACCGGTCCGTCGCTGGCGCGCGCATCGAGCCCGTCGCGGAACAGGTTGAGCGTTGGCGTCGCGCCCATGCCGAGGTGATCGTTGCTCCAGGGCCAGTCCTTCAGCGCCACCCACAAGGATGACAATCCCTTGTCGCGGCGATTGCGCGCCGAGAGAGCTTCCATCACCGCAACGGCGCGGGCGACCGGCTCGATCGTGATCCAGTCGGCCGTCGCGCCGCGCGCCCCATGGCGTTTGTAGACGGTGCTGCGCAGCCGGTAGCGCTCGACCAGGCCGTCGGCGCTGCGCACCGGCGACACGCAGCCCGGCTGCATCGCCTGCACCTCGCTGTCGCGCATGCCGGTCAGATAGGCGCAGACGATATAGCAGGCGCCCTGCAGCATCCGCTCCTCGCGGGCCAGGCTGAGGCCGTCGAAGCGATCGCGCCAGGGCAAGCCGGTGTCCGGATCGGTCGAGATCGGTGTGTCGAGCCCGCCGATCTCGGTGCCAAGTTCTGTCGCTGCCTCGTCGATCAGCCGCGCGGTCGGCTCGGACTGGCTGACGCGGCCGCTCTCGCGCGCGCCGACGTGAAGGCGCATCAGATGAAGATTGTAGGGCGGCGTCTCGTCGCCGGTGAGCGGATCGATGCGGCGGGCGACGTTAGGCGCGCGCTCCCAGATCGGCACGCCTCGGCCCGTGGCCCGGCGCACGTCGAGCCACTTCGCCACACGGGCGCGATAGGTGCTGGCGACGGCCCGGCCGGTCCGCGCGTCCCGCGTCATCAATCGGGCGCAGCGGGCTTCGAGAGAGTCAAGCTCTGCACGGGCGGCAAGGATATCTGGCGCGTAGACCTCGACATACCTGAGTGCCCAGCGCAGCATGGCGCCGATGACCGGCTCGGGAATGCGCGGCGTGGCGTTCTCGGCGGGTGCCGGCGGCCGTCCGGCGACGCGGTGGGCGGCTCGCCCACGCCAGGGGAGCACGCCGATGCCACCACCGGTCAGCCACGGCGCCAGGTGATGCAGATCGATCGGCACCTCGACATACTTCACCGTCTCGTGCGGCGTTCGCTGTCCGCCGTCACGGGCATGCACCAGGTAGGCGTCGAGCAGCGCCTGATCGACGCGGCCGAGATCGACGGCGCCAGTCTGCGCGCGGAGGAACGCAGCGAAATGCTGGACGTAGCGCAGCAGGCGGATCGCCGAGGTCGCGCCGCAGGGCGCTCGATATCCCGGCACATGGATGCGCAGCCGGGCGACCACATATTCCTTTGCCAGCCGTCGCGTGGCGAGATCGGCGATGCGGGCGAAATCGAGCCGGTAATTGCTGTGGCGGGCGTTGACCCGGAAGATGGCGGCGCCCAATCCCAGAGATCGTCGCCGAAGCGGGGAAGCTCAGCGCGGTCGACATCGTCCCTGACCGCGACACCGGCAAGCACGGGCTCGCCGTCGCGGTAGATGGCCGACGGCAATGACGGCCGCGGCGAGAGCTTGATGGAACCGGGCATTATGGCGCTGCCGCTTCGGGCGGCAGGTAGATGAGCGCCGGGTCCGACGCCGCAATCCGGCGAGCCTCCTCAATCTCCGCGTCGGCAAACCGGGACAGAATCTGATCGGCAATGCGTCCGTGAACGCGGCCGAACTTGGCGATCCAGTCGCCTTCGCTGAGCGCCTGCCGTTGCGCGCGAATGAAGTCGAGGAAGGCCAGAAGCGCAGGCAGCTTGCGGGCGGTGATCACCGCATTGCTGCATTCGAGACAGCCCCAGAAGGGCGACGGACAGGCTTCCCCTTCCAGCCCGAACGGGCTCTTGTAGAAGCCGGCGCAACTGGCGAGCCAGACATCCTGCTCGCCGCCGAGCAGCGCGTCGATGGCGGCGGTACCGGCGACGGGAAGACTGGTTGCCTGCTCGGGATCGGCCAGAACGGCCTCCTCCTGCTCCGACGACAGGATGCACGGCCGCAGGGCGGCGTCGAGCGCATCGCTCATGGCGTCGGCAACGGTCGCCTCGTGCAGATGGCGAAGCGCGGGGACATCGGCGTAGTGGTTGGCCGCCACCGCGACGCTGTGGCCGACGGCGAAGCGGTCGAGCTGGCCGCCCGTACGCCGATACCACGCCGCCTTGTGGGTCTTGCGCAGGCGCGTCAGGTTGAGGCGGAGCGGCTGATCCTGTTCGTCGAGGATGCCATGTCGAGCAATCCATGAAGCGACGGGTTCCTTCAGGCTGAGCACCCTCGGGGTCAGACGACCCCAGGCGCAGTGGACCCAGAGCGTGTCGGCGCCAAGCCAGCCTCTCGCCGGACCGGTCCACTGCAGAACCTTGCGGATCAGGCCACCCGGTGTCGAGGAGGCGCCGTCGCGCACGCGCAGCCGCTTCCACTCGGCGCCGCGTGCCCGCCGCTTGCAGTACTCGATCTCGACATAGCCGCCGGACGGGTTCTTCAGGCAGTCCGCCCGCAAGCTCTTGATCGCTTCGATCTCGAGACCCGTGTCGAGCGAAATGAGGACTATGAGCGGCACGAGGTCGGCGGCGATCAGATGCTGGCGGCCATGCAGATCGTGGATCAGGCTATCGTTCGGCAGGTCGCTCTCACGGCGCAGCGTGTAGAGGCGCTTGAAGAGCGGGTGCCGGTGCCCGATGACGCCTTCCCCGTCGATCACCGCCATCACCTGTTCATGCGCCCCCGCCAGAACGCGGCTCCGATCGGCATCCTCGACGGTCGGGATGCGATCTGCCACGGCAAAGCGGCGGATGATGGCGGCGAGATCGGCGCGAGCGGCGATCCGCAATGCCGTGGCGACATCGTCGCCATAGGCATCGCGCGGCCGGGCGCGCACACCCGGCCGGTCGCTCGTATGCATCAGCCGCCGCGAGGCATCGGGTGGCAGAAGGTCGGGCTCCGCCGCCTCGGCGAGGCGGAGCAGGTTGAGCACCTTGCTCATCCGATGCAGCCGGTGATTGGGATGCAGGCCGCTCTCCTCCATCCAGGCGTCGAAGCCGTCGATCAAGGCAGCGCTCATGTCGGAAAGGCACACGATGCGCACTCTGGCGGAATCGAGATAGCGCCAGAATGTCTTGAGCGCGCTGGCATAGGCATAGGCTGTCGAGATTGAGCCGGCCGGACCGCCGACCTGGCAGGCGCGCCAAAGCGCGCCGGCAAACGTCCGGGCCAGTGGCTTGCGGCCAGCGAGCATCGTCAGATCGATCCTCCTGCTGCGGTCCGCCAGCGTGACTGTGAAGCGGAGCGACGCGATCGCGGCGGCTGCCTCGCCCTCGGGATCGGGCAACGCCTCGGGAAAGAGGGCGCGACGACCCGGTCGCCGTACCGAGGCAGTCGTCACGGCGGTCATGCTGCATCACCGGCCGTATCGTCGGCCCAGCGATCCGCGGCCGCTTCGACCAACTCCTGCGCCTCGGCGAGGCAGTCGAGATAGATATAGGTGCTGGTAATGCTCGCGTGCCCCAGGAGCTGCTGGAGCTTCTGCAACGGGTCGCCGAGCATCCGGCGATAGACCGCGCCGTGCCGGTCGTGCGGATCGAACACGGTTCCGATCTGCTCGCGGATCAGCATGGAGAGCATGTTGACGGCGAAGGTGTGCCGCAGAGTGTGCGGCGTCACCTCGATCTCGATGCCGAAGCGGCGACAGCGGACGCAGGCGCGCCGGAAGACCGCTTCCCAGGTCGCCGAGGGCACGGGCCGGCCGCCTTCGGTGAGCCAGAGCAAGCCCTGCTGCGCTCGGCCGGGCGCCCCGATCAGCACGCGGCGTCGTTCGCCCGGCGTCAGGCGGTCAAGCCGGACCCGCTTACCCGACGCATCAGCGACCTTCCCGCTCTCCGGCATCAGCCAGAGCGGATTGGGCACTGAAGGCTTTGAGCGGGCGGCGGAGATGGTGCGCTCGAGATCGACATAGTCGGAGATCAGCGCCAGCACCCGGCGCGGAATGCGGATGCGACGTGGCCGTCCGCCCTTGGCGATCGGACCGGGAAGATCGAATGGAACTGAGCGCGATCCCGGCTCGGTCAGGCGCGGAAGCTCGGCCAGAAGCAGGCTGCCAGCCTCTGTCAGCCGCAAACCGGTCGTGACCAGCAGTTCGGCAAAGAGCGCATTGCGCTCGCCGTTCCGCCCGCGCCACGCCGGATCTTCAGAGCCGTCGGGAAGCCGGCCGCGCAGCCCGACGTCGCGGAACAGGAGATAACGGCCGAGATCGACATAGCGGGTGTCGTGCCGGCGCGCTGCGCGCTCGCGGGCGCGGTTCGCCGTCACGGCGAGTACGGCCCGGCTGCCGGCGGCCCTACGAAGGGTGACGCCGTAGCTGAAGGGCGAAACGGTGATTATCCCTTCCTCTATGGCCCAGCGATAGAGCTTGTCGAGCGCGGCGATGCTTCGGTTCCAGCTTGCCGCCGAGATGCGGTAGGGAGCCGCCGCCAGGCGTCGTGCCCGATGAAAGGCCAGAACATCGTGGCGGTCGGCCTGCCAGACCGTCTTGCCGTCGCGCCGCTCGGCAAGAAAGCGCGCCCAGACCAGGATGTCGCGGGCGTAGGAGCGCCAGGTGTTCGGCGAGCGCGCACCCATGCCAGGACAGGCCCGGAAGAACCGGTTGAGATTGAGATCGTAGCTGCCGTCATCCGTCAGGATGAACGGCATGCCGTCGATCAGCCCGGCGCGCTCGGCCACGTCGAGCGCGCCGGGCGCGGGGTTTGTTGCGGAATCATCGAGAGGAAGCGGGCGCGACAGGGCGCCAAGATCGGTAAAGTACAGCTGCACGCACGTGACCTAAGCGGAGCGCCTGCGGCGCAAGTTATTGTCTTTATGTGCGAGGGGTTCCCCTCGCGCTCTCCCGCTCGCCGCGTGGCAGGGGTGCAGGACTAAGCCTGCACCCCATGAACAAGCTTGTGGTGCCGCCGCCGCGTAAAGCGTTGTCCTCGCTTCGCTGCGGGAACGCTTGACCCGGACGTCTGACGAGCTTCACCGGAACCGTCGGCAAGGTGCTTCCATTGCCTGATTCTGAGACAGGATTACAGAGTCAGGATAAAGCGCGATGCGCGGTCAGGCCGTATTGCAGGTTGATGCCGGCGAGCGGCGCCGGAAGTTGGCGCAGGTAGGTCGCCGGGGCACCCACGATTCCGGCGAGTTGACCAAAGCTCCAATGCGTCGGGGCAACCGGCCTATCCGCACCGGGTAGCACCAGAGCAAGCCGCTCGGCATCGTCGCGGGTGGCTTCCACTCGGATGGCGGCGGTCTCGACGGTACGGGTCCGGCTGCGCTCGGACCGCCCCCGCACCGAAGCCATCAGCTCGGGCAGAGACAGGTAGCGCTCGTCAGCCAGACGGTTGAACCACTCCGAGGACACGCGGCCGATGCGCTCGCCGCGGCTCGCGTCCACCTTATAGCCGCCGCGTTCACCGGCCGGACTGCTATCGACAATCACTGAATTGATCATGGGAGTTCTCCATAACGGGCGCCGGAAGCCTCTCTCCCAGCCAATACCGTCATGGCCCTCCAAAACCGCCCTCTCACTCTCCCGGCGCGCAACTCCTGTACCGAGCGGGGGCTACGCGCTGTCGGCGCCGGACCGCGTTAGGGATGGAAGCCCGAAGGGTGAAGCCCGCAGAGCGGAGCTTCAGCGCCAGTCGAGAGCCCGGCCCCAAGGGACGCCCATCTCGACTCATTTGCGTTTCGCGATAGAGTGCGCGGCATGTGCAATGCCTACGAACAGCATGTGAAATGGGTCGAATACGTCCAGATGATGCAGGCGCTCGAGCTTGGCATCCCGACGCAACAGACCGAACTCGATCTGCCGGAAAGCGATGACATCCGGATCAACGACATGGCCCCCGTGATGCGCGCTGCCGGCAACGGCATTGAGCTGGTGCCCATGAATTTCAGCTTCCCACCTTCCAACCCGAAGGGTGGCCCAGTCTTCAACTACCGCTCTGACGGAAGGCATTTCGACAAGAGCAACCGATGTCTCATTCCCGCATCGGCCTTCTTCGAATTCACGGGCAAGAAGTACCCGAAAGCAAAACATCGGTTCACGCTGAACGATGCACCATTCATGGCGATCGCCGGCATATGGCGCGAAGGCACAGGTGGCTCTATCCCGGGCTTCGCCATGCTGACCACCGAACCTGGTCCGGACATTGTTACTTATCATGACCGCCAGGTGGTAGTTCTGCGTCCCACCGACTGGGCGCACTGGATCTACCTGACGAAGACAGAAGGCGAACTGCTGCGCCCCCTACCGGAGGGCTCACTCGCGGTTGAAACCGTTCGACAAGATCGGACTAGGACGGCGTGGGCAGGCCAAAAGGCCGGAATGGGGCTCATTCCGCCCGGCAGCTTTCGTGCCCATTCCGGCCATTGGCGCTCCGATCACGCGAGGGCAGCTTTTTGGCCCACGTGGACGTGGCTAATGCCTCCAACTAGCTCGATGCAACGCTGTGGACCCTAGTCCTGCGGTATGTCGGGCGGCGGCTCATCCCCGGGATCCGACATCAGCTCGTAGGGCAGGGCCTTCGTGAAGCGGCCCAGGCTGCCGAGGATCGCGAACACCCTGTCGGGGAGCGCATCGATCACCTGGTCCCGCAGGAAACAAATCCAGGGTTCATGGTCGGTCGTCGACCAGACGAAATACTGGTCCCAGCCACGCTCCGCGATCAGGGCCACGAACGTCTGGCGCTGCGGGATCGACCATTCGAAACCGCCATGGAACATCCGGTTCCGGTAGCTGAGCAGAGCGACGATCCAGTCGAGGCCATCAGGGCGAAGGTGAGCAGAGACTCCGGTGGCGTCACAAAGCTGTGGCAGGCCGGAAACGATGTCGACGCCGGCATCAGATTTGCCGAAGTACCATTGGACGTTCCATCTTTCTGGATTGTCCTTGGCCCGGCGCCAGCGCTTGTGATCGGGCGGCGCGATGCCCTTGGCGACGTATTTATCGCCCAAGGCGCGGAAGGCCTGCGCGAAAATAGTCTCGAGCGTCGGGACGATCATGCCGACGGCAGATAGGCTGATTGCTGCGTCGCTATATGTCGACCGCCACATCGCATCGACATGCTCATCGACAACATGATCGTGGTACGGGCCCTGGTAGGTTCGGGCTTCTTCCTCCAGTTCCTTGATGTTGGTGCTGACATGGTCGGCAGATCGTCGGTGCTCTCTCAGGACAGCCCTGATCGCCTCGAGTTGGGCATCCCAGTCGATCGTCGACACGAGACGGTAGAGGTAGTCACGATCATCGAGCAGGTTTTCGAGGCCAGTCTTGAGGCGCTCCGGGTCGGTCGTCATCATCCCTCCAGGTGCAGATCGCCGTGGTGAGCGGTCGCCGCTCCACCGCTGACCGGCCGCTATTCCGCCGCCTTCGGCAACAAGTCGAGACAGCTCGTATCTCCGGCCACCGTCAGGAAATTGATGGCGTCGACCACATTGGAGACTGCCCGCGTGTCGCCGGTCGACAGGCCGGCGACAAAGATTGCTCGCAGGTTTTGCGACCTCACGCCGAGCTCCATCATATCGAGGTGACGGTTCTTGATCAGCGTCGAGATGGTTTCCACGGCCCGGTGTGGGAGCGGGGAGCTGAATTCCGCGATCCGATCCACGAGATGAAAGGTCTGGCCTGGCCCATATCCGGCATTCGACGCCGCGATGGTCTGCTGCATGAGCCAGTCGGGGTCCAGGCCCCGTTGGTAGTAGAATTGGCCGATCGCGCCGATCTCATTCTGAAAGACCGTGCTTTGGGCCGGGGGCTCTGAAGCAGCCAGCAGCCTTCGATCCCAATAGCTCTGCGCTCGAAGGCGCCTCTCCCCTTCGGGCAATGCCAACTGGGTGCCCAGAAACCACATCGCCTTCTGCCGCGCCTCGATCGGGGCGTCATTCCAGAACTGGGCATAGACGTCTTCAGGGAGGGCATCGACGATGTAGAGGATCACTAGGTAGTGCGTGAACCTCTCGGTGAGATGTTCTCGATCGGCACCCGGCACGTTTTCGGCCAGGCGTTGAATCTCGTTCCGATAGCAATCGCTCATTTGAGTGGCTAGCCAGGAAAGGGGACCCGTTCCCATCTGGATGTGCGACAACCATACCGCGTCGCGCAGCTGCGCATCGGGTGTCTCGAAGAAATTCGTTGCATTGGCCGCGAGGAAGTTGGCCGCGAAGTAGCTGAGCCAACCGAGGTAGCGGCCGATGACCGCCCGCGGTATTCGCCCGTCGGCACCGCTCCGGGCGACCTCGGCGTCTAGAATGCTCTTGATCTCCGGCAGAGCGGTGAGAGCGTTGCCCGGATCCTTGCCGACCGCCGTTTCCGGGTTTTTGCTCAGCCAGAAGATGAGCTGAATGCAAAGCTCCAGGGCGGCGCCGCGCGACGTGGACGTGGCGGCGAAATAGACTTGCCGGCGGTAGGTCTCCTCAAAGCTCTCAGAGTCCGCCGGCGACGAGCTCTCGTAGAAGGACAGGACTTGGGCCCGGACCTCGGATTCGAGGCCAAAGCTGATGCCTTCCTTGCCCAGTTGGAGCCCGACGGAGATCAGTTCGATTGCGGCCTTGCGGGTCCACGACCAGTCGGCGTCATGGCCCTCGCCTTCGTTTCCGGTCAGCCCCACGCGAGACACAAGCGTTCCGGTAAGCGCGATGATGCCTCCCCAGCTGACCGCGTTTTTGTTCCGGACGACGGTCGTCAGGGCCTCGATGATCCTGCGGATATAGATTGCGGGGACGCCCGAGAATTTGGCGGCCCCTTCGGAGAAGGTCAAGGCATTCTGCTCGGCAGCCTGCCGCAATTGCTGGCTGAGAGCGGTCACCGTGACCTTCTGCGCCTGGGGGGAGGGTCGCCAGTCGGTGAGGAACGAGACGATGTCCTCGATCGAACGGTTCGCGAGGTCGGCCGCGACCGCTGGACTCATATCGGGCTCATGCAACTCGTTCAGCCACGCATCGGGGTCACCGTGACGCTCGACGTCTTGCTGACGGTCCTTGGGAAGCACCTGGCGCCAATGCCATTGCACCTCCCGCAGCACTGATGCCCTGAAGTGGTTTCGTTCCTCGTCATTGGGCTCTCGCCCGGTGCTTTTCTTGAACCGCTCCTGCCAGCTCGGCTCGTGCTTTGACGGGACTTTGTCGACCGCCCCCAAGATTCTGGCCTGGGTCTCGTCGTGCAAGCGGTCGAACCAGGCGGACGCCAGCTCCCCGTACTCCATACTGCACCACGTCTCGCCGATCAGGTCGGCGTCATCGAGACTCGAGGTGGCGAGTGAGGGGGCAGCTGCGGGATCGAGGGAAAGGAGGTGGAGCCGCAAACGGGTGAGCAACCGCGAAGGATATTTCGAGATTTCGGCGACGATTGCCTCTAGTCGGTCAGGGTGTGCCGAGGAGATGAGCCGCGCCGATCGGACGATCTCGCCGACCAATGCATCGATGATGCCGTGCTTGGGGCCATGATCGGAGATGGTCCTAGACATGTGGTGGGAATAGTCGCCTGGGGGATCGTCGCTCACCCGTCGTTCGATGCGCAGCGCGGCATCCAGCATCTGGCACAGCACTCCGACAAGGTCGCTGCCCATCCCGGCAGCGCATGCGCGAACATCCTGTGGCAGGAAGTGCTCGAACATGTGCTGGCCGAACAGGGTCGTGGCCCTGCCGTCATCGGGAATGATCCGGTAGAGTGAGCCGAAGAGGCCGAGAGCGGCCTCGTGGCGATCCGCTTTGACAAGATTTTCGAGGATCGTATGGACGGCTGACGAATGGGGCAGTCGCGTGTCTTGGCCGAGCCAGCCCTTTAGGATGTCGATGAGGCCCTCGGCCTCGCCGGCTGGCAGGGCTACAATCGCCTCCGCGCCATGCCAATGCACATCCTGGTCTTCGGATCCACCGACTGCACGCAGCGCGGCGACCACCCTCGCTCGAACTGCGGGATCGCTCGAAGCCGCCATCCTCACGAGGTATCGCCCTGCGGGCCAATGCTGCAGGCGCAGCCCGTCATCTATGTCATCGAGGCCGACCCACGACGCGGCGAGCAGCCGGTGCTCGGCAAGGGGATCGAGCCAGTCCGCGGAGTGGAGACGCTCGAAGAAGTAGGACAGCAGCGGGAGCGCGCCGGGAATCTCACGCGACAGGGCCTGCACTGCCACCTTTCGGTCCGGCATTGCGAGAAGCTCGTCGAGGCGTCGGATATAGGCCGAGTACTTGCCCTGCAGCGCGACCATAAGGCCCCGAACTGCCGTGTCGAAAGGCGCCTGCCATTCCGAACGGAACTGAGCGTCCACTTCCAGCGACTGATGCAGTTCTCGCCCGTAATGTGCCTTTGCGTGCGCGGCCATCACGGACTTCCAGGACCGAGCAACATCGCCGTCGGGAGCGAGGCCCAAGGTGGCGCAGATCCGTTCGATCTGTTCGCGATGGCTGTGCTTGGGCGCCAGGGTTGTGACCGCTCGATCTGCCGCCTGTTGGATGTATCCAAGTGACCGCAGCGCGGCGCTGGCCTGGTCGAGACGATTTTGCGCCTCGGGCGAAACCGTTACCGTCAGGTCGGCAGGAGTTGCAAGAAGTTGCCGAAGGATCGCATCGATCTCGCGCATGGCGTGGCCCGCCAGCGGCACCGATACGCGAAGGGGCAGGGTGCCGGCCGCGAGCCGGCAAAAGTCGACGTACCGATCCGCGGTCCGCTTTCCCAGCAGGCGCTGCAGAAGAGAGGCAGTATGGCGCTGCTCCTCGGACATGTCGGGTAAAGCGAGTTCTTCGACCATTCCCGCCTGCCCCGCCCCGCTCGAATTCTTCCTGGCCCGCAAGCTAAGGTCACCGATTTGGCAGGCGCCATCTCAACTAGGTCGACGATCGGTAGGCCGGTCAACTCGCCGTCGCGGTGATCATGGCTGCGAAACGGTTTTCCGGTACTTTAACTGACCTTACCGGATGCGGGTCGGAGTACAAGGCGGGGGTGATCGAACGTCGGCTTATCGCGTAAGGCCGCCTGCCGCCGCTTTTGCGGTTGCGGCTGGGCACGGACGATGCGAGCGCTATCGAAAATCCCGGCTCTTCACCTTGATCGACTCTATCTCCAACGTCGGGTCCACCATATCGCGCGGTCTGAACCCCTTCGGCAGGCTGCGCGGGTCGAGACTAGGACCGCCATGATGGGCCTCATCGCCGCGACCATGCGGGAGCGGAAACGGCGTCTCGCGGTTGCCGACGCTGGCGAGTTCCCCCGAAAGGTCGGTGATTTGGTGCGCGACGAGGTGGACCACCTCGCCCTCACGCTGAATCTTGCCCCGGACGCTGAGCATCGAGGAGGAAAGCAGCACGCGGCGGAACCTCTCGAAGACCTTGACCCAGACGACGACATTAGCGGCGCCAGTCTCGTCTTCCATGGTCAGGAACATCACGCCCTTGGCTGAGCCCGGCCGTTGGCGGACCAGGACAAGGCCCGCCGCCTCCAGCCAGCGGCCATCACGCGCCTGCATTGCGTCGCAGCAGGTGACGATGCGACGGCGGGCAAGATCATCGCGCAGGAAGGACAGCGGGTGGTTTCGGAGGGTCAGTCCGACGTGACCGTAGTCCTCGACCACTTCCCGGCCGGCCGTCATCGGCCGCAGTATCATAGCCGGCTCTTGGATTTCCGACACGGTCTGCTGTTCGCGAGCCGATGCCGCGGCAAAGAGGGGCAGGGGTTCGTCGCGCAGGCCCTTGAGCGCCCATAGCGCCTCGCGTCGCGCGAGACTGAGGCTGGAACGGAAGGCATCGGCCTCGGCGAGTTGGACCAGAGATGCTGACGGCACCCCGGCGCGATGCCAGAGATCGTCGATGGATGCAAAGGGCTCGTCGGCACGGGCCGCAACGATCGCGGCCGCGTTGGCATTCGCTAGCCCTTTGACCAGGCGCAGGCCGAGCCGGACGGCAAAGGCCCCGTACTCGCCGATCGGCTCCAACGTGCAGTCCCAGCGGCTCGTATTGATGCAGACGGGTCGGATCTCGACGCCATGGGCCTGCGCATCGCGCACGATCTGCGCCGGCAGGTAGAAGCCCATCGGCTGCGAATTGAGCAGCGCACAGCAGAAGACATCAGGATGGTGGCATTTCATCCAGCTTGAGGCATAGGCGATGAGCGCAAAGCTGGCGGCATGGCTCTCGGGAAAGCCGTAGCTGCCAAAGCCTTCGAGCTGCTTGAAGGTGGTCGCGGCGAATTCGGGCGTGTAGCCATTGGCGATCATGCCGCCGATCAGCTTGTCGCCGAACTTGCTGACCCCACCGGTGTGCTTGAAGGTCGCCATGGCCCGGCGCAGCTGGTCTGCCTCGCCGGCGCTGAAGCCAGCGCAGACCATGGCGACCTGCATGGCCTGCTCCTGGAACAGGGGAACACCCAGGGTCTTACCCAGCACGCGCTCGAGTTCGGGGGTTGGAAACTCGACCGGCTCCTTGCCTTCGCGGCGCCGTAGATAGGGGTGGACCATATCCCCTTGGATCGGACCGGGGCGGACGATGGCGACCTCGACGACGAGATCGTAGAAGGTGCGCGGCTTGATTCGCGGCAGCATCGACATCTGGGCGCGGCTCTCGATCTGGAAGACACCGATCGTGTCGGCCTTGCGGATCATGGCGTAGGTCGCAGGGTCTTCGGCCGGGATAGTCGCCAGGTCGAGGGTCATGCCCTTGTGGTCGGCCAGCAGATCGAAGCTGCGCTTCATGCAGGTGAGCATGCCGAGCGCCAGGACGTCGACCTTCATGAATTTGAGGATGTCGATGTCGTCCTTGTCCCACTCGATGACCTGGCGGTCGACCATGCGAGCGGGTTCGATCGGCACCAGATCGTCGAGCCGGTCATTGGTGAGAACGAAGCCGCCCGGATGCTGCGACAGGTGGCGTGGCGTACCCTCAAGCTGCTGCGCGAGTTCGAGCGTCAGCCGCAGCCGGCGATCGGCGAGGTTGAGATTGAGATCTTGGGCGCTCTTCTCGTCGATGCCCTCGTCGTGCCCCCAGACCTGCGAGGACAGCAGCTTGGTGAGGTCCTCGGGCAGGCCGAGAGCCTTGCCGATATCGCGGACAGCGCCCTTGGTGTGATAGCGCACCACCGTCGAGCACAGCGCGCTGTGGTCGCGGCCATAGGTTTCGTAAACCCACTGCATGACGATCTCGCGCCGCTCGTGCTCGAAGTCGACATCGATATCCGGGGGCTCGTTGCGCTCCTGCGAGACAAAGCGCTCGAAGAGGAGATTATTGCGCTCGGGATCGATGCTGGTGATGCCCAGGACATAGCAGACGGCGGAGTTGGCGGCCGAGCCTCGGCCCTGGCACAAGATGTCCTTGCTGCGCGCGAACTGAACGATCGCGTTCACCGTCAGGAAGTAGGGGGCGTATTGCAGGATCTCGATCAAGCGCAGTTCGTGCTTGATGAGCGCAACGACCTTGTCAGGCACGCCCTCCGGATAACGCCGCTCCGCGCCTTCCCAGGTGAGTTGTTCGAGCGCCTGCTGCGCCGTCAGCCCCGGCAGCATCTTCTCTTCGGGATATTGGTAGGCGAGTTCGTCGAGCGAGAAACGGCATTGCCGGGCAATCTCCAGCGTATGCGCGAGCGCCTCCGGATATCGCGAAAACAGCCGCGCCATCTCCTCCGGCGGCTTGAGATAGCGGTCGGCATGGCGCTCGCGCCGGAATCCCAGCTCGTCGATCGTGATGTTGTGGCGAATAGCGGTCACGACGTCCTGGAGGATGCGCCGGGCGGGTTCGTGAAACAGGACGTCGTTCGTCACCACCGTCGGCACGCGCATTTGAGTGGCAAGGTTGGACAGTTTGTGCAGGCGGACCTGGTCGTTGGGCCGGCGCCGCAAGGTCAAGGCCAGGTAGGCGCGATCGCTGAAGGTCTCGCGCAGTCGGCGCAATTGCAGCGCGCAGGTGTCATCGGCTCGGTCAGGGACAAAAACGGCGATCATGCCCTCGGCATAGTCGGCCAGGTCGCTCCATTCGAGATGGCATTGCGCCTTGCCGCCGCGTTTCTTGCCCAGGGTCAGCAGCCTGCACAGCCGCGAATAGGCGGCCCGATCGGTGGGATAGACGAGGAGGGACATGCCGTCGACGAGATCGAGGCGACAGCCGACGATGAGCCTGACGCCAGTGTCCTTGGCGGCCTGATGGGCCCGCACGATTCCGGCCAGAGAATTGCGGTCGACAACCGCCAGAGCCTCGATGCCGAGCGCGGCCGCCTGCGCAAACAGGTCGTCGCAGGAACTGGCGCCGCGCAGGAACGAGAAATGGCTGGTCACCTGCAATTCGGCATAGCGCGGTCCGCTCATGCGAAGACCCCATGCAGGAACCATTTGTGCGAGCCGGTCTCGGGATCCTCGCCGTCGCCGGCGCGGTAGATCCAGAAGCGCTCGCCGGACTCGTCCTCCACCTGAAAATAGTCGCGCACCGCGACCAGTTCGGCATCGCGCTGCCACCATTCGCCAAAGACCCGCTCGGGACCGTCGGCCCGCGCGACGCGATGCCGGATGCCGCGCCAACTGAACCAGACCGGCGGATGGTCGGGCAGCAGCGCCATCGTCTCAATGGGTTCTGGGTGGGTCAGCAGACGCGGTGGGCGAGGCCAGTCACCGGGCCAAATCGATCCGTCGTCCGGAGCATTCGGCGCGATACGGCGGACCGAGCGTTCGGGAACGTCACTCTCGACCGGGGAAAAGCGGTAGAGCCGTTGCTCGCCAATACGGTTGGCCAGCACTTCGATGAGATCGGTGATGTCGGGCTCCGGCTCCTCGACCAGTGAGGAGATGATCTGCTTGGCTCCGAAGGGCTCGGCGAGGGTTGCGGTCAGCGCCATCAGTTCGATGCCGAAACCGGGATCGACAGTTTCGATCCGATCGGTCAGGAGACGGGTCAGACGCTTGACGTCTCGCACCGGTACGGCCGTCCCGACGCGAATGGCCTCGATGCGGTTGTCGACGCGATGAAACAGCAGGTCCAGCCGGCGGGCGCCGAGCCCCTTGACCTCAAGCGCCTCGCAGAGAGTTGCGACGAGCTTGCCGGCATAGCGGGCGATGGTCTCGGCGGCGCCGATCGGCTCGCCGAAGGCCCGGCGAACCTCGATGAGTTCGGGAGAGCGGACGGGCTCGAAGGGTTCGCAGCGCCGGCCCATCGCCTGATCGAGGCGACGGCCGAGTTCGGGCCCGAAGCGCAGGGTGAGAGAGGCGCGCGGCGCCGCCTCGACTTCGCCCACCCGCTTGAAGCCGAGCGTGAGCAGGCCTTCTACGATATCGTGGGGAAGTCGCAGGGCGCCGATCGGAAGACCGCGCATAATCGCCGGGGCTCGCCCCACCGGCGCAACGAAGGTCGGCCGGGCGAGGAACCGCGCGCAGGCATGAGCGGCTCCCCAGGTGTCGGCGACGGCGCCACGTGCCTCGATACCGGAGGCCGCCATGCGCGAGACCAGTCCATCGAGCATGGCGTCCTCACCGCCATGCAGATGGTCGGCGCCTGTGGTATCGATGATGAGGCCATCTGGCGGATCGGATGCGACGATCGGCGCGTAGCGCAGCGACCAGAGCGCCATTCTATCAAGTGCCTCGGCATCGCCGGCTGCATCCAGGTCGAAGCTCTGCAGGTTGGGAACCAGTACCTGGGCCTTGCTCGCTGCTATGCCCACGCGCAGGCCGGCCGCGCGTGCCGCTGCATCGGCGGCCAGCACGAGCCGCCGGTTCCCTGCCGGCCGAGCATGACGATCGGCGTTTCAGCCGATGGCGCGGACTGGCCCATTGCGCGCCTTAAGCGATCGGTCGGCCAGGTCGGAAAATAGAGCGAGACGACCCTTGTCATCGCAGGCTTCCACTTCAAAATCGGCGCTTTCTCCCGCCCGTACCCGGATCAGCTCGATTTGCCAGCGAGCGCGGCCGATACCGGGGACCGGCAACGGACGGGAGGGGAGCGCGGTGACCCGCCAGCGGGTGACCGCGGCGGTTGGTTGTCCAAAATCGGTCGCCTCGGTTTGTCGTCGCCAACGGCGGATGGCGATGCCGATGGCGCCGGAGGCTTCGGCGGCGAGTTGCAGTCGGCGGGAGGCGGTCATGGAGAGACGTGCCAGTTCGGCAACGACGGCGCCTAGACCGCCATGGCGAAGCCCTTCTTCGAAGCAGGCAAGCACCGAAGCTTCGTCGCCCGCCTCGACATAGACGACACGGCCGGGCAGCAGTCCAGCTTGGGCGAGGGCTGGGGCGAAGAGATCCTGCCGGGTGACGCACCAGAGCACCTTCCCTTTTGTGCGCGCAGCAATCCCCGCAGCAAAGAGCGCCGCAGCGGCGCCATCGATCGTCCCGTTGCGGCCGCCGGCAACCTCATGCAGCGCCCCGAGCGCCAGCCCGCCTCCTGGCAAGACCTTATCGATAGTGGGAACGCCGAAAGGCAGTGTCGCACGGTTGCGCGCCGGCCCGCCTTCGAGGCGCGCGATTCGGTCGCGAAGCGCGGCGATAGCAGGGTTGGCGGCCGGCTGACCCATGAACAAAACGCTCTCAAACTGTCTTCCCAATGCATTTCGGGGCTGATATGTTCCTTATTTGTTCTCTTGGTGCCCGAGAGTCAATCGGACTCATTGCGCCGCTCCGCGAGTGATCCCAGACTGCCCTTGATCGAGGCGCGTTTTATCTTGAGATGCCGCAGGTGATACAGGACGGCGAAGTGGGCGAGCGAAGCGGCAGGGGCCAAGAAGCTAACGCGCCGCGGGAAGGGACGGCCGTCCTTCGCAAGATCATCCATGTCGACATGGATGCCTTCTTCGCCTCGGTCGAACAGCGCGACAACCTGGACCTGCGCGGCAAGCCGGTGGCAGTCGGCGGCGCGGCGGCGCGCGGCGTGGTGGCCGCTGCGAGCTACGAGGCCAGAAAGTTCGGGGTGCGGTCAGCCATGCCCTCGATCACCGCAAAACGCAAATGCCCCGAGTTGATCTTCGTGCCGCCGCGCTTTGACGCCTACCGGGCCGTCTCCCAACAGATCCACGCGATATTCGCCGAGCACACGCCACTCATCGAACCGCTCTCGCTCGACGAGGCCTATCTCGACGTCACCGACAATCTGCAGGGCATCCCGGTCGCCACCACGATCGCGGAAATGATCCGAGCGAAGATCAAGTCTGAGACCGGTCTGACGGCTTCGGCCGGCGTCAGCTACAACAAATTCCTGGCCAAGCTCGCCTCCGGCCAGAACAAGCCAGATGGGCTGTTTGTTATCACCCCGAAGCTTGGTCCGGCCTTTGTCGAGGCCTTGCCGGTGCGGAAATTTCATGGTGTTGGTCCGGCGACCGCCGATAAAATGGCCCGGCTCGGCATCGAGACCGGCGCCGACCTGCGGGCACAGAGCCTGGCGTTTCTCGAGGAGAAGTTCGGGAAGGCGGGTCCCTACTATTACTGGATCGCTCGCGGTATCGACGAACGCCCCGTGCGGGCCGACCGCGAGCGCAAGTCCGTGGGGGCCGAAGACACCTTTTCGAGCGATTTGTTTGACCTCGAAAGTGCTCGCAAGGAGCTGGCGCCATTGGTCGGTAAGGTGTGGCGCTATTGCGAGGAAAGATCGATCCAGGGTCGCACGGTGACATTGAAGGTGAAGTTTGCCGACTTTCAGCAGATCACGCGCAGCCGCACGATCGCCGGCGCCATCGAGGCCGAGGAAGATTTGGCGACGGTCAGCGGCACGCTCCTCGATCAGGTATTTCCTGTCAGCAAGGGGATACGGCTGCTCGGGGTGACACTCTCGAATTTGAGTGGAACGCGATCCGAGGCAGATCGGCAGCTGTCACTAACCATCTAGGACTGCCAGGTCGCTATCGGACTGCTTTTCGGATGCGGGCTGTGAGGATTTGCTCGACGTCGAAATAGCCTTCCCAGGCGTCGGGCTGCTGAGCCCGCGCAGCAGCCGCGAAAACGTCAAAGGCGCTGGCACTTTTGACGGTCGGCAACTCATCCCAAGTAACCGGTACGGCGCACGACGCACCAGAACGCGCCCGGGTCGACCAGGGGCATATCGCGGTGGCGCCCTGGCCGTTGCGGAGATAGTCTAGGAACATCCGACCCTTGCGCTTCGCCTTGCTCATATTGGCGACGAAGCGCGACGGATCAGTGCGGGCGAGCAACTCAGCGAAGTTCTGACAGAAGCCTTTGACCTCTTCCCAGTTGGCTTTGGGGACGAGCGGGACGACGACGTGAACGCCCTTGCCTCCGGATAGCAGAGGCCATGATTGGAGGCCGAGTGCCTCCAGAACGCCGCGGATGTCGAGGGCGGCCTGCCTGACGTCACCAAAGCCCAGGCCCTCGTCGGGGTCGATGTCGAAGATTATCCGGTGCGGCAGGCTCGGCTGCTGGCGCAGGCTTCCCCAGACGTGGAATTCGAGCACGTTCATTTGGACGCCGCCGATCAGCCCCGCCAGGTCATCGACCCAGAGGATGCGACTTTCCTTGCCGGACATCTTCGCCAACTGGCCGTCATGGATGGCCTTGGGCATGCCCGGCAGTTTGTGCTTCTGAAAGAAGGTCTGTTGCAGGTCGCCGTCGGTGTCGCGCACCAGCGAAAGGGGCCGATCCTGGATGTGTGGCAGCATCCTCTCGCCAACCGCCGCGTAGTAGGCGGCGAGCATCGCCTTTGTCACCGCAGTGCCGGGATACATCAGCTTGTCGGGATGGGTCAGGTTCACGCCGACCGCGCGGGCTATCTCCTTGCCCAAATGAGGATCGAGATTGGCCGTGGCGGCGGTCGCGACGGTTTTGGGCGTTTCCATCACCACCTGGTCGGCGCGTTTGTCTTCGCGCATGCCTTGGAAGCTCGGGTGCCGTAGGCTGCCGTCGGGTGTCACCTCGGAATAGGTGACCTCGGCGACGAGTTCGGGCTTTACCCACCGGGCGCGGCGCGCGATGTCGCGCGGCACGGATACCAAGGCGGGATTGTCCAGAGAACGCTTCTCCAACTGCGCGAGAATGGATTTGCGCATCGCCTCGGTGAACCCGGTGCCGACGCGGCCGCGGTAAATCAGTTTGCCATTCTCATAGGTACCAAGGATCAGCGAGGCCATGCCGCGGCCAGTGTCGCTAGGACGGTAGCCGCCGATGACAAATTCCTGTCGTTTCGTGCACTTAATCTTGAGCCAGTTGGCGGTGCGGTCTCCGACGTAGCGACCGTCGGCGCGCTTGGCGATGATGCCCTCGTGGCCGCCGGCGCACATGGTATCGAAGACCTTTTTGCCATTGTCGGCGATATGGCTGGAGAACTGCAGGCTGTCGTCTGGATCCCGCTTGCCCAAGAGGGTCGCAAGCCGTTCCTTGCGGTCGAGCAAGGATCGGTTGGAAAGGTCTTCGCCGTTGAGTTCTAGCAGGTCGAAGGCGTAGAATTTGAGCGGCATGCCGGCGGCAATTCCGGTTTTCAGCATGGAGAAATTGGTGCGGCCGTGGCTGTCGATGGCCACGATCTCCCCATCGATCAGCGCCGAGCCCTTGGTCAGTGCCTGAAGCGGCGGCAGGATCACCTTGAACTGGCGTGTCCAGTCGTGGCCGTTGCGGGTGTACACGACGACCTCGGAGCCGGATATGGCGACCTGGGCCCGATACCCATCGAACTTCATCTCGAAGAGCCAGTTGCCCCCCACCGGAATGTCGTCGGTGAGCGTGCAGAGTTGGAAGGGACGAAACCTGGGCAGGGGATATGTAGGGGTAGATTCCGAGTCCCGGCGCCGTGGGCGCTTTTTGCTGAGGGCGGTCTCTACGACCGACATGCGAAACTCGAATACATGGCCCGATTCAATTCTCTACCCGGGAATCAGTTCCACACTCGCGCGCAACGGATTGAACCGGAAGAGTGCAGCCGCGTTATTGGGAACTGGAACGCAATCCTTGGAGGAAGAACTACGCAAACAACTCGTGGGCGCAACCAGGACCGCGCAAAGGTCGCCGGTGGGCAGGATCATGAGATGAAGTATGAGGCGGGCAAGACCGGGGCCGGGAAGGCCGAGGTCAAGTCGGCCGTGAAGTCTGTCGGCAACAGCCGCAAGAAAGTCGAGGACAAGTTGGGCAAAAAGTGAGCCTCGGTCGCAGGGGCACATGGTTCGCATCGCCACATTCAACGTAAACGGCGTCAATGGTCGGCTGCCGGTGCTCCTCGAGTGGCTCACGGCCACCAAATACGACATCGTCTGCCTTCAGGAACTGAAAACGTCCGACGAGAAGTTTCCGGCCGAGGCGATCTGCGCGGCGGGGTACAGCGCCATCTGGCACGGCCAGAAATCCTACAACGGAGTGGCCATCCTAAGTCGAGGCACGGACCCGGTCGAACGCCGGCGCGGCTTACCTGGCGATCCTGACGACACCCACAGTCGCTACATTGAAGCCGACGTGGATGGGCTCGTCGACGGCTGTCTCTACCTGCCAAACGGGAATCCGGCGCCTGGTCCCAAGTTCGATTACAAGCTGCGCTGGTTCGACCGCCTGATCAGCTACGGCCAAGACCTGCTCGAAACGGGAGAGCCGACTGTGCTGTGTGGAGACTATAATGTCGTTCCGACCCCAATCGACGCGGTAGCGCCTCGACGATGGCTCGGGGACGCGGTTTACTTCCCCGAGAGCCGGCAAGCCTATGCCGAGATGCTTGAGGATGGGTGGATCGATGCGGTTCGGCGCATCCATGCGGAGAAGGGCATCTACACCTACTGGAACTTCTCCTATGGAGGTGGCTACGACAGGAGTTCTGGCCTGCGAATGGACCATCTGCTGGTGAGTCCGTCGCTGCTACACAAGCTCCGCGGAGCAGGAGTGGACGTCGAGTTGCGAGGGTGGGAGAAGCCAAGCGATCATGCGCCAGCGTGGATCGAGCTTGAATAGCCGCCAAGGGGGGATGCGTGAAAGCTGAAACGAGAACGGCTGCGGGCTGCTCTATGACCCATCGGTAACCTTCATTGCGATGGCAACAAAGCGCCCATTTGACGGCCGTAAAGGTCCACTTCACAGCTTCTTAAAAGCAGACATCGCTGGCGATGCCCTCGAAGTCGACCATGCCCACTTCCGGACGTTGGCTTCTTGTTGGAAGCGGGCATTGGTTGGCAGGGCCAGAACTGCCGCTTGCGGCCCGTCGCGCTTGCCTTCATCAACCACAGATCGAGGCATTTGCGCCTCATGGCCGTGCTCGCTTTGTCTGTCGCCTACTGACCAAAACAGGCAGGCCGGGATCAGCCTGCCTGTTACGAGGGCTACCGCGGCGGCCCAAAGGAAGTGAACCGGGTCCAGACACGGCCCAGCGCAGACAGCACACGCTTCAGGAAGGACAGACGCGCGGGGTCGCCGTGCGCGTGGCGTTCGATCTGCTCGCGCATCACCGCTTGTGACGTGGCTGGATCGAAGGCGCGCAGCCATTCAACCTCGCCGGCCGTAATGAAGTAATGCGAATTGCAGGGTGCATCGCAGACGGCAATCGAAGGGCGCACCGTCGCCATACCGCCTTGTTCAGTGACCTGGTGGCTGTCGGGCACCAGCAACGAGACACGATGACCACAGCCGCAAGCGCACAGCAGGGCCCCGATCTCGAACTCCTCGCTGTGATAGACGACGCCCCGCATCAAGGGCTTGGGCATGCGCTCGACCGCTTCATAGCGAAATCTCATCTAGGCTCCTCCGCCCGGTCCATTTCGAAGGTCACGGTATCGAAGATTATCGAGGTCGCATCACTCTCCCGGTCCAGCAGCCCGAAATGCTGCTTGAACCGGATCACGGCCATGTTGGCATTCAGCGCATTAAGCTCAGGAATCTGCGCCTGCTTGCGATATTCGTCAGCTTTCGCGTTTTCGACCGGCAGACGCACCGTACCCCGATTGTTGTCGAAGGCGGCACGGTCGGTGCCCGTAATGCGCACGAAGCCGCTGAGCCCGACGGCCGAGCGGTTCAGGCCCATGCCGCAATCGACAAAGGGAATGTTGTTCGCACTCAGCCAGTCCACGATCAACAGGCGCGCCGGACCCTCATCAACCGAGACGAAGACGAAATCGAACTCGCGGAGGCGAATAACATTGTCGGCCGTGATGCGTTCGGCGACCGGCACAATGCCCGCATGCCATTGATCATAGTGCATGGCAAGCGCCTCGACTTTCAGCTTGCCGATGGCGCCGGGGATAAAGCCCGGCCATCTGAAGATCGTGTGGAGATGGACCTTGTCATCATCGAACAGCGCAATCTGCTCAAGATGCGTACGAGCCACTGAATCGAGAATGAAGGAGCCAGTTCCGCCAAGGCCGACGATGGCGACCTTCTTGCCGCGCAGGAGCGCTGAGAGATCGTTGAGGTGATAGCGCGCGGACATGGTGTCGGGAAAGCGCAGCGGCGAACCCTGCGCGGCCGCCTTGACGGCGATCCCACGTAGGGGTGTAGCCTGAGGATAAGCATTGACCGCCGGCGTCGTGATCGTATCGATGTATGTCTGTACCTTTTCCTCGAACGACTGGTACGCGCGCAGCGCGCCCTGCTCATCCATCAACTTGTAAGAGAAGGAGCAGCTCATGACGAGATCAGGCGTCACCTCAACGGGATTGGGGCCGCCGCCAAGCCTGAGCTCGCGTCCCTGCTGGTCGTGGGGTCGGCTGCCGCGCCACCAGGCTTGGTGATCGGCGGGGGGGCCGATGACCGGGCCGGTCAGACCAAGTGGGCAGGCCCAATCGCCGTGCTGCAAGCCGGCCTCGCTGTTGAGGTAGGGCAGACCGTATATAACGAAATAACCGCCCACGAAGTCGATCAGGTATCCCGTCTCGTCCAGATCACGAAGGAAGGGGTTATGATTCACCAGTTCCGGCAACTCGAAAGCGCATTCCATCCTTCACCTTGACCTTCTGACCCGGTGCGAGCGTGCCGCTCGGGTTCTCGACCGGACCGTGGGAGTATTTGACGAGATATTCGTTCGAGGGCTTTCCGCCCTGCCCGAGATAGAGATCGACCACGCGGACGTAAGTGATCTGTTTGGTGTCGATCTCGTGGTCATCGCCATTAACCAGAATGTCGAAGACCTTCTGGCTGTAGAAATGCTGATCCTGCGTCAGATGGATCGGCGTGTCATCGCGCGGAATGCGCTCATCTTCCTCGTCGCCCGCCCCCTCGCGGTAGAGCCTCTCGTGCTGCTTAATGTCGGCCAGCGCATAGAGCGCTTCACCGGTCGTTGGGTTGGGCGAATTGATCGCCACTCGATTGATGTGGATGCGCACGATGTGCGACGCAGCAATGTCCAGCATGACTTATATCCTTTCCCGGCTCTGGCGGCGCTTGCGTTTCGCCCCGACCGGTGGCATTTTGGTGTCCGGCCAGACAACAGAAGGGGTTCGAAAAAAGCCCTGGTCTAATTCACATCAGATCAGAGCCTGTTGTCTACACAGACAACAAATAGCGATTGAAAAAAATTTGTCAAGGAGGGCGAATGCCGGAAACAGCACTGGGTGTGTGGTTGAAAGGCCTAAGGGAAGAAAGAAAGCTGAGCCTAAGGGATCTTGGCCAGCGCAGCGAGGTCGATCACGCCTACATTCACCGGCTTGAAACGGGCGTAAAGGAAGCCCCATCCGAAGACGTTTTGGACAAGCTAGCGACTGCGCTGTCAGCCTCAAAGCGCGATCGCGAAGTTCTGCGCCACCTCGCGCGCCAGGAGAACGTTAATCCGAATATCTTGGAATTTGTCCGTCAGGATCAGAGTATCAGCGCCGAGGAGCTGCAGATGCTTTCCACCGTTGTGAATCGCGGCACGCGCGCGGATTACGCGACCTCGCTCGCGCGCATCAGGCGCATGATGATGGAAGACGATGATGGATGAGTTGTCAGTCGTTTCATCTGCACGGGCGTTTATCAGCAAATGCGGGCCGCTTGCGCAGCCGGTCTCAGTCGATATCTATGCGGCAGCAATCGACGGCACGATCAAAAAGGAAGCCTTGAACGACGGCGAAGATGGCTGGTCGTTCAAGACGCCCAAGGGCAAATATAAGATCTGCGTGAACTGCAATCAGAACAACAGGCGTCAGAGGTTTACCGTCTGCCACGAGGTTGCCCACGCGGTTTTAGACATCGCCCCCGATCATAGCCAGCCAAGCTGGAGTCTCAGCAAACGGCCCCAAGGCGAGATTTTCTGCGACATTTTCGCCGCCGAGCTACTCCTACCATACAAGCTCTTCAAGCCGCAGGTTGACATGTCGGAAATGGGCATGGCGGCCGTCGGCACGCTGGCCGATGATTTCGATGCCTCGCTTCTTGCGGCCGGTTCGCGTTTCGCAACCTTCTCGAAAAATCTCTGCGCGTTCGTCGTCTCCGAAGGCGGCAAGGTTCGCTACAGCGCCCGCTCGGCAAGTCTACGTCAGGCAAAGGGCTGGGTCAGGCCCGGGGCGCTCCTGCCCGAGGGTTCCTACAGCGCACGAGCACGAGCGGGCGAGAAGCCATCAGGGCCTGAAGAAGCGGAGGCCGATGAGTGGTTCGAAGACTGGGACCGCGATGGCGGCCTATTCGAAGACGTCTTGCATGTTGGTCAATGGGATCAGACCATGACGCTGCTGTGGTACGAAGAGGACGACGCCCCGCCCGCGCGTCTCGAGCGCAAGCAATGGGAGGAACAGACCTACGGCCTCCGTGAGCTTGACGGCAATCTGCCCTGGCCGGGCGGCAGGAAGCGGCGATAGGTGGAGACCTGAGTTTGCTAGGCCAGCGGATCGATCGCCCAATATGCAGACCTTTTCAGCGTCCGGGCAGGATCATTCCCAGACTTTTTGCGCTCCCAATCGAGCGGCCGATATCTTTCTTTCGAGAGAAAAAGCGGTCCGTCGGGTCACGGCCCAATCCGGTCATTCCCAAATAATGCACTAGAGAACTTTTCTTCATTCCGGCGGGCATTACACATCACTCGATTGTTGCCCCCGGCACCTCGGCTCGCCACTTTCATGTAATCGGCAAATTAGGCTGTTTAGGCGCACTGCTTGACAGTCTAGGCTTGACGGCAACTCAGCAGTAGGCACCCGGCGCGCATTTGAGTTATGGAGGGCCTCGTGAAGAATCCGGGGCGGTGTCGTTGGCGATTGGAATTGAAGGATCGACAGCGCTCGCGAATCCCAGCTTTATGCGACTGCCTGACTTCAAAGCAGTTGTTGGGATTAGACTGTTGATTGATTGTCGAATGCAAACAACAATCTGGAACAACCAGAGGGATTGGGGGAAAAGTGCCGATGGCCAGGGGCATACTAGTTAAGTTTCCGACGCCGGAAGCGCAGCTGAAACGCGCTGTCCGCCAGCACCTCAAGCGCCTTGGGTTCAAGAAGGGTAAGAACGGCTTGCTGTTGCCGCCGGGGCAAGACAAGCAGGCGGTGCGACAGCTCCATGGGGAGCAGCGTAGCGACAAGCTTGAGGCGAACACAGCGTTCCTTGCCCGGTGTGCCAAGGAACTCCTGCCGCATTTTGCAGACGGCGACGAGATTGAACCTGCCAACATCAGGTTGGCGCTTCGGCGAGTGCGGAGCGATACCAAGGATGCCGACCTGTTCCGGCTAGCCGCGCTAACCTGGTCCGTACCTGTATCGGCGGGGTTTGGCCGCCGCCTGCGCTACTTAGTGTGGGACGAGGGTCACGACCGTCTGGCGGGGATCATTGCTTTGGGCGACCCTGTTTTCAATCTGTCGGTACGCGACAAGTTGATCGGTTGGAACTCCGCTGACCGTTCGCTGCGGCTGGTGCACCTGCTAGATGCTTATGTGCTGGGTGCTGTGCCGCCGTACTCGTTCCTGCTCGGCGGCAAGGCTGTGGCTGCACTCGTGCGGACGCAGGAAGTGGTGCGGGACTTCAAGGACACTTACGGCGAGTCCGTCGGCATCATTTCGGGAGCCGCCAAGCACGCCAGCCTGCTGATGGTCACAACCAGCTCATCGATGGGGCGTTCATCGGTCTATAACCGATTGGCCCTGGGCGGCACGCGGTACTTCCAGCCGGTGGGTTATACCATCGGCTGGGGGCACTTCCATATTACGGACGCCCTGTTCGAGAAACTGCGGGCCTATCTCCGGGAACTCAGCCACGACTATGCCGATCACCACGCGTACGGCAAGGGACCGAACTGGCGGCTGCGCACTATCAAGGCGGCGCTGACGCGGCTGGGCTTCAAAGACTCGCTCCTAAAACACGGCATTCAGCGGCAAGTATTCCTGTGCAGCCTGGCAGCCAACACGGTCGACATCCTCCGTGGGAGCGGGGCCGATCCCGACTACGGCAACCTTTTGAGCGTCGCCGAGGTATCGGCGCTAGCCGTAAGCCGCTGGATGGCCCCGCGCGGCATCCGCGAGCCGGCTTATCGCAATTGGCGCAAAGACCGCGTGCCAGAGCTTGTGAGCGGCGCCGTTGCCGGTAGCCTTGCCGAGTTGAAGGAACATCCTACCCAACCTGCCAGTCGAACGGGCTGAGGGGATGTATTTCGCCATCGACGTTGCGAGCGGACAGCAGGTAGAGGCCCCGCTGGCGCAGCGGTACCGCCGCTACTCCTGTCCTGTGTGCGATGCGCGTGTTAGCCCCCGGCAAGGCACCTACCGCGATGCGTACTTTGCCCACGTCTCGGGAGCGGCGCGACCGGAGTGCTACCTTTATCATGCGTCCGAGGGATGGCAGGGGCCAGGGGCGGAGCCGGCCGTGCAGGCGCGGCCAGAGCCAGCTACACCTCAGTTGCCCCTTGCCCTTACTCTGCATGTGCAGCCGCCGGTCGGCAGGGTATCGGCCCGTTGGGGCCTTGAGGTGCAGATTCCGCGTGCGCCTACCCCGAGAGGCAGGTTGACCTTCGACGGTGGTGGCGACGGGTTCCGGGTCGAGGTAGCCTGCGCCCGGCTGCACGTTGGAGCCCAGGCCTACGCGGTTAACCCTGACTCCCCGACGTTCCGCGCGGCTTGGGTCAGCGGAGACGTGGACAACGCCTTTGGCATCGCCGTACAGGAGCGGATACCCGGTTTGGATTCCGTGCGGAGCACAGTCTTTTCGGCCGGCAGAGGCAGCCGCCAGGCGTTGGCAACCGGCCTGGACTGGGGCGCTACCTATTATTTCGTGCAGCGTGCCGAGCCTGTTACGAGTGTGCCGCCGCAACTCGCAGTCACCCGTCTGGCCGACCTGAAGCAGTGGAGCTGCCTGCTGGTCACGCTTCCGCAGGTGGCCGACGAAGGGCTGGCAGAATGGATCAGGCGGGCTACCGGTTTGGCGGTGCAGCAGGCCAAACGTCGGTGGGGCGTCGTGTCACCGCCCATGCACTTCATCGACACATCGGCGCGCCTTGTCCTGGACACCAGGGGCGAACTCACCTTGGCGATCCGTGCAGGCGATGGCCACGGTGAGGCAAGCCTCCTCGCACGCAGCGGTGATGACAGTGCGTCCGTACCCCTCGCACGGGGACAATGGCAATTCATACGAATCAGCGGCTTTCCGGCGGCCGAGCCGCCTGTTCTGGAGGCCGAGGGGTGGCCATTGCCAGAGGTACTGGTCAGACCTGTTGTGCGAGCTGCAAGGGGAGCTCTTCTGACCTTTGGTTCACGCTCAGTTTCGGCGAGCTCGGCCGATGCACGGCCCCTACTTGAGCAGGTGCGGGCCGGCTCGCTCGACCTTTCTGGCCTCAATGTTCCCCGCGGACTTGTTCCAAGCCTTCGGTCACGGTCGGCGGGGGCTGTCGATTGGGCCCAGCACGTCTTCGCGACCACCGCCGCAGATCTCCATTCGGCAGCCGAGACAGTGGCGACGGAAGCCCTCGCTGAACTCCAAGACGCCCTGCGTGACACCAAACGCGACGTGGTATTAGACTTGGGTCCGTACGGCGCGTGGTGGTTCGATATGCGGGTGGCCACGGCTGGGCCGACCCGGCACCTGCCACCAGCCACGCGTGCGCATGCCCGTTGGCTTCTCGCCGCCGCTGGGCAGGCGGGCATTGCTTCAAGGTCGCAGTCCGACGAGGCGCTTTCGACAGCATTGCGCGCCATGATTGCGCCGCGTTGGCTTGAGGCTCACCACCGTCTTGCCTTGACCCGTATTCGCGGAAACAGGGACGCAACATGACCCAGCCGTCGCCCACACCGCAGGCTGTCAAGCGGCTACGCGCGCTTGGTGACCGCGAACTGCTGGCCTTCTTCAACGAAATAACCAGCAAGACCAGCCGGGAACTGATGAGTGTGCTGCCTAGTGTTGACGGCTTTCGCAAGGATAGTGCCGCCAGCCTTCCGAAGCGCAAGCAGGCGCTTCTCCATCACTTTCTCAAGAAGGGCGGCGCTCCCAAGGCCAAGGAGCGTGCCGACAACGCCTACTACTATCTGTGGCGGGCGTGGGCGGCACAGTACCTGAAGGATGTCGAGGGTCTCGCCGCGTTGCTCGACGCGATCGAGAATGCATCAGCAAAAGACCATCCGCAGGTGGTCGCGGACCAGCCGCAAGCGGAGATAGAAACGCTGTTCCGCAGTCTGCATGAACAGTCCTTTCTCAACAATTGTGCTGCAGAGACGATCACTCGGCTTCTCCAATTTAGCCCCTTCGAAACCACCGATACGCTTGAGCGGCTGGTAAGCAGCGCCAAACCGCTGGTGGCGGTAGAGAGAGACCGGGAGTTGTCCATTCTCCCGAAGCGAATGCAGGGCTATGAGGAACTGTTGAAAAGACTGCAGGGCGACGTTGAGAGGTCGTCAGGCGAGGTAGCGCGATTGGCGGAGACCGTGACCGGTCTCCTAGCCCGGCCAGCCCCAGTGGTCGAAGAGGGCACGTCTACGCACGCACTAGAAACGGTGCTTGCCGAACTGGCGGCTGTGCGAAAGGAATTGGAAACCCATGGCGAGGCCGTTGCGCGCGTCAGCGCCACGGCAGACGGGCGCCTAAAGGCCGTTGAACGTAGCGTGGCCGACCTCGAGGCGCTCTGGAGTGACACCGAGGACCGGGCGGGCAAGCATACCGCCGAGCTTCAACAACAGCTTACCGACATCGCCGAAAGGGTCGGGCAACTGGGGCAGAACGCCAGCCCGGCTCCGGTGCAGACCGACGCACCATCGGTGGCCTCCACCCCACCGCTATGGGTTGTGCCGCTGGAGCAACGACCGGATCCGATCAAGGCCCTGGCCACGGGTACAGAGGCTGCGGCCCTGCTGACATCGAACTACGCTGCGCTTGGCCTTAAGTCCCCGGGCGCCGCGGTCTTTGCGGACGAAGTGCTCGCCGCTGCCGTGACCGGCAGGGTGCTGTTTCTCAAGGGATCATTCTCGACCGAGCTGGCCCGTGCGACGGCAATGGCGCTCGCCGGGAAGCATATAGTGCGGGCGCGGGTGCCGGTCGGTTTTGTCGATGCAGCGACGCTCGACACCCATGTGGTGGCGGCACTTGGCAAACAGGACGGCATGATCGGGGCACTGGTGCTGGAGCGCGTCAACAATGCACCCTTCGAACTGCTGGCCGATGCGATCGCGGACCTGATCCGCAACGCAAGCGTCTTGGTGGTGGCAACACTGGCGGACGGAGTCTCGACATTTCCAGAGCAGCCGCTCTATCTCCAATTGGGACCGGTGTTCGACGCGGATGTGCTGGACTGGAGCATTTTCCCCAAGGCAAACGCCGTTGTCTCCGCAGGGGCGCTGGCGTCGCTCGATCCCAAAGCCTTATCGATGCAACTCTCCAAAGGCAAAGCCCAGACGGAAGAGTTGCTGAGGCTTTTGCGCCGGGATCGTTCGTTGCGCAACCCGCGCATCGAACGGACTGCAACCGCCTTCATGTCCACGCTTGAGGCTTTCCGTACTTCAAATGCGCCTACCTCGCTGCAATCCACCTCCTATGGCTGGGTGTGGCCGTTATGGCGCATGACTGGCTTGCCACCGGAGGACATCGAGGAGGAACTCGATGGCGGGCGGATCGATAGCGAGGACCATGTAGACACCCGGCTCCAACTCCTGCTCGACCTTGCTGGTATCAGGAGGGAGTAGCACCGAGATGGCCTTGTCACTGCGTGTCCTTTCCGCCTCCGAGGTGTTGGCGAATGCGATGGTCGGCTTGTCGATCCAAGGCCCCCCAGAATCGGTTCGGCGCGCGCTGATTGCGGCGCACCTGCACGCTGCGTGCGACGCAGACGGAGCACGGGATGGTCAAGGCGTGTTCACAGGGCGCCTTACCGACATGATCGAAAGGAATCTTGGAGGCTTAATCGCGCCTGCCGAGGCGCGCCCGCTGGCCAACACGGTGTTGGAAGCGCTCGAGGAAACGGGCGACCTTTGGCGGTCACCTGGAGGCTACTGGAAGTCAACACCTCCGCGCTCAGTTGCGCTATCGGATAGCGTGTCCTTCTTGCTTGGCGCTCTTCCGCCAGCCGGCTTTGTCGCGGCAGGGGTCATGCGCTATGCGAATGCCGGCGTCACGCAGACGGTCATGCAGAGCTTTGATGATTGGCTCGGTCGCACCGAACCCATCGGCATCTGGATGGGCAAGGCGCTCAAGATCTATCGCCCACGTCTCCAGCAGGCGACAATGCCAGCCGACCACCTCGAAGTATACGCTCCGGACCAAGCGGTGCAGCAGTCGCGATCGCGCTGGATAAATGCCCGTGAGGTTGAACTCGCCGGTGTCTCTTTGCGGCTGTGCCGCGCGCAGGCAAAGCCAACGTCACTCTACAACCGACCGTACTGTCTCGGAGAGTTCGAGCCTACGGCCGATGGGCTACTACTGCGGCGTGCAACTACGGTCGACCATGGACACGCGCGTCGGTTCCGCTTTGCCTACGATGACGCGCTTCGCGCTACACGCACATTAAATGCCAGGCGGGACAATGATCTGGTGCAGGTTACGCTGGCCAAGGATCTGCCCATGGAGGAGGCCCGCGTTCTCGCGCTTGGGTGGGAATGTGAAGGCGCAACCCCTCGGTCAGTCCGTTCCATGGCCTTCCCGGTCCGCGCCATGCCGTTCGTGACACATGCGCTTGGGCGGCTGGGGATAAAACTGAGAGGGGGAGTGTTGTGAGCAACGGGGTCGAGCAGAGCGAGCACGGCGTACACGCCACGGTCGGGCGGCTGGGCGCAAGCCTGCGCGGCTACATTGAGGCGCAATACCACGTGCGCAACCAGCCACTCATCCTAGAGCGACGGCTGCTGCTGCAGGAGGACGGTGCGGTCGCGCAGGCTCCATTTGTTGAGTCTACTCCGGTTTATGAACTCGGGGCTCCCTATGACCAACTTGATCTGCCCCCAGCGGTGGCAAGGGTGTTGGCGGAGCTTGCAGCGGCAAAAGTCGGCTTGTTTCCCCGGCCCTACGTCCATCAGGCACAAGCCCTCGAGAGGTATTTCGCCGGCTCCGATCTCATCGTCGCCACCGGTACCGGCTCTGGAAAGACCGAGAGCTTTCTGATGCCGATCATCGGCCAACTGACCCAAGAGGCACGCGACCGGCCAGCCACGGCGGCGCTGCCTGGCTGCCGTGCCTTGCTGCTCTATCCGATGAACGCTCTCGTCAATGATCAACTGGGACGCATTCGCCGGCTGTTCGGCGACGAGATCGCATCGGCTATCGTTTCGGCGGGTCGCGCCCGGCCGGTGCGCTTTGGCAGCTATACCGGCCGATCGCCCTATCCAGGACTGCGCTCGGCCAAGCGCGACGGCGAGCGTATCGAACCGCTGTTCGACAACTTTTATCTGCCCTTGATGGCGACACCCGAGACAGTGTCAGGCCTCACTAAGATTGGGCAATGGCCATCAAAGGACCTGACCGCGTTCTATGGCAAGCAACACGAAGAACTGAAGCCCAATCCAAAAGGCGGTGCACCCCGGCGCTATCGTCACTGGGACCGTCGTCTCATCACCCAGCCTGGCGACCGCGAGATGATGACTCGCGATGAAACCCAGCGGGCATGCCCGGATATCCTTATCACCAACTACTCGATGCTCGAATACATGCTGATGCGGCCGATCGAGAGGTCCATTTTCCAGCAGACGAAGGAGTGGCTGCACGCTGACAGCGCCAATGAGCTGATTCTGGTGCTCGACGAGGCGCACATGTATCGGGGCGCTGGCGGTGCGGAGGTTGCTCTGCTGATCAGACGTTTGCTCGCACGTCTTGATGTGCCGCGTGAACGCGTGCGCTTCATCTTGACCAGCGCCAGCTTGGGGCAGGGTATAGCGGCTGAGGCAGCGATCGACGAGTTCGCGCGCAATCTCACTGGATTGCCGCGCCAATCGCGGCGTGGGTTCGCGGTTGTCACCGGTACGCGCGAACAGCGCCTCGGCAGCGGCCAGCCAAGCGACCGCGTGACCGACTTGCTCGCGGTTTTTGATTTGGCTGCTTTCGAACAATACGCAACCCATCCAGAGACTGCGCGAGACGCGGTGGCCGCATTGGCCGCTGGGTTGGGCTGGTCGGAACCGACGTCGGCCGAAGACATGCCCGACTACCTGTTTGCCAAGCTTACTGGCTTTCCTGTGCTCGAAAGGCTCATCGAGCTAGTATCAGGCAAGGCCCTCGCGCTGGATGCCCTGCAGGAGCAACTGTTTGAGCACCATCCCGACGGTACTCGCGCTCTAGCGGCCCTGCTTGCGCTGGCTCCCTTTGCCCGCCGAAAAGCGGACGACCGCGTCCTGTTGCCCACCCGCCTGCACATGTTCTTTCGCGGCCTGCCGGGGCTATTCGCCTGCGTCGATCCGAACTGTGCCCATGCACGCCATCAGGGACCGGGCCGGATTCTCGGCAGGCTGCATACCCACCACCGCCGGCAGTGCCAGTGTGGCGGCCGGGTCTTCGAGCTCCTGACGCACCGCGAGTGCGGTACCGCCTACTTGCGGGGCTACGCCGATGGACCGCAACCTGATTTCCTCTGGAGCACACCGTCAGGGCCGTTCCGTGAAGGCCGCCAGCCGCCGCTGGTTGAAGTGGAAGTGCTGATGGAACCGCCCAACCCGAACTTTCTCGACTGCGTTTCCGCCTGGCTCGACATCCGGAGCGGCCGTCTCAATTACAGCGGCGACCGGCCGGCAGAAGGCTTTACCCGCGTCTATCTGCCCTCCCAGAACCAGGACTGGGTCAAGAATGGCGTAAGGTTTGGCAATTGCTGTGTCTGCGGCGAACCAACTCTGCGCAGTGAGACATCCACGATCATGGACCATGCCACCAAGGGCGAGGCGCCGTTCGCCAACCTGGTGAAGACGCAGTTGGACAGCCAACCGGCTTCGCGGACCGAAACCCGCGAGTACCCTAATGGCGGTCGCAAGGTGCTTCTCTTTTCGGACGGCCGGCAGAAGGCGGCCCGGTTGGCTCGCGATATTCCGCGGGAGGTAGAGCAAGACATTTTCCGGCAAGTGCTGGCGCTGGCCACACGGGCACTGCTCCAGGCGGGTCGCGAACCGCGGCCTGACCGCAGTCTTTACATCGCCGTGCTCAAGGTTCTGAGCGACAGCAATTTGCCAATCTTTGACCGGGAGGACGCGCAAACAATCGAGGACCAGGTGAGACGCCTCCAAAAGGACCATGCAGACCAACCTCTCGAGGAATTGCTGGCCGACTTCGACCCTGGACCGCCGCCCAGCCGCTACAGGATGGCTCTCCTCAAGCAACTGTGCGGCCGATATTACTCGCTGGCCGGCACGACGGTGGGTTGCCTCTTTCCGGCCCGGCGCGCGCTTTCGAAGCTTGTTGGCGCGGTTGCACCGTTGGTTCCAACGCTCCCCGCCGCAGACATGTCCGGCTTGGCCGCCGGGTGGCTTATGCATGTGGCGGACGGCTATGCCTTTGACCATACCATCGAGGGCAACGTCCGCGGGTCGGCGGCAGGCCGCTGGAGGAACGCGTGGGGCAGCAACGGCACATTTCCGAAGGCGATCCGGCCCGCGCTGGCCGCCGCCCTGCAGATCGACCTGACTACCCTTGGTTTGGTCGAGAAGGAACTCGCGAACGAACTGGGGCTGGCTGACTCCACCGGCGCGATCTTCATCGATCCCGCCAAGGTAGTCGTTCACATCGACCTGGACATGACATGGCATCACTGCGCCGACTGCACCGCGCTGTTGCCGATGACCGTTCATGGTCATTGCGCGGCTTGTGGATCAGGATCCGTCCAGTCGGTCACGCCCTCCCAGAGCGAATATATCAGGGCACGCAAGGGCTTTTGGCGTGCGCCGGTGGAGCGTGTGCTGACAGGCGGTGCGCAACTGCGCAGCATTTCGGTCGAGGAACATACCGCCCAGCTGTCAAATCGCGACAATGCGCGGGTGCACGCGACCACCGAACAATTTGAACTGCGTTTCAAGGACGTCCGTATCGCGAAGTCCGACAAGCCGATAGACGTGCTGAGCTGCACCACGACCATGGAAGTGGGTGTCGATATCGGCTCCCTGGTTGCGGTAGGCCTGCGCAACGTGCCGCCGCAGCGGGAGAACTACCAGCAGCGAGCCGGCCGGGCGGGACGTCGCGGCTCGTCACTTTCAACCGTGCTAACCTATGCCCAGAATGGCCCTCACGACGGCTACTATTACAACAACCCGAAACAGATCGTCGCGGGCGATCCCCGCAATCCCGACGTCAAGGTCGACAACCCAAAGATCGCGCGGCGCCACATCGTCGCCTACCTCTTCCAAACGTTTTTCCATAACTACATGGACCATCACGATGTGTCCGTCGGGGCGGGATCGTCTGCCTTGTTCCGGGCGCTTGGCAAGGCTACGGACTTTTTCCTCGGCGAGCCGATGTCGGGGCTCGATATTGCAAGCTTCGATATGTGGGTGCGTCAGGAGCTTCTTGCGCCAACCGGCCAGTTGCGCCCTCTAATTCGCAACTGGCTGCCGGACAACCTCCGCGTCGCCCCTCGGACGATCGACGCCTGGATCGGCGATGAGGCCGCAGCCTTGCTGGCGACTCTCGCCCGTTTCCGGGCTGAACTGGTAGCAGCAACCGCAGCAGAAGGTGAGGCTGCCGCAGGCGGCGAGGAGGAGGAGGACCGGCGTTCGGAGCGCGAGGCCGTCGCTGATCAAGAACTGCTTGAGTTCCTATTCGCCAAGGGTTTGCTGCCCAGCTATGCTTTCCCCACGGACCTATCGAGTTTCCTTGTGGAGCAGTTGGTTCCGCGCAACAACGAGTGGAAGATGGAGGTCGTCGAACGGCCCCAGCAGTCCATTGGCAAGGCGTTGAGCGAATATGCTCCCGGACGTTTGATTGTTATCAACAAGGCGACCTATCGCTCCGGCGGGGTGGTCGCGAACACATTGCCCGACGTCGAGAATCGCGCAGAGGCGATCTTTAAGGAACGTCACACGCTGGTGCACTGTGAGAACTGCAGCTTTGTCGCGGATTTGAATGACCTGACACAGGGTGGGGCGCGTTGCCCGGTGTGCGAAAGCGACCTGAGACACACGCACATGGTGGTGCCGCAGGTCTTCCTGCCGGAGGAAGGCAGGGCGCTCAAGGACGACGATCGCGATCAGGACATTACCTACGCGACGGCCGCGCAGTTTCCCGTCCCGGTGGGCAAGGACGATCTGCCTAGCCTGCGACCCGTCGGCCGCAACCTCATGTACGTAGTCACCACTGACCGCCAGTTGGTGACCGTCAACAAGGGACAGGAGACGTCGGACGGTCGCAGCGGATTCTGGATCTGCAACCAGTGCGGACGCGCCTCGGTCGACGAGCAGCCGCACTTGTCACACAGCCGACCCTATAAGATTGAGTTCTCATACCGGAAGCCGAGGCCGGCGCATCAGTGTGCTGGTACCTATGAAAACGTGTTCCTAGGCCACGTATTCTCCACCGATTTGCTGTTGCTGCGTATCAGCCTGAGGCAGCCGCTTGTCACCGAAACGGGCGACCCCTTGCAGTTACGGATACTCGAAGACGCCCTGTACTCGGTTGCCGAAGGCTTGCGCCTGGCAGCCAGCCGGCATCGACAGATCGATCTCGATCCTTCCGAGTTCGGTGCTGGGTTCCGTATCGTCCCGAAGCGGGAGGATGACACGCTGCTGCTGGACGTCTACCTTTACGATACTTTGTCTGGTGGGGCCGGCTACGCCGATCTCGCGGCAAGGAACATTGAGGAAATCCTCCAGCAGACCCTCACGTTATTGGAGGAGTGCCCCGCCCGCTGCGAGCAGTCATGCGAGAGTTGCCTGCGGCACTATCATAACCAGTACCTCAAGGAACGTCTTGACCGGAACCTCGGTGCCGAGCTGCTCCGCTACGCGCTCGATGGCACGCTGCCTAAGGAGAAGTCACCCGCCGCGCAGGCCAATTTGCTGCGAAATCTCCAACGGCTGCTCGAATTGGAGGGTTTTGCGTGTACGGGGCCTGTCGAAATACAAGGAGTCACCGTCCCACTTGGCGTTGCAAGCTCCAACCAGCAAGTCGCTGTTGGGCTTCGCCCTGCTTTGCTTACGCCGGAATGGCAAGGGCACTCGTTCAGTAATCTACCCCCAACAACGGCCTCAGTCGTCCTTAACGAATTCGTCCTGGGTCGCAATCTGCCAGATGAACATCAGATGGTGCGCAACGCCGTCCTCTATGAGAAATAGGCCAGCGAGTAATCGCAGGCTCGCGACGGCGACTGGAAGTTGGTCGGAGGAAGGCGATCGCCGTCATTGCAGCCTTCGCGCCCGCGGAACTAGACTAGGGACATTCTCGTGGAACGAAGGTCCGGATAGGGCATCGGGCCGACGGTGCACGTGGACGCTGTTCGGCATCTTGACGTTTCTGGACTCCTCGAGGGAGCTGGCGCCATTTTCGTCGAAGGCGCCAGACCAAGGCTTTTCGATCAGGGCTTTCGAAAGGAGGGAAAAATTGCGGATATGCCAGCCAAAGCGCCCAGCGCGATCATCAGGACCGCAGCTCCGGAGCTAAGCTTCCCGACAGCATTTGCGGCGATCATTCCTGGGCCGGCAGTCGCGATACCGATCGCAACAGCTCGAATAGAAGCTAGGACAAGCGAGCCGCCGAAGATCATCTGGAGCGAGATGTCTTGGCGTACACGATCTTCTCCGTCGCCCTCTGCCGAAAGGAATAATCTGATACCGCTAACGCGCCTCATCACCTCCGGTTCGGCTGCAAAAACGTAGCGCTTCAAGTCATAACGTGAATCGATGACGCTGCGTTTGGCAGATGCAAACTGGATCGAATCGTCATTTGCCTCAGCGACCAAGGCAAGTTCCTTTGGCGTCGGCCGGGCACCATCAGCGTCGATGGGATGCTCGAACAACCTAAGGCAGTACACCTCGCATTCGTAGCGCTTGCCAGTCGAAAGTCGAAAAGCGCCCTGCTCGACAGCACTTGACCGAGGCCAAGTTCCAAACCAGCTTCGGCCCGAGATCTTGCTGATCTGACGTACAGCGAAGAACGCGCTTTGCTCGGCCGCGAACGTTTTATGACGGCTTAATTGCTTTGCAGTCTCCTCAAAGGCTTCGAATGTCAAACGCAGGTGCGCTCGCCACTCAAAGTCGAGGGAGAAGCAATAGATCTCACTCGGCGCTTGGGCTGCGCTAGGCAAGCGCTCGCGACAGGCAGGACTGATTGCTGCGCGCAGTTCACCTGTTGTCGCTTCACTGACATAAGCATCGGCAGCAAGAGTAAAAATGTAAGAGGTTCCGACGCTCTCAGCCCGAATAACGCGAGCAATGCGAATGGGTATGAGTTCATAGGGGATTGGATCACCGCTGCCGGCTACAAAACACACTAAGGCGTACTCGTCGGCGAGTTGCTCGCGGGGGACTCTGCTACGAACATCGCCTGCGAGCCACTTACCGTCGTAGCGGAACTGCATCTGGCCGCCACGTGGAAGCGCCAGCATCCGGATAATATCATCAGCGTAGCGGGCTCGGGCCGACGAAGACAGAAACACGATCATAGCGCCCGCCTTTTGGCCTGACTAACGCACGAAATTCGGCTGCCCCGGCTTCGTTTCCCAAATAAGGTGGATCCAACCCTTAGGAATGTAGTGGGATAAGCCTTGACTGTCGAAGATGCGGTGGCCTCCGCTTTCGCTGACGTTGAGCCTCTGCGGGTTATCGATCCGGACTTTTGCACCCGATTCAAAATGGTATTCCCGCCACGCTTCGCTGGAGATATCGCTGAAAACGAGATCGCTTTCGTTCTTGAATTCCGACGCTGTCGCAGAGGCCATGATGCGGTTCCGTCCTGTCTTTTTCCAAATTTCATACAGTGATTTGGTCGTTCGCGCAGCTTCATTCTGAGCTGTACTGGTTTCTAGCGTCGGACCTGATGTTCTCGTGACTAGGTCTTTGTCCTCCAAGAAGGCTAGCTTTGTGTCCCTCGTCCTTTCTCTGCAACGCTTTTCGAGACTGGAGCCTTCAACCCCCCGAAAAATGCGTCGGGCGCAAAAGCCTCATGGGTTCACAATCCTGCCTCGATCATTCGAGCAGAGCATTGTTCCGCCGTGAAGAGGCGGAGGCCGCCGCTCAGCTCGAGACGCCAAAGTCGAAAAGTAATTATCGGTTTAGTGGCGAGATGGTGGCATATGGAGAGCTGAGCAGAAGGCTAAGTGCCTGGTTTTAAATGGTTGAATCGCGACCCACCCGCGTGAAAAGGTGCGCTCTCTGTCGGCGTTAGATCACATATGTCGAATCTGCGCGTCAATGTGAAATACGATTTTTCACTCTATCGGACATGCCCATGAGTTTTTGGCATCAACTCATGGGCCACAGCGGAACGGCCGCGTCTGGACATCATCATACTGTAAGCTGCTAGTCCGCTCTCGGCACCATTTCAGTCATCCCGGTCGCGGGCCAGTGGAGCCGTTTCTGACAGCAACATATCGTTTTCAGCTAGCGCGGCGATTGCCGATATCTCCGGCGCTCAGCAGGTTCGTCAAAGCGTGCAATGACGCGAAATCGAGGGCGCGATGGTGGAGCAGGGAAGGGCGAATGTCTCGCCGACACGCCCTCGGAGGTCGCTGGCTATTTGCGATCTATCACCGTCGTACGACGGTGGCAAACTTGCAAATCTATCATTTCAGCGGGAATTGGATCGAAGCGTGACCAACCGTGATCCACAATAGTCGTAGGGTGGTGTCTCGCTCGGCAGGGTCGCCGACATGGCGTCAGGCCGCAAGCAGAGCCTGATTGGGCGTCTATCGGCCTTCATCGCTGTTGCTGACCGCCACCAATGTTCCGGTCGGAACGCCGCCGGCGTGGGAATTGGCCGTGCCGCACGAGTTTCAAGGTGGGGTCCTTCTTCGTCACTTCTGCGAACCACTTCCAACCGTGGTACTTGTCTCCTGTTTGGCGCAAGTGCGTGTAACGCTTGAGAGATATCCAGGATCGGTGTCCGGAATTTGAGGCGACCCTTGGGATGTTAAGGCCAAGCTCGAACAATCTCGAAACGCCGTCGTGCCGCAAGTCATGAAAACGAAGGTCCTCGATCCCTAGGAGCTTGCAGGCTCGCGTGAAGGACGCGCCGATGGCGTCTGTCGAGTACGGGAAGATTTGTTCTGCAACTTTGGGCATGGCTTCGACTATCGCCAAAGCTTCCTCCTGCAGGTCGCACCACACATCGTTCCCAATCTTCTGGCCCGGGTTCTTCATATCGCGCACGAGTACGCGCCGGCCTTCCTTGTCGAGGTCTTTCCAAGCGATCCGGATGATCTCCTCCTGCCGGCGGGTTGAGAAGATGGCGAAGGCAATGATCCGATGCATCGGAATGGAGGACGGCGAGGCGAATGACCGGTCCTTGAAATGCACCATTAGCTTATCGAGTTCGACGAGCGTTGGGCGGCGGTCGCGTTCTCGGCTTTTTGTTATTAGCCCGAGCCTGTCCGCAACGATCGAGGCGTCTTGCATGGCCTGCCGGTCAAGCGGGTAGTTCCAGGCAGGACGCGCTATGGCGAATATTGCGCCCAGATGGGAAAGATAGTTGGAGACGGTCTGAGGCTGAACGCCCGTCTCCAGCTTTTCGCGCGCGAAGGCGACTATGTCGGTGCTCGTGATCGAGGCGCACGACTTGTCGGCGATATCGAAGTCCTTGATGCTCTTCAGTACCTGGGTCTTCGTGCGGCCGATCTTCTTATTGCTTTCGCGAACGTACCGATCTATCGCGTCCGCGAGGGTCGGGACCCGGTTGTCGTTCGACCTGGTCTGCAGCGCAGATTCCAAGGCCTCGGGCTCTCCAAGATGCTCTTCCCGTTGGCTGAGCCAGGCGGAAGCGGTTGATCGGCGCTCGAAGGTCTTGTTCTCACGCAGCATGATCTTGCCGCTGCGCTTTATGACAATCTGTGCGAGCCATGCTACAGAACCGTCCTTGCGTGAGCGCTTCACAATGGTGCCCATATCGGTACAACATCCCCGTCGGCGGTACAACATTTGTTGTACCTTTCAGTGAAAACAGTACAAAATCGGACGAAACGAGACAAGCCTAAAAGTGATTGGGAAGGCCTAAGTAGTGGAAAAAGAAAGGAAATCGCAGATTAGCGTATCTCAACGCTTCGCCATTGCGCCGATGATGGACTGGACGGACCGGCATTGCCGGTTTGTGTCACCAGAATGTCCGCGAAACTGCGCGTGAAATTTTCTAAAAAAAGGGCGCACAAAGCGGAGGCGATGAAATGTCCGTGAGAACGGACAAATCCATTTCGTTGCCGGAGCAAGTTCGTGACCTCGAGACCGGTTAACCGGGCGCCGAAGGAGCGTCAGCATGGCGACGCCGCAGGCGGGACGCGGGGCCGCCGCCCCCGGGCGAGGGGTGCCGCTTGAGGGCTGCTGGTTCGCCAGAGCACAGGGTGAACATCGGGATTCTGACTACGCTCGAGCAAGGGCGTTATCATGGCGTGTGCCGGCATGCTCCGGGCGTAGCGGCTTCGCATGCCTGAGGGTTGGTCGACAATCTACCCGACTTCGTGTCCGCAGTTATTTCCTGCTAGGCGCCGCCGTCCCTAATAGGGTTGACGATCTTGATGTCGAAAAAGTCTTTTTCGTTGTCGGTCACGACGACGCAGTCGTTGGCTTCAGCAACGGCGGCAATGATCGTGTCGAGTGCGCTTCGAGGGCGGCCTTTCGCCCTACCGTCGGCCATCAGCCGCGCCCAAATCAGTCCGGCTTTCTCGTCAAACGATAGGACCCGACCCGAAAAAAGCATCTGCGGACCGTCCGGCCCCGAGAACCACTTTTCGAGTTCGTCCCGCCGTTTTCCCGAGGGCTTCTCAAGCACACCGCGGCGAATTTCGGCGACTGTGAGCGAGGCGATGAAAAGATCATCGTCCATTTGGTCGGCCATCCACGCGAGCAGGGGCTCGGACGGGGTTGGTTTTGTAATGTTGCTGATGATGTTCGTATCAAGCAGATATCGCATCAAATCTCCACCTTGCGTCCTTCTTCGCGAGAACGGCTAAGGTCGAGATCGGCCCCGACGAGCGGGGATCGGCGCAGCGCGGCAAGGATGCCACCTTTCTTCGGCGGCTCGCCGGCGATGGTCTGACTGACAGCCGCGCGAAGGCGCGAGGCATCGGGGCCTTCTTCTGCCAGCCGGCGAGCCAATGAGCGGATGAGGTCGCGATCTACATCACGACCAAGCACCTCAAAGCGCGTCAGGCCGCGCTCGCTAAGGCGAGATCGATAATTTTGGATGGCGCGTTTTTGCGAGATGCCCACTGAAACCTCCGACTATGCCCGGTAATATAGCCGGAAAACCTTGTTTAGCAAGACGTAGCCATCGGGCTGCGGCGTCGTTCCGGCCTTTTGGATGGATGTCGCCCGCATATTTGTTTGACCAATCGGCATATGCCGATTGACCCCTTAGTTGTTACCGGTAATATTTCCAGATCGCGGTGCTAGGCTCATCAGACGCTGAAAGGAAGCCATCGGTGGGTAGATCCAGTCATGTGCTGCGTCGGAGCGCCGTCTGCTGGTTTTTCCGCTACGCCGTGGCACGACGCAGCCCGCCAAAATTGTTGGATCCTGCCGAGACTGTCCGGTACTGCGCTTTAAAGGCTGCCGGTAACCAACTGGAACGGTTTAATTTTGTTTGGATTTTGCCCACAATGGCGGGATGCCGGACAATAGCCCCCCATTTTCTGCCCCCCAGGACGAAGTCGATCTGTTTGACTATGTCCGCAAGCCGCGCGCTCGTTGCCATGCCAGGTCGCAGGTCCTCGCACGAAGGGCAATCGAGCACACTTGGGACCTCAGCATTTCCGATGACTGGCCGGACCGCATTCCCGTCTCTGATGCCGAACTCGATGTGTTCGAGGTTCATTTCGGGCCGTTATTGGACGAACTGCTCAGCCAAACGCATTGAAGCAACAAAAGGAGGTGTCGCATGACCCTCACCCTGAATCCCGCCTTGGCGTTGCCTGGGCGCGCGGCTTTGTATTTGAGGGTGTCGACGGGTCGGCAGGCCGAGCACGATCTGTCGATTCCAGATCAGCGCCGTCAGCTTCAGGCCTATTGCGATGCGAAGGGGATTTCCGTCGTTGCGGAGTTCGTTGAGGCAGGCGCATCGGCAACAGACGACCGCCGGCCCGAGTTTCAACGCATGATGGACGCAGGGGCGCAGAAGCCCGCACCGTTCGAGTTCATTATCGTGCATTCGTTCTCGCGCTTCTTCCGCGACCAATTTCAGCTTGAGTTCTATGTGCGTCGGTTGGCCAAGAACGGCATTCGGCTCACATCCAGCACGCAGGATCTTGGTGACGATCCGATGAGTGTGATGATGCGCCAGATCATGGCGCTCTTCGACGAGTATCAGTCGAAGGAAAACGCCAAGCACACGCTCCGTGCAATGCGAGAAAATGCCAGACAGGGCTATTGGAACGGATCCCGGCCGCCCTTTGGCTATAGGATCGTCGCTGCCGAGCAGCGTGGGTCGCGCACGAAGAAAAAGATCGAGCCGGATCCCGCACGGGTCGATACTGTCCGACTGATGTTCCGCCTCGCGCGCGTCGGGGCGGACAATGGCCCCATGGGGGCGAGGCAGATCGCCGACTTCTTGAACATGCGAGGCATTCGGACCCAGACCGGTGGGCGCTGGGGTGTTGGCGCGGTGCATCAGATTCTCAAGCGCGAGACGTACATTGGGCGCCACCGCTTCAACGTCTCCAGTTGGCGCAAGAAACAGCAGAACCCCGACGACCAGGTGGTTGAAGTGATCGTCGAGCCGATCGTCGACCCCGAGGAGTTTGCCGAGGTCCAGCAAATGATGCGGTCCCGAAGCCCGCAGTTGAAAGCGCCCCGATTCGTGAGCGGAGGCACGTTGCTAGGTGGCGTCTGCTTCTGCGCCGACTGTGGTGGGGCGATGACCCTGCGTACATCGGGGAAGGGGAAACAGTATCGCTACTATACCTGCTGCACGGCAGCGCGTCAGGGGAAGAGCGGATGCCGGGGACGCACAGTCCCGATGGAGGAACTGGATACGAAGGTCGTTTCCTACATGGAGGACCGGCTACTCGAGCCAGCCCGCTTGGAAGAACTGCTGTCGGGGTTGATAAGGCGTCGCGACGAGCAAACAGAGCGGCAAAAAGGCCGAGTCACCGAGCTAAAAAGGCAGGCGGCGGACGCTGAGGCCAAGCTCACGCGATTGTACGAGGCGATTGAAAATGGCCTCGCCGACTTGGGTGATTCCAATCTCAAAGGGCGCATCACTGAGCTGAAGCGAGTCCGAGATGCTGCACGAGCCGACGCCGAGCGTGCTGAAGGGCGCAGGGAAAGTGGAGAAACCAGGATTACGCCGGAGTTGCTTCACCGCTTTGGCATTGAGGCGCGAAAGAAAATTCGAACGGATGGTGGGCTCAGCCGTCACTATTTGCAGGCGCTAGTGCAGCGGATTGAAGTGGGAGATGGCGAAATACGGATCACTGGCTCCAAAATCAAACTCCTTCAGACGCTCGCCACGGAGCAAGGCGGCTCTGGAGTGGAACCGGGTGTAAGCGGCGTTCGCAGTTTTGACCTGAAGTGGCTCCCCGGGCCGGATTCGAACCAGCGACCAACCGGTTAACAGCCGGTTGCTCTACCACTGAGCTACCGGGGAACAGAGGCTCTTGCGTGAGTGGGGCAGCCTATAGCAAACCCGTTTCGGCTTTGCAAAGAAGCATTTCGCATTTTTTCGATGCTTTTTGGCGCGAGGCTTGCTGGCAATGGCCGGCGAGCGCCCTCATATGAGCTGTCTCTCGCCTGTCAAGGAACAGAAAAGGCCGTTGCGGCTTTCTCCGGCTGATGGTGCTACTGATGCAAACGGATCGACATTTCACATGACGGCAATGAGCGACGAACAGCCACCGGCCCGGAAAATCTCGGTCTTCGGCCGCCAGTTCACCATGCCGCGCTCGCGCGGCCTCAGGATTGCGATCGGCGTCGTGCTGATCATCGGCGGCATTCTCGGCTTCCTGCCGATCCTGGGTTTCTGGATGGTACCGATCGGACTGCTGGTGCTCTCCTACGAATTTGCCCTGGTGCGTCGTCATCGGCGCCGCTTCGTCGTCTGGTGGGAGCGACGGCGCCGGCCTGACTGAGATTGCCCGCTGACGGCCGCCAGCCTGCCATATGTCGGCGAGCGGCGTCGTCCGCCCATACGTTTACCGAGGTTGGTCGAAACAGCTCTCCAGGCGTTCGCAAAGCTCCTTGAGAACGGCGGTAGCCGATGCCAGCCGCGCCCGGTCGCGCGGCGGAAGGCTGTTTGCGCCTTCTATGCTGAGGCGGTCGATGGCATAGCGCACAAGCTCTGCAGACTGCGACAATCCGCGCGACGTGCCGTCCTTCCTAGCTGCTCGACGCATGGCGGAGCCTCCTCTTTGCCCAACGTGGCCGCCGGTTTCGGGTTCCCGTCGCCCAGAATCATGCTTAACGATAAGCTAATATGTTATTGCTAACATGGGCATTGCGTTGATAAGGCAGGGCATGGAATGTCGAGGAACCGTTGGGAATGCATGGTGGCCGCTTGACGGCATTTTCGCCGCAACCTATTGGAGCCGGGTGGAACGCCGGGAGCAATGAGGCCTCGTGGCGGAGTGGTTACGCAGAGGACTGCAAATCCTTGCACCCCGGTTCGATTCCGGGCGAGGCCTCCAATGCCCGAGCTCCCGCGCGTCAGCGCCGGGGGGCTTCAGTTCCGGTCGAAACAGCCGCGGCCTTTGCGCGGCAAGCGGATGGTTGGAACATGAGCGCTGATTTTGCCGAACGCCGGGTGAAGATGGTCGACGGCCAGATCCGCACCACCGACGTGACCAGCGCGCCGTTGCTCGAGGCGATGCTTGTGGTGCCGCGCGAGGCCTTTGTTGCCCCCGGCCAGCGCGATCTTGCCTATATCGACGAGGATATCCGAATTGCCGACACGGCCGATGGCCCGCGCTATCTGATGGAGCCGTCGCCATTGGCCAAGCTGATGCAGCTGGCCGATATCGGCCCAAGCGATTCGGCACTCGATGTCGGCTGCGGCACCGGCTATGCGGCGGCGATCCTGTCGCGGCTGGCAAGGTCCGTGGTGGCGCTGGAAAGCGATCCGGCGCTGGCTGAGACCGCCACTTCGACGCTTGCGGCGCTGGGTTGCGGCAATGTCACCGTGATCCAGGGGCCGCTGCCGCAAGGCCACGCAGATAAGGCGCCTTACGACGTGATCCTGATCGGCGGCAGCGTCGGCGAGGTGCCGGCGGCGCTGTTCGACCAGCTTGCCGAAGGCGGCCGACTCGTCGCCGTTGAAGGGCAGGGCAATTCGGGCGTAGCCCGGCTTTTTTTTAAGACTGGAGGGGTTGTAACGGGAAGACGCGCATTTAATGCGGCAATTAAGCCACTACCGGGATTCGAACGCATTCCCGCCTTCGAATTCTGAGTGATTTTGCCTTGCAGCGAAGGCGCTGTCATGATCGCTTGCGTTTGAACAATCGTTGCTGATCTGCATAACCGGGTGTTTCTTGGGGGCTTTCAGCGGGGGAACGATAAAAAACGCGGCGCCGGCTGATCAGAAGGAGAAGCCAGCGTGGCGCAGTTCCCGTGCAAAACGAATGAGGGAATATAACGTGCCGTCTGTACGCAAGTTGCTTTTTACCGCTGTCCTCGTTTCGGCGACCGCGCTTTCTCCAATGGCCGCCTCGGCCGAAACCATTCTCGGGGCACTTTCAAAGGCCTATCAGAACAATTCCTCTCTCAATTCTTCACGCGCCGGCGTTCGCGTCACCGACGAGGGCGTTGCCATCGCCAAGTCCGGCTGGCGCCCGACCATCACCGGTTCCGGAAGTATTGATTATACCGCCAGCCACAGCAACCTGTTGCACCGAAACATCTCGTTGACCACCGGCAACTTTGGCGTCGAGATCGACCAGACGCTGTTTGACGGTTTTCAGACCAGGAACAATGTGGCGGCCGCCGAATCGCGGGTCCGCGCTTCGTTCGAAAGCCTGCGCAACGCCGAAGAAAACACTCTTTTCAACGCGGCAAGCGCCTATATGGACGTCATCCGCGACCGTCAGGTCGCCGTGCTGACCGAACAGAACCTGCAATTCCTGACCGAGCAGGCGCGTGCGGCGCGTTCGCGCTTCGAGGTCGGCGAAGGTACCCGCACCGACGTCGCGCAAGCCGACGCCCAGCGTGCCTCCGCGGTGGCGCAGTTGAGCGCCGCCCGCGCTACGGCGCTGGCAAGCGCCGCGACCTATCGCCAGATCGTCGGCGACGAGCCGGGCAGGCTCAGGCCGGCTTCGCCGGTGTCGAAGCTGTTGCCGTCGAGCCTCGATGCAGCGATCGCGATCGCATCGGCCGAGCATCCGGCCATCCTCGCCACCGCGCATCTGGTCGACGCGGCGGCGTTTTCCGTGAAGTCTGCCGAAGGCGCGCTGCTGCCGCAACTCTCGGCGTCGGCGGGTGTTTCGAGCGCCTATCGCGGCACCGCGCCCGGCTCGCTCTCCTCGACACAGGATGGCGTAACCAATTCGGCGAACATCGGTGCGACATTGACGATACCGATCTATTCCGGCGGCCGGACCTCGGCATTGGTTCGCCAATCAAAGGAATCACTTAGCCAGGCCCGTATCGAGGTCGATGTCAGCCGCGACACCGTGCGCCAGGCGGTGACCTCGGCATGGTCGCAATACACCGCCGCGCAGCAAAGCGTCACGGCCAACCGGCAGGTGGTCGCCGCCGCGCAGCTTGCCCTGAACGGCGTCATCGAAGAGCGCAATGTCGGCCAGCGCACCACGCTCGACGTGCTCAACGCGCAGGCGACCCTCATCACCGCCAAGATCAATCTTGTCAGCGCCGAACGCGACGTGGTGGTGGCGAGCTATGCCATCCTCTCGGCGGTTGGCCATTTGTCGGCAGACCGCCTTGCGCTCAACGTGACGAAGTACAGGCCCGAAGAGCATTACAACGCCGTCAAGGACAAGTGGATCGGTCTGCGCACGCCGGACGGCCGCTGATCGCCAGGCCGTGTTTTCAGCCCGCGCTCGAACGACGCGCGGGCTTTCAACTCCCGACCCTAATCTGTTGAAATCCGAGATGTCGCCAGATTGGGGATTCTCGCAAGCCGTTCCGTCGGTTACGCTGTTGCCATGATTCGAATCCGGCATTGCCGGACAGGAAATCTGAGAACGAGTCACAAGGGCGGCGGATGTGACGATGGCGACGGCAAGCAGCGTACAGCGCGAACCTTCCATGGAAGAAATACTGGCTTCCATCAGAAGGATCATCGAGGACAGCGATACCGGCCGCAAGCAGCCGGGCGACGCGGACGAGCTGCGCCAGGATCTGCAACCGGCGCCGGCAGCCGGACGGGCAGCGGAGGGGGATGCGTTCCGCTCCGAACTGCGCGGCGGGCTGGAGATCGCCAAGCCGGCCACGCGCGCCGAGGTGCAGCCAACGGCCGCGCCGGTCATTGAGCCCCTGGAAACGCCGCTGCGCGCCGGCCCGGTAAAGGCAGCGGTTACGCCGGCTGAGGTGAACACCGCTCCCGCAAAGCCGGATCGGCCTGCGACAGCCAAGGCTGCCGAGACGACCGACACCATCATAGCCGATTGGCGGCGCGAGATCGCCGCGGTCGGCGACGCGATGGCCAAGCCGGAGCGCGCCGAGCCACTCCGGACGCCGGACGCCGAGCCGAAAGCCGAGGTTTTCGAGAACGAGGCGACTGCTGGACCTGTGCCGGAGCCTTCGGAAATTGGGCCGGAGCCTTCGGAAAGCGGCCCGGAACCTTCTAAAATCGGCCCGGAATCTTCTAGAATCGGATTGGCGCGTCCGGCGGCCAGCGAGGCGCCGTCCCTTCGGCCGGCGATCCTTTCGGAGCATGCGGGCCGGCAGGTTGCCGCCGCCTTCGGTGAACTTTCAGACGCGTTTGCCAGCCGCAGCAAGAAGACCTTCGACGAGATGGCCGAGGAGATGCTGCGGCCGATGCTGCAGGACTGGCTGGACAACAACCTGCCGACGCTGGTCGAGCGGCTGGTGCGCGAGGAAATCGAGCGCGTCGCGCGCGGCGCGCAGTAGCAATTCGGAGAGCCGCCAATGGGCGGCGCTCGACCGGCGAATTGTCGAAGTCGGCGCTGCCCCTCATCCGCCTGCCGGCACCTTCTCCCCGTATAGTGACGGGGAGAAGGGGTTGACCGCAATTTAGGCGCCTTTTCCGCAACGTTCGTGACTGGCGAAAGCTTCAGTGCAGGCGTTTTTCTCCCCGTCACTATACGGGGAGAAATGCCCGGCAGGGCAATGAGGGGCAGCGCAAACCTGAAGCGATTGCCTTGCAACATTCAGTCCCGCGAGTTGCACCGAACCATCCCGGCGCTATCTATTGGCCATGCCGCCCTTGCGGTTGACTTGGCAACAACCTTCCGATTTACACCGGACCACAAATTCCGGACAGCGCGGACCGTTTTCCCATGCTCGAAAAGATCTACGACGCCAAAGCCGTCGAGCCGAAGATTGCCAGGATCTGGGAAGAGGCCGACGCGTTTCGGGCCGGTGCCGGGGCCGAGGAGGGGGCTGAAGCCTTCACCATCGTCATCCCGCCGCCGAATGTCACCGGCTCGCTGCATATGGGTCATGCGCTCAACAACACGCTGCAGGACATTCTGGTGCGCTTCGAGCGCATGCGCGGCAAGAACGTTCTTTGGCAACCAGGCATGGACCATGCCGGCATCGCCACGCAGATGGTGGTCGAGCGCCAGCTGATAGAAAAGCAGATTCACCGCCGCGACCTGACCCGCGATGAGTTCATCGACAAGGTGTGGGAATGGAAGGCCGAATCCGGCGGCGCCATCCTCAACCAGCTGAAGCGGCTCGGGGCCTCGGCCGACTGGAGCCGGGAGCGCTTCACCATGGACGAGGGCCTGTCCAAGGCCGTGCTCGAAGTGTTCGTGACGCTCTACAAGGAAGGGCTGATCTACAAGGACAAGCGCCTTGTGAACTGGGACCCGAAGCTGTTGACCGCCATCTCGGATCTCGAGGTCGAGCAGCAGGAAGTCAACGGCAACCTCTGGCACTTCCGCTATCCGGTCGAAGGCATGACCTTCGATCCGGAAAATCCGAAGACCTTCATTACCGTTGCGACGACCCGCCCGGAGACGATGCTGGGTGATACGGCTGTCGCCGTCCACCCCGACGACGAGCGTTTCCGGCATCTTGTCGGCAAGAACCTCATCCTGCCGATCGTCGGCCGCAGGATCCCGGTGGTGGCGGACGAGTATTCCGATCCCGAAAAAGGCAGTGGTGCGGTCAAGATCACGCCGGCGCATGACTTCAATGATTTCGAGGTCGGCAAGCGCCACCGGCTGCCGGCGGTCAACATCCTCACCGTCAATGCGGCGGTGAGCCTCAAGGACAATGAGGACTTTCTCGCCGGACTGGACGTGACGCCGGAGCGCCAGGCCGTCTGGGACAGCCTCGACGGCCTCGACCGTTTCGATGCGCGCAGGAAGATCGTCGAGCTGATGCAGGCGGGCGGCTTTCTCGAAAAGGTCGAGCCGCATCGCCACACGGTGCCGCACGGCGACCGCGGCGGCGTGCCGATCGAGCCGTTTCTGACCGACCAGTGGTATGTCAATGCGGCGGAACTGGCCAAGCCGGCGATCGCCTCGGTGCGCGAGGGCCGTACCAATTTCGTGCCCAAAAACTGGGAAAAGACCTATTTCGACTGGATGGAAAACATCCAGCCCTGGTGCATTTCGCGCCAGCTCTGGTGGGGCCACCAGATCCCGGCCTGGTACGGGCCGGACGGGCATGTCTTTGTCGAAAAGACCGAGGAAGAGGCGCTCGGTGCCGCCGTCGAATACTATCTGGCGCTGGAAGGGCCGTGGAAGGCCTGGGTCGAGGACAAGCTTGAGAATTTCCAGCCTGGCGAGATCCTGACCCGCGACGAGGACGTGCTCGATACATGGTTCTCGTCGGCGCTGTGGCCGTTCTCGACGCTTGGCTGGCCGGACCAGACGCCGGAGCTGAAGACCTATTACCCGACCGACGTGCTGGTGACCGGTTTCGACATCATCTTCTTCTGGGTCGCCCGCATGATGATGATGGGCCTGCATTTCATGGACCAGGAGCCGTTCCATACGGTCTATGTCCACGCGCTGGTTCGTGACAAGAACGGGCAGAAGATGTCGAAGTCGAAAGGCAACGTCATCGATCCGCTCGAGCTCATCGACGAATACGGCGCCGATGCGCTGCGCTTCACCTTGACTGTGATGGCAGCGCAAGGCCGCGATGTTAAGCTCGATCCGGCGCGCATTGCCGGTTATCGCAATTTCGGCACCAAGCTGTGGAACGCGACGCGCTTCGCCGAGATGAACGAAGTGGCGCGCGACGACGATTTCTGGCTGCAGGACGCCAAGCTGGCGGTCAACCGCTGGATCCTGACGGAGCTGACACGAGCCGCGCGCGACATAACGGACGGCATCACCTCATACCGCTTCAACGAGGCGGCGGGTGCCGCCTACCGCTTCGTCTGGAACCAGTTCTGCGACTGGTACCTGGAACTGCTGAAGCCGGTGTTCATGGGCACCGACGAGGCCGCCAAGGCCGAGAGCAGGGCATGCGTCGCCTTCGTACTCGACGAGATCTACAAGCTGCTGCATCCGATGATGCCGTTCATGACCGAGGAACTGTGGGCCGAAACCGCCGGCGAGGGCAGGCAACGGCAATCGCTGCTTTGTCATGCGGCATGGCCGTCGCCCGACTTCGAGGACGAGGCGGCCGCCGCCGATATCAACTGGCTGATCGACCTTGTCTCCGGCATCCGCTCGGTGCGTTCGGAGATGAACGTGCCGCCGGCGGCTATCGCACCGCTCGTGGTGATCGGCGCCAACGACGCAACACACGAAAGGCTCGAGCGTCAGGACTCGGCCATCAAGCGTCTGGCGCGGGTCGGCGACATCTCGCTCGCCGAGGCGCCACCCAGGGGATCCGCCCAGATCGTCGTCAGCGAGGCGACGATCTGCCTGCCGCTCGGCAGCCTGATCGACCTTGCCGCCGAGGCAGCGCGCCTGCACAAGGAGCTTGCGAAGGTGACCGAGGAAATAGCGCGGCTCTACAAGAAGCTGTCCAACGAGAAATTCGTCGCCAACGCGCCGGAAGAGGTGGTGGAGGCCGAGCGTGAAAAACTCGCCGAATATCGCGAGGCGCAAGAGAAGCTTTCGGTGGCATTGGCGCGGGTGCGCGATGCCGGTTGATCGAATAGATTGGGCCGGTTGATCGAACAGATTGGGCCGGCTGATCAAACAAATTGGGCCTGCTGGCCGCAATAGATTCGCCGGTCACGAATCTGCCTTCCAGACAGGCCGCCTGCCACGAAAACGGGCATTCCGCAGCGTAAATCTTGAGGCAAACTGAATGTTTTTGCCCCATTGTTGCCGTAATGTAACAATGGCTGACTGGGCACGCAAAATGCCCTGTTTTGCAGTGATTTAGGGGTTTTTCCCGAGTTTTCTCGTCGATCTGTATTGTGGCGGCCATTTTCCCGCCTCGGTAAGAAGGCCGACACCTTGTCGGAAATGCGTTCAGCCAAGCTGTACATGTACGCACGGCGAATTCGTTGTTGCGCCGTTAACCTGAATTGGTTCTAGCTTGATGCAAGGACATTTCGGGGAGGAGATTCATGTGTTATTCGCGTCTGAAAGTGCTGCTGGGCGCGGGGGCTTTTTCGCTGGCTTTGGCTGGGACGGTGCAAGCCGGGGGCTTTGACCGGGGCGGCGTCAACATCGACCAGCTGTTCGACGCGGCGCCATATTCGTTCGACGCAGGCGTCACCTATGTTTCGCCACAGCGCAAACTCAAGAATGTGCAGCGCCTCGATGGCTCGGGTTTGTCGACATCGGCGGTGGACGTTGGTGGCGATTATGCGGTGCCGCATGTCGGCATCAAAGCCAACATCTTTGAGCCCGTAGATTGTCTTGCCACCTATACGAGACCGTATGGTGCGGACGCGAATTTCGGCATGAACAACGCCTATTCGCCGACAGCGGTCAAATACGCCGTCGACACAGACGATTTCGGTCTCACCTGCTCCTATAAGGTGAACGTCGGCAAGGGCGCCATACGATTCATCGGCGGTGTCTCCTACCAGCAGGTAGACGCGTTTCTTTCCCGTCAGACACTGCTCGCCTTCGGCAATACCGGCCTCGGTGTCTTCAAGCTATCCGACGAGGCATGGGGTTGGCGTGCGGGCGCAGCCTATGAGATCCCCGAGATCGCTCTGCGCGCCAGCCTGATGTACTCTTCGAGCTACAAATATGACGGGCTGTCGGGAACCGTCGACACGACCGGCTTCAGGGGCGCCTTTCCAGCGGATCTGATTCCCGGCTCTACCGGCGTGTACCCAGTCTCGGCGTCGGCTGAGATACCTCAGGCTCTGGAATTCAAGCTGCAGAGCGGCATAGCTCCTGGCTGGCTGGCCTTTGGTTCCATCCGCTGGCAGGAGTGGAGCAAGCTTGGCGTCATTGCCATCAATGGCGTGCGCAGTCCGGTAACCGGTTTGCCCTCGCCCGTTTCATTCGACCTGCTTTATCGCGACGGCTGGACGGTCACGGGCGGTATCGGGCACAAGTTCACCGATCAATTGTCGGGCGTGGTTTCGCTGACCTGGGATCGCGGCACCTCGACGACCTCCGGCTATCAGTCGGATACCTGGGCCGTCGCCAGTGGCGTCTCCTATTCGCCGAACGACCAGGTCGAGGTCAGGCTCGGCGGCTCGATCGGTGTGCTGACGAGCGGGTCATCGACTTTCAGCGGTGTCGGCGACGTGGCAAATGCCGTTACCTACACCTACGGCAACGACCTGCTTCTCGCTGGTTCGGCTTCCGTCAAGATCAAGTTCTAACTATTGAATTTTAAACGACAAAACGGCCGGGCGTTGCCCGGCCGTTTTGTTCGGTGCGTCATCCGGCATTCGGCCAATGCAACAAATTGCCCCCCATGATGTTCGCTCCGATAATTGTGACGTTTTGGCAACAGTTTCTGAACAACCCTCGCGTCGCCCGGCCGCCCGAGAACATTGCCTATTTCCCGCCATAAACCCGGCGCACCTCGAACCTGTCTCGGGACATGCGCCAAAAGGCTAGGCGAAGAGGCAGGCCGCACCGCCCGCGGCAAGGACGAGTATGGACGCCAGAGCGATCTCCAAGGCCAAGCTGCCGAGCCGCCACGTGACCGTTGGTCCCGAGCGGGCGCCGCATCGCTCCTACCTTTATGCAATGGGGCTGTCGGCGGCCGAGATCGCGCAGCCTCTGGTCGGTGTCGCCAGCTGCTGGAACGAGGCCGCGCCCTGCAACATCTCGCTGATGCGCCAGGCGCAAGTGGTCAAGAAGGGCGTGGCGGCGGCCAACGGCACGCCACGCGAATTCTGCACCATCACCGTCACCGACGGCATCGCCATGGGTCATCAGGGCATGAAGTCGTCGCTGGTGTCGCGCGAGGTCATCGCCGACTCGGTCGAGCTCACCATGCGCGGCCATTGCTACGATGCGCTGGTTGGATTGGCCGGTTGCGACAAGTCGCTGCCCGGCATGATGATGGCCATGGTGCGCCTCAACGTACCGTCGATATTCATCTATGGCGGCTCGATACTGCCCGGCAGCTACCGTGGCCGGCAGATCACCGTGCAGGACGTGTTCGAGGCGGTCGGCCAGCATTCGGTCGGCACCATCGGCGACGCCGAGCTGCTCGAGATCGAGCAAGCCGCCTGTCCATCGGCCGGCTCCTGCGGCGCCCAGTTCACCGCCAACACCATGGCCACCGTCGCTGAGGCGATCGGCCTGGCGCTGCCCTATTCCTGCGGCGCGCCGGCACCCTACGAGATGCGCGACCGCTTCAATTTCGCTTCCGGCGGAAAGATCATGGAGCTGATCGCAAGGAACATCCGCCCGCGCGACATCGTTACCATAAAAGCGTTGGAAAATGCCGCGACCGTGGTCTCGGCCACCGGCGGCTCGACCAACGCGGCGCTGCATCTGCCGGCGATCGCGCACGAGGCCGGGATAAAGTTCGATCTTTTCGACGTGGCCAGGATATTCGAGAAAACACCCTATATCGCCGACCTCAAGCCGGGCGGCAAATACGTCGCCAAGGACATGTTCGAGGCCGGCGGCATTCCGCTGTTGATGAAGACGCTGCTCGACCATGGCTATCTTCATGGCGATTGCCTGACGGTGACCGGCCGCACTTTGGCCGAAAATATGGAACATGTTGCCTGGAATGACAGCCAGGATGTGGTCCGTCCCGCCAACAGGCCGATTACCCAGACCGGCGGGGTCGTGGGCTTGAAGGGTAACCTTGCCCCCGAAGGCGCGATCGTGAAGGTCGCAGGTATGGCGGAGCTCAAATTCTCGGGTCCGGCACGCTGCTTCGATTCGGAAGAGGAATGTTTCGAAGCGGTTACGCATCGCAACTATAGCGAAGGCGAGGTTCTCGTCATCCGTTACGAGGGTCCGCGCGGCGGCCCGGGCATGCGCGAAATGCTGTCGACGACGGCGGCTCTCTACGGCCAGGGCATGGGCGGCAAGGTGGCGCTCATCACCGACGGGCGTTTTTCGGGCGCAACGCGCGGTTTCTGCATCGGCCATGTCGGGCCGGAAGCGGCAGTGGGCGGCCCGATCGGGCTGCTTAGGGATGGCGACTTGATCTCGATCGATGCGGTGAACGGCACGATCGAGGTTGCATTGTCCAAAGCCGAACTGGCGGCGAGGGCAAAAGCATGGAAGGCGCGCACGACCGACTATCAGTCGGGCGCGATCTGGAAATACGCACAGACGGTCGGACCTGCCCGCGACGGCGCGGTCACCCATCCCGGCGGTGCCAAAGAAACACACTGCTATGCGGACATCTGAGTTGTTGAGGTCGTCTGTCCTTTCGGCACTGGTTGCGCTCGCCACGTTTGGCGCGACCTTGGGCGCCGTCGGCCAGGCCATGGCCTTCGACGACAAGGTGTTCGACGACAAGACCGGCGTGAAGCCGCAGTCGAGCCCGTGGGCGGTGTTCCAGTTCGGCTTTTCCGCCTACAAGAACGGCCATAAGGAGCAGGCCGCGGAAGCCTATAAATATGCCGCAGAGAACGGCCAGATCGGCGCCACCTGGAAGCTTGCGCGCATGTATGCCGAAGGCGATGGCGTGGCGCGAGACGACTACGCGGCGTTCAAGTTCTTCAGCGAGATCGTCGACCAGGATGTCGAGCCCGGTTCGCCCGAGGAAAGCTATGTTTCGGACGCGCTGGTGGCGCTCGGCGACTATCTGAGGAAGGGCATTCCCGGCAGCCCCGTCGAGGAGAACGAGGTGGCGGCCCAGGAATATTACATGCGCGCCGCCGCCAACTACCGCAACCCGAACGCCCAGTTCGAGATGGGCCAGATGTTCCTCAAGGGTGAGGGCGGCGTCAAGGCCAGCGTCAAGCAGGCCGGACGCTGGTTCCAGCTGGCGGCCGAAAAGGGCCATGCGGGCGCGCAGGCGACGCTCGGCAACCTGCTTTTCCAAAGCGGCAAGATCGTGCGGGGGCTGGCGATGATGACCGCGGCGCTCGAACGGGCCTCACCCGCCGACCAGCCATGGATCCGCGGCATGCAGGAAGAAGCGTTTGCGGCCGCCGGCGAAGCCGACCGCCGCACCGCGATCTCGCTGGCCGACGACATCCTCACCAAGGGTGGCGGCGACCAATAGGTCGGCAGAATTTCCGTTTTGAGATCAATTGTCGGTCGGTTCCGCCGGCATGCCGCTGGGCGCCGGTGTTGAGATCGGCGTGCCCTGCAGATGTGGGGCCAGCGTGTTCTCCGGGCAGCCATCCCGCTGCTTTGTCCAGGATGTGTTGTTGAGCACCATCTCGCAACGGGCGAGGTAGCTTTGGCCGGCAAGCGTCAGGCAGGCGACCCGGCCGATCTGGAATGATTTGCCGTTAGCCAGGCACTCTGCATCGGCAAAAGCCGGCGTCGCCACCGCCATCGCAAGCGCGCAGCCGATCGGGCAGAGTGCAAATCGAGTAGTCATGGGAACCCCAGCCACCATGATGATTTCTCATTAAGCGCGCGATTTGTGGCGATAAGAGGTCAACTTATCAATGTGCCGCCGGACAGCAGCTCCGGTCAGGCCGGCTGCAGCGCCAGATCGATCGCCACCGGCACGTGGTCGGAGGGTTTTTCCCAGGCGCGCACCTGTTTTTCGATCGAAGCCGAGGAAAACCAGTTGGCGGCTTCGGGCGACAGAAGCAGGTGGTCGATGCGGATGCCGTTGTTCTTCTGCCAGGCGCCGGCCTGATAGTCCCAGAACGTAAAAATGTCCGGGGCGTCGGTGACGGCACGCACGGCTTCGGTGAAGCCGAGATTCTTCAGCCGCCGGAACGCCTGCCGCGTCGCGGGCTGGAACAGTGCATCGCTTAGCCAGTTTTCCGGATACTTCGCGTCGATCGGCTCGGGAATGACATTGTAGTCGCCGGCCAGGACCAGCGGCTCTTCCAGAGCAAGCCGCTCCTCGGCCCAGCGCTCAAGTCGCGCCATCCAGGAAAGCTTGTAGGAGAACTTCTTCTCGTCGTCGATCGGGTTGCCGTTCGGCAGATAGATCGAGGCAACGCGCAAGGCGCCCTTGTCGGTCGAGAACACGCCCTCGATGAAACGCGCCTGCTCGTCGGCATCGTCGCCCGGCAAGCCGCGATTGACCTCGTCGAAACGCAGCTTCGACAGGATGGCGACGCCGTTGAAGCCTTTTTGGCCGTAAGTCTCGACATTGTAGCCGAGCGCCTCGATCTCGGCGCGGGGAAACTGCTCGTCGACCGTCTTGATCTCCTGCACGCAGGCGATGTCGGGCGCGCTTTCCGTCAGCCAATGGGTCAAATTGCCGATGCGGGCGCGAACGCCGTTGATGTTCCAGGTGACGATTTTCATGACGGCCTCGATAGGCTGGTGGTCCGGAGACTAGCGATCCGGTGGATGACGTTCGACAAGGCCGATCGTATTGCCTGCCGGGTCCTTTAGGAAGGCCATCCATTCGCTTTCCCCCGCCTGGCCGAACAGGCCTTCGGTGTCGCGATGGACGAGCGCCGGCGGCGCGGTGAAGGGAACACCCGCGGCCCTTGCCGAAGCGTGGAACTCGTCGAGGCCCGATATGTCGAGATAGACGGTGCCGGCAGGCAGGCCGTCGGTGAAAAGCAGGCGCACGTCACCGGCCATGATAAAGGCGATGCCCGGCGGATCGAAACGCGCATGCAGGTTCATGCCGAGCACCTCGCGCCAGAACGCCAGCGTCGCATCGAGGTCGCGCCCGGCGGAAAGCGCGACCTGACGGACCGCGCCGATGTCGGGCATTTCTAGATCGAGAAGCTGGTGCCGCAGCCGCAGGAGGCGACCGCATTGGGGTTTCTGATCTGGAACGACTGGCCCATCAGATCGTCGACGAAATCGATCACCGAGCCGCCCATATAGACCAGCGACAGGTCGTCGATCAGCACGGTGGCGCCGTCCTTCTCGATGGCGACGTCGTCGTCATTGCGCCCATCGACCAGGTCGAACTTGTAGGAGAAGCCGGAACAGCCGCCGCCCTCGACCGAAACGCGCAGCGCCGTCTTGCCGGCTTCGCTCGCCACAATCTTGGCGATCCGCCTGGCGGCGGCGTCGGTCATCTCGACTTTCATGGCGGTCTTGGCATCAGCGCCCATGGGCGTCACCTTGCTTTCGGTTTTGTATGATAGGTATGAAGCGCGACGGGGCAAGTCAACTGCGGCATACGCTATGACCAACGAGTTGGGCGACATCGGATTCGGCTATCGGCCGCGCGCGGCCTATGCCAGCGACCCGGCGAAGTCGCGCGGGCGGCTGTTCGACGAGGTGGAAAGCCCGACGCGCACGCCGTTCCAGCGCGACCGCGACCGCATCATCCATTCGACGGCGTTCCGCCGGCTGAAGCACAAGACGCAAGTGTTCGTCGCACACGAAGGCGACCATTACCGCACGAGGCTGACGCATTCGATCGAGGTGGCGCAAATCGCACGCGCTCTGGCGCGGGCGCTGCGCGGCGACGAGGACCTGGCCGAGGCGGTGGCCCTGGTGCACGACTTCGGCCACACGCCCTTCGGCCATACCGGCGAGGACGCGCTGAACGACAAGATGGCCGCCTGGGGCGGCTTCGACCACAATGCACAGTCGCTGCGTGTGGTGACGCGGCTGGAGCGGCGCTATGCCGAGTTCGATGGGCTGAACCTCACCTGGGAAACGCTGGAGGGGCTGGTCAAGCACAATGGCCCGCTGACCGATGCCAAGGGCAAAGGGCTGAAGGGGCCGGTGCCGCAGGCTATCCGCGACTATTCCGAACTGCACGACCTCGAGCTCGACCGCTTCGCTGGTATCGAGGCGCAGTGCGCGGCGATTGCCGACGACATCGCCTACAACACCCACGACATCGATGACGGCTTGAGGGCAGGGCTGTTGACGCTCGATATGCTGGAGGGCGTCTCGCTGCCGGGGTCGATTCTCAAGGGCGTGCGTCAGCGCTATCCGGCGCTCGATGACGTACGCACCGGCCACGAGCTGATGCGCCGGCAGATCACCATCATGGTCGAGGACGTGATCGTCTCGACGACGGCCAATCTGGCGCGCATCCAGCCCGGCAGCGCCGAAGCGGTAAGGGCGGCCGGCGAGACGATGGTGAGCTTCTCCGCCGAGACGGCCGTATCGGAAAAGGAGCTGAAGGCCTTTCTCTACAAGCACCTCTACCGGCATGCGGAGGTCATGCGGGTGCGCGCCGATGCCGACCAGATCGTCAGGGACCTGTTCGACGTCTATTTCGCCGATCCGCGCGCCATGCCGGATGGCTGGCGCGAAGGGCTCGACCGGGCAGAGGACCGCGTCAAGGCGCGCAGTGTTGCCGATTTCCTGGCCGGCATGACGGACACTTATGCGCTCAAGGAACACAGGCGTTTGTTTGACCATACGCCGGATTTGAGCTAGGGCGGGCGCGATTTTGCCGGCCAACGCGCCGGATCCATGCAAAACCGTCAGAGCCATAGCAATGAACATCTTCGCCGATTTCAACGCGCGAATCATAAAGGCCGTCGAAGCGCTTGATTTGAAAGACAAGGATGGCGCGTCGCCGGACCTGTCGCGCATCGCCGTCGAGCCGCCGCGCGATGCCAGCCATGGCGACCTCGCGACCAACGCTGCCATGGTGTTGGCCAAGCCGACCGGCCAGAGCCCGCGTGCGCTGGCCGAAAGGCTGGCCGAGGCGCTGCGCGCCGACGAGGATATCGCGGCCGCCGAGATCGCCGGTCCGGGCTTCGTCAATCTCAGGCTCAAGGACGGTTTCTGGCAGGCGCATCTGACGGCGCTGCTCGGCGAAGGCCGCAACTACGGCCGCTCGACTATCGGCGGCGGCAAGAAAACCAATGTCGAATATGTCTCGGCCAACCCGACCGGCCCGATGCATGTCGGCCATTGCCGGGGTGCTGTGGTCGGCGACGCGCTGGCCAATCTGATGGCCTTCGCCGGTTACGACGTGACCAAGGAATACGTCATCAACGATGCCGGTTCGCAGATCGACGTGCTCGGACGCTCAGTCATGCTGCGCTACCGCGAAGCGCTCGGCGATGAGATCGGCGACATTCCGGCCGGGCTTTATCCAGGCGACTATCTGATCCCCGTTGGTCAGGCGCTGGCCAGCGAATTCGGCCGCTCCCTGCTGCAGATGCCGGACGAGGAGGCGCTTGCCATCGTCAAGGACAGGACGATCGATGCGATGATGGCGATGATCCGTGAGGATCTGGCGCTGCTCAACGTGCATCACGACGTCTTCTTCTCCGAGCGGACGCTGCATGCGAACAACGCCCGCAAGATACGCTCGGCGATCAGCGACCTGACGCTGAAGGGTCACATCTACAAGGGCAAGCTGCCGCCGCCCAAGGGCGAGAAACCGGATGACTGGGAGGACCGCGAGCAGACGCTGTTCCGCTCGACCGCGGTCGGCGACGACATGGACCGGGCGCTGGTCAAGTCGGACGGCACCTTCACCTATTTCGCCGCCGATGTCGCATACCTCAAGGACAAGGTCGATCGCGGCTTCGTCGATCTGATCTATGTGCTTGGCGCCGATCACGGCGGCTACGTGAAGCGGCTGGAAGCGCTTGCCCGGGCGATTGCCGGCGACGAGGTCAAGCTTACCGTGCTGCTTTGCCAGCTGGTGAGGCTGTTTCGCGCCGGCGAGCCGGTACGTATGTCGAAGCGGTCGGGCGAGTTCGTGACCTTGCGCGAAGTGGTGGAGGAGGTCGGCCGCGACCCGATCCGCTTCATGATGCTCTACCGCAAGAACGACGCGCCGCTCGACTTCGACTTCGCCAAGGTAACCGAGCAGTCGAAGGACAATCCGGTGTTCTACGTGCAGTATGCCTCGGCGCGCTGCCATTCGGTATTCCGGCAGGCGAGCGAGCAATTGGGCGAGGCCATGTTCGACCGCAACCAGCTGGCCGCCGAAGTGGCTTTGCTGACCGATGAGGGGGAGATCGGCCTGATCAGGAAGCTCGCCGAATATCCTCGGCTGATCGAAGCCGCGGCGCTCGCGCTCGAGCCCCACCGGCTGGCATTTTACCTCTACGAACTCGCTTCCAGCTTCCACGGACACTGGAACCGGGGCACCGATAATCCCGACTTACGTTTTGTTAAGGTTAACGACCGACAATTGACGCATGCCAGACTAGGGCTGGTGCAGGCTGTTTCGGACGTTTTGACGTCCGGCCTGACGCTGATCGGAGCCAATGCGCCCACCGAAATGCGTTAGGTTTGAGTAAAAAACCTGTCACCTTTTGCCCACATTGCGCTGGTAAGGGCCAACCCTACGCGACGTCCATGGCGTCCGAATGAGTGCGAGTTCGGGAACAATAATGGCAGACAGAACCCAGCTGAGAGCAGCCGACCACAACGACATCGCCAACGATGATCCGTTCGCGGAACTGACCAGGATCATGGGGTTCGACCCGCGCCAGCCGGTCAAACCGCAAACGCCGGCCCAGCCGAAAACCGCTGCCGCCGAACCGTCGGTGGACGAGGGCGATTTCGAGATCGATCTCGAGAAGGAGTTGATGGGCGAATTCGGCGCCGACGCCAATGACAATGCTTCCCCTGCCAAGCTTCGCGAGCCGACACCCGAACCGGCCGCCGCCGACGAAATGGAGGACGCGCTTGCTGCCTCGTTCGAACAGGATTTCGCGTTCGACGACAGTGCGGCGGATGATGCTGCTCCTGTTGCAGCCACTTCTGTTGCCGCCGACGAAATTGCCTCCGCCCCCGAAAGGGCGTTCGCTCCCGCCGTCGAGCCGAAGCTCGACGACGATTTCGATAACGCCGTCGCCGGCTCGCTCGAAGACGTGTCGCCGTTCGAGGACGACCTTTCGAGTGACGACGAACTTGCCGCCTCGCTCGACCAGGATTTTCGGCACGACGACGATGTGACGGCCAAGATCGCGGTGACCGGTGAGGATGAACCCAGGGCCGCAGCCGAGGCGATCGAGCCGGTCGACGAGCCCGCCTTCGACGATGAGTTCGACAATGCCGTGGCAAGTTCGCTCGAAGACGAGATGATGCTCGAAGAGCATGAGCCGATGGAGCAGACCGTCGCCGTTGAAACCGCCGCGCAAGCGGCCGCGCCTGCGTTCGACGATGAGTTCGACAGCGCCGTGGCAAGTTCGCTCGAAGACGAGCTGATGCTCCACGAGCATGAGCCGGCGGAAAACGTCGCCGCCCCGGCATCGCCGGTTGAGGCGGTTTCGGCCGATGAGGATCTTGCCGGCCATTTCGATGATGCCATGGCCGATGTCGACATGGACTTCGACGTTCGTCCGAACGAGCCTGCCGAAATCGAAGAACCAGAGTTTATCGAAGAGCAGTCGATCGAAGAGCCAGAGGCGGCCCGGCTTTCCGGCACGGCCGCTGAAGCGGCGTTCGACGACGATTTCGATCTGAGCTTCGACGATGCGCCTGCCGAGGAAGCTGAAGAGCCCGTGGCGCAGGTTGCGGCCGAACCAGCGGCGCCGGCCGCTGTCGTCCCGACGGCCCCAGTGGCTGAGGAACGCAGCCTGGAAGACGAACTGAACGCGCTGCTCGGTGCGATGAGCACACGGCCTGCACAAGCGGTCAACGAACCTCAGACAAGCCCGCAGACTGCCCAGAAGCCCGTGATGGCTGTTCAGCAGCCCATCGCGCCGGTAGTTCAGAAGCCAGCAGTGGCCGCCGAACAGCCAATGGCGGCGGTCAAAGACGTCGCCAACGAACCGGTGCATGCTGTCGACGAGCTGGATTGGGAACTCGACGAGCACGAGCCCGCTGAGCCGCAGCAGTCCAGTGCCGCCGATGACGCCGATCTTGGCAGTGTCCTCCTCGATGAGCTTGAAGGCGAGGATTTCGGTGTTGAAGCCGCTGCCGGACCCGCGGATGATCTCGACAGCGATGCGCTCGATGCCGACTTCGCCAGGAATATCGGCCTGGATCACGACTCGGCCGACAAGAGTGCGGCAGCTGCTGCCGAAGAAGACCCGCTCGATGCGCTGAACTGGCTGACGACACGCGCCACGCCGCCCGAGCCGGCCCGCTCGTGGAGCCGCGTGACACCGGTCGCACAGCCTCAGCCCGCTTTTGCAAGCCAGCCGATGGCTTCGGCGCGTTCGGCACCACCGCCGCAGCCGGCTGCAACGCCGTCCTATCGGGCCGCACCGGTCGAAGAGAGGCCGTCCTATGAAAGCCAGGCATCCCGTGAAGAGAGGCCGTCCTATGAAGATCGGCCCGCCTACACGGAAGCTGCACCAACTTCGCGTCAACAGCCTTCCGCCTATGACGAGATGCCCGATGTCGAGACGGTCGACGTGCCCGAGCGCGTCGTGGCGCTGGCGGACGATCTCGACATTCCGGAGCTCAACTTCGACGATGACGAGCCGGTGGCGCCCGCCTACGACGATCTCGATGCCGATTTTGCCAGCCTTCTCACCGAAATGAATGCAACGGATATAGCGCCTGCCCCGGTGCGCAGTGCTGGCTATGACGATGAATACGATGCCGGCTTCGCGTCTGGCTACAAGCAAGATCGTAGCGAGACGCGCGCCTATGGCGCCAAGCCTGCGGAAGCCCCCGTCAGCGCGGCGGCTGCTTCCTATGCCGATGCAGCGGACGGTTTCGATCTGGGCCCATTGCCCGGTGGCCAGCCGGTTTCGCAGGCCGACGATTTCACCTTCGATGAGCTCGACTACGATCCCGAACTGGACGAGGAGATGTCGGTTCCGGGCCTTGCCGAACGCGGGGCCGAAAGGCAGCCGCGCAGGCGCGGGCTGCTGATAGGTGCGGTGGTCGGCGCCGTGGCGATCGCCGGAGGCCTTGGCGCCTTTGCGTTGACCCTCGGCGGCAAGAGCGGCGGCGATGCGCCGGTTATCGTCAAGGCCGACAACAGGCCGATCAAGATCAAGCCGGAAAATCCAGGCGGCACCGTCGTGCCGAACCAGGACAACAAGGTTTATGACGCTGTGGTCAAGGGCACCAAGCCCGCCGAGCCGGTTCAGCAGAAGCTGGTCACCAACACCGAAGAGCCTGTGGACCTGAAGGCCAACGAACCGGAGAGCCGCGTCGTCGATCTTTCGCCCAATGACCCCGATGCCGCGGACGATATCGACGCGCCCGGCACCGCGGCGTCCGACACCGACGGGGCTGGCACCAATGCGCCCGGCACCAGCGCGTCTGACTCCAGCACGCTTGGCGCCAGTGCGGCTGGCGCTGCCGAAACCGCCGCCGCACCGGCGCCCAAGTCCGAGGATCGCATCGCGCAGGTTCTGCAGGAGGCCGAGAAGGGTGCAACCCCCGAGATCGTCGCCGTTGCGCCGCGCAAGGTACGGACCATGGTCGTGAAACCTGACGGTTCGCTGGTGGCGCGCGAGGATCCGGCGCCTGCCGCCCCGCAGATGGCTGCTGCCGAGCCGGCCGATCCGGCGCCGCAGCACGTCGCTCCGTCGGCCCAGGCCGACGCCGCCGCGCAGACCGGCACCGTGCCCCTGATCGACCAAATCACAAGTGATCCGAAGATTGGCGACCAGCCGAGTGGCGATCAGGCCGAAACCTCCAAGCTGCAGCCGGCGCCCAAGCCCGACACAAAGGCTGAAGCCAAGCCGTCAGCCAGCAAGCAGTCCGCCAGCACCCCGGCCACGGTTCCGGTGGCGCCGCAGCGTCCGTCCGACCAGCCGGTCGACGTGGTCGGCGAGGTCAAGCCCGATCAGGTCGCTTCCATCGATCCGGCCGCGGCCGGGGCTGGTTCGTGGTCGATACAGATCGCTTCGCAGCCGACAGTCGAAAGCGCCCAGGCGACTTACCAGGATCTGCAGCGCCGCTACGGCAGCGTGCTTTCCGGCCGCACCGCCAACATCGTCAAGGCCGAGATTGCCGGCAAGGGCACCTTCTACCGCGTCCGCGTTCCGGCGCAGTCTCGCAACGAGGCGATCAAACTGTGCACCAGCTACAAGGCTGCCGGCGGCAATTGCTTCGTGTCCCACTAGGCATCAAGGCCCCTCGAAAAGCCGGCGTCCGCGCCGGCTTTTTTGCGTGAACGGAAACCTCTGAAGGCAATTACGGGCGATTCCCTTTGTCGGCGCGAAGCTCTAAACTGTTCCGCATGACCGAATCAAAATCCATGATCCTCGGCTGCGCCGGGAAATCACTGACCCGCAACGAGATCCGTTTCTATCGCAACGAATGCCCGTGGGGCTTCATCCTGTTTGCGCGCAATATCGGCGAGACCGAGCAGATCCGCGATCTGGTCGCCGCCATGCGCGACTGCGTCGAGCGTGCGGACGCGCCGGTATTCATCGACCAGGAGGGCGGCCGCGTGCAGCGCCTGCGGCCGCCGCTGGCGCCGAACTATCCGGCTGCCGGTGCACTCGGCGCCTTGTGGCGCGACGACCATGACGCCGGCACCCGTGCCGCCTGGCTGATGGCGCGGCTGCATGCCTTCGACCTGCTGCGCTACGGCATCACGGCGGATTGCCTGCCGGTGCTCGATGTGCCGATCGAGGGCGCCAGCGACGTCATCGGCGCGCGCGCCTATGGCAAGGAGCCGCGCGCCGTCATCGAATTGGGTCGCGCCGCGGCGGAAGGCCTGATGGCGGGCGGCGTGCTGCCGGTGATGAAGCATATTCCCGGTCATGGAAGGGCCTTCGCCGATACGCATTTCGAACTGCCGACCGTCGACGCCTCGATCGGCGATTTGCAGCGGCATGATTTTGCCCCGTTCAGGGAGCTCAACCATTTGCCGATGGCGATGACGGCGCATGTCGTCTATAGCGCGATCGACCCCAAGAACCCGGCCACCACGTCCGGCAAGGTCATCGAAGAGATCATCCGCGGCGAAATCGGCTTCGACGGCCTGTTGATGAGCGACGACACCTCGATGAAGGCACTTTCTGGGGATTTCCCGTCAAAGGCGGCGGCGATCCTTGCGGCGGGCTGCGATCTGGTCCTTCACTGCAACGGCGTGTTCGAGGAGATGGCCGGCATTGCATCGCGCACGACCGGGCTGGAAGGCAAGTCGTTTGAGCGCGCGGAGCGGGCGCTGACCTATATCAGGAACCGCGACGTGGCGGACGAGACCGAGATTCGGGCCGAATTTGCCAGTTATTTCGACGCCGTGGCCTAGCATCAAAGGAAGCGAAGTGGCGGAGACATTGGACCTGAAGGCCGGCAAGGCCGCACCGATGGACCGCTTGTGGGCCGAGAACGACGATTCCCGGCTGACCGGCGATCCGGCGTTGGTCGTCGATGTGGCCGGCTTCGAAGGTCCTCTCGATCTTCTGCTGCATCTTGCCCGCAATCAGAAGGTCGACCTGTCGCGCATCTCGATCCTGGCGCTGGCCGAACAGTATCTGGCCTTCGTCGAGAAGGTGAGGGCTCTGAGACTGGAGCTTGCCGCCGACTACCTGGTGATGGCGGCATGGCTGGCGTTTCTCAAGTCGAAGCTCCTGATCCCCAAGCAGCCCGGCGACGAAGGCGAAAGCGGCGAGGAACTGGCGGCGGTGCTGCAGTTCCGGCTGAAGCGGCTGGAGGCGATGCGCGACGCGGCGGCACGGCTGGTCAACCGCAACCGGCTCGGACGCGACGTGTTTGCACGCGGCATGCCGGAAATGGTCATCGTCGAGAAGCGCAATGCTTATTCGGCCTCGCTCTACGACCTGTTGACCGCCTATGCCCAGCAGCGCCAGAAGCAGGCGATAACCAATGTGACGATCGCCAGGCGCGGCGTGTGGTCGCTCAAGGATGCGCGCGACGTGCTGACCAGGCTGATCGGGTCGCTGCGCGACTGGACGGCGCTCGACAGTTTCCTGGTCGAATATCTGGCCGGCCCGGAAGAGCGGCGCACCGCGGTTGCCAGCTCGTTTGCGGCGACGCTGGAACTGGTGCGCGAAGGCAAGATGGAAATGCGGCAGGACCAGGTGTTCGCGCCGCTTTATCTGCGCGGCCGCGCCCAGGCCATCAAGATAGTCGAGGTAACACCATGAACGAACGCGCCAACGCTTCGGTCATTCCGTTCAACGTCGACGACGACGCCGAGCAAGGCGCGGTCGCCGAAAACCCGGCACAAAATCAGGGGCAGAATTTGTCGCGGAATCCTGGCGAGCGGCTGCATATGGCGGAGGCCGTAAGGATGGCCGAGGCGATCGTATTCGCCAGCTCCGAGCCGGTCAGCGAAAAACTGCTCACTTCGCGACTGCCCGACGGCATCAACATTGCCGCGGCAATGGCCGAACTGCAGCAGATCTATGCGCGGCGCGGCGTCAATCTGGTGCGCGTCGGCGATGCCTGGGCGTTTCGCACCGCCGGCGACCTCGCCTTCCTGATGAGCCGTGACACGGTGCAGCAGCGCAAACTGTCCCGCGCTGCCCTCGAAGTGCTGGCGATCATCGCCTACCACCAGCCGGTAACGCGCGCCGAGATCGAGGACATCCGCGGCGTCGAGACGTCAAAGGGGACGCTCGACACGCTGATGGAGACCGAATGGGTGAGGATGCGCGGCCGGCGCCGCACGCCGGGCCGTCCCGTCACCTACGGCACGACCGACATTTTCCTCGACCATTTCGCACTGGAGGAGATACGCGATCTCCCCGGCATGGAGGAATTGAAGGGTGCCGGGCTGCTGTCCGGCCGCATGCCGTCGAATTTCTCGGTGCCGCTGCCGCCGGCCGACCCCGATGCGCTCACCGACGACGAGGATCCGCTGACCGACATCGACCTCGAAGAACTCGGCCTTTTGACGCCGCGCGTCACGGAAGATTGAGCCGAGCGCCATCTTAAAGCCACAGGCAGGATGGAACTGCGCCGATTGGTAGCGGGCCACCGTGCCGAAAGTGCGTGACTTCGGCGACTCATTCATGAACTCTGTCGTAGTTCTGTTTGAATCCGAACCCGAAAGCGCATAGATCAGCGTCTGGGAAACCGTTCGAGAGAGATTTGCTATGGGTTCATTTTCGATTTGGCACTGGATGATCGTTCTGGTGATCGTGCTGCTGGTGTTCGGCCGCGGCAAGATTCCCGAGTTGATGGGCGACATGGCCAAGGGCATCAAGAGCTTCAAGAAGGGCATGGCGGACGACGAGACTGCCGAGGACAAGCGTACCGTTGAACACCGTGCCGACGAAACCGTTTCGGTACCGAAGGAAAAGGCCAGCAAAAGCTGAGCCCAAACTTTAGTCGGAACGTATAGCCATGTTCGAAGTCGGCTGGACCGAGATGCTGGTGATCGCGATCGTCATGATCGTGGTCGTCGGGCCCAAGGATTTGCCCAACATGCTGCGCACCTTCGGCCGCACAACGGCGAAGCTGCGCGCCATGGCGTCCGATTTCCAGCGGCAGTTCAACGATGCGTTGAAGGAAGCCGAGCTCGACGACGTCAAGAAGTCGGTCGATTCGCTGAGAAGCCTCAATCCGGCAGCCGAGATCAGGAAGCAGCTCAATCCATTCGAGCAGGCCGCCGCCGACGTCCGTTCCGGCGTCGATGCCGTGATGAAACCCAAGCCGGCCGTCGATGCCGCCGCTTCGACGGAGCAGGCGGCCGAGCCGCTTAAGAACGGCGCAACGACGATGCCGGGCGTCAGCCCGCCGGAGCCGACGCCGGCCACGCCGATCTTTCCGGCGATGACGGACGAGTCCGTCGTAGCGCCGGCAGTGCAGGCGCAAACGGCTGCAGCGGCCGTGCCGAAAAAAGCACCTGCGGCAAAGAAGAAGCCAGCGCCCGCGAAAGCCGCGGCCGCCGTCCCGGCCAAGCCGGCAAAGACTGCTGCGCCAAAGGCTGCCGCAAAAGCTGAGCAAAAAGCGCAGTCGTCAGCAGCGAAGAAGCCGGCGTCAGCAACGAAGAAGCCGGCCGCCAGGAAAACGGCGGGAGCCGCCAAGTGAGCGTTTCGGACAAGGAAAAGGACGAGATAGAAAAATCGTCGGCTCCGCTGATGGAGCACCTGATCGAGTTGCGCCGGCGGCTGATCTGGTCGATCGGCGGTTTTTTTGTTGCCTTCCTGGTCTGCTTCTTTTTCGCCAAGCGGCTGTTCAACCTTCTGGTCATTCCGTTCAGATGGGCGACCCAATGGGCCGGGCTCGACCCGCACAAGGTCGAGCTGATCTATACGGCGCCACAGGAGTTCTTCTTTACCCAGGTCAAGCTCGCCATGTTCGGCGGCATGGTCATCGCCTTTCCGCTGATCGCCACGCAGATCTACAAATTCATCGCGCCCGGCCTCTACAAAAACGAGCGCAACGCCTTCCTGCCGTTCCTGATCGCCTCGCCGATCCTGTTCCTGATGGGCGCATCGCTGGTCTATTTCTTCTTCACGCCGATGGTGATGTGGTTCTTCCTCGCCATGCAGCAGACCGGCACCAACGACCAGGTGCAGATTTCGCTGCTGCCGAAAGTGTCCGAATACCTCAGCCTGATCATGACGCTGATCTTCTCCTTCGGCCTGGTGTTCCAGCTGCCGGTGGTGACAAGCCTGATGACGCGGGTCGGCATGCTGTCGTCAACGGCCCTGGCCGAGAAGCGCAAATGGGCGATCGTCATCGCCTTTGTGGTGGCGGCGGTGCTGACGCCGCCCGACCCGATGAGCCAGATCGGCCTCGCCATTCCGACGATCCTGCTCTACGAGGTCTCGATCTGGTCGGCCCGGCTGATCGAACGCAGCAAGGAGCGCGACCGTGTGGCCCGCGAAAAGCAGGACGCCACCGAAGAGGTGGCCGAAAAGCCGGCGGACGCGTCTTCGACATAGGTTCGGTTGAAGCGGGCAGCATTTTTTTGCCGGCCATAGCAACTTTGTTCTTGCTTTGTGCCGGCAGCAATGCTACTAATTTAAGTATGGTGCCAATTGGCTCCAAAAACCCGCCTCTCGAGGCGGGTTTTTGTTTCCAGGGTTCTTTCGATCGAACGTTGCGCGTGCTGCCTACCTGAGGTCGGCGCGAAGGAACTCTGCCTTGACGTCTTGTATCGATGCGGTTTACGCCCTCTGGTCTTTGTTTTGGGCATTTCCTTGCCCCGAAACCGCCGTGCCGAGGACGAACAGACCATGCTTGACATCAAATGGATTCGCGACAACCCGAGGGCCCTTGTCGAAGCGCTCCAGAAGCGCTCGTGGTCGGCCGGGGATGCGCAGTCCACGGTCGACGACCTGATCGCCGCGGATGAGGCGCGGCGCGAGCATCTGACCGAGCTGCAGACCAGGCAGGAACGCCGCAACGCCGCATCGAAGGAGATCGGCAATGCCATGCGCTCGGGCGATGCAGCTCTTGCCGAAAGGCTGAAGGCCGAGGTCGGCGAGATCAAGGCCTTCATCCAGAATGGCGAGGCGCGCGAGCGCGAGCTCGACAAGGCGCTGAACGATGCGTTGGCAGTGCTGCCAAACGTGCCGTTCGACGATGTGCCGGTCGGCAAGGACGAGCACGACAACGTCGTCAAACGCGTCGTCGGCGAGGTGCCGACGCGGCCGAATTGGGTGAAGGAGCATTTCGAGATCGGCGAAGCGCTCGGCATGATGGATTTCGAGCGGGCAGCACGGCTTTCCGGCTCGCGCTTCATCGTGCTCAAAAGCGGCCTGGCGCGGATGGAACGCGCGCTCGGCCAGTTCATGCTGGATCTGCACACCACCGAGCACGGCTATGTAGAGATCCAGCCGCCGTTGATGGTGCGCGACGAGGTGCTTTTCGGGACCGGGCAACTGCCGAAATTCGAGGAGGATTTGTTCTTCGTTCGGCACGGGGACGGCAGGCTTGGCCTAATCCCAACCGCCGAAGTGCCGCTCACCAATCTCGTTCGCGACGAGATCACGCCGCACGAACAACTGCCGCTGCGCTATACGGCGCTGACGCCGTGCTTCCGCTCCGAGGCGGGCTCGGCCGGGCGCGACACGCGCGGCATGCTGCGCCAGCACCAGTTCTACAAGGTCGAGCTGGTGTCGATCACCGACCAGGAGACTTCGGTTGCCGAGCATGAGCGCATGACCGAATGCGCCGAGGAGGTGCTGAAGCGGCTCGGCCTGCCGTTCCGCACCATGACGCTGTGCACCGGCGACATGGGCTTTGGCGCGCGCAAGACCTACGACATCGAGGTCTGGCTGCCCGGCCAGAATGCCTATCGCGAGATATCGTCGTGCTCGGTATGCGGCGATTTCCAGGCGCGGCGCATGGACGCCCGCTACAAGGACAAGGACGGCAAGGGCAACCGCTTCGTCCACACGCTGAACGGTTCGGGCACCGCCGTCGGCCGTGCGCTCATTGCCGTCATCGAAAATTATCAGAACGAGGACGGCAGCGTAACCATTCCTGAAGCGCTTCGGCCTTACATGGGCGGTCTGGAAAAGATCGAATCGAAATAATGCGCATCCTTCTGACCAACGACGACGGCATCCATGCCGAGGGCCTTGCATCACTCGAACGCATCGCGCGCACGCTGTCGGACGACGTCTGGGTGGTGGCACCGGAACAGGATCAGTCCGGCTATGCGCATTCGCTGTCGATCTCGGAGCCGCTGCGGCTCAGGAAAATCGGCGAAAAGCACTTTGCGGTGCGCGGAACGCCGACCGACTGTGTCATCATGGGCGTGAAGAAGATCCTGCCCGCAGCGCCTGACCTGATCCTGTCCGGCGTCAATTCCGGCGCCAACATCGCCGACGACGTCACCTATTCGGGCACGGTCGCCGGCGCCATGGAAGGCGCGCTGCTCGGCGTGCGATCGATCGCCATCAGCCAGGCCTATTCCTATGTCGGCGAGGACCGCGTCGTTCCCTACGAGACCACCGAAGCGCTGGCGCCGGCCCTGCTCGAAAAGCTCGTCGCCATGCCGTTGCCGGACGGCGTGCTGCTCAACGTCAATTTTCCGAACTGTGCGCCGGAAGAGATCGCCGGAACTGTAGTCACTTCGCAGGGCAAGCTGGTCCACAGCCTGTGGGTCGACGAGCGGCGCGACGGGCGCGGCCTGCCTTACTACTGGCTGCGCTTCGGCCGCGAGCCAGTCGAGGGCAAGCAAGGCACCGACCTCAATGCCTTGCGCAATCGGCTGGTGTCGGTGACGCCGCTGCAGCTCGATCTCACCGCGCATGAAATCCGCGATCAACTGGCCAAGGCGCTCGCATGAACTTGAACCACGCTGCAACGGTCGACGAGCGCGAAGGTTTCGCTGCCTTCCTGCTTCGCCTGCGCGGCAGGGGGACGGTGCCGAAGGCGCTTATCGCCGCCTTCGAGGCGACGCCGCGGCGCGGCTTTCTGTCTCCGCATTTCCACTCGATAGCCTGGTCGGACCGTATGCTGCCGATCGAATGCGGCGAGGCCATCGAAGGCGCCGACCTGCAGGCGGCGGTGATCGCGGCACTTGCCATCGAGCCGGGCAACCGGGTGCTCGAGATCGGCACCGGATCCGGCTACACGGCGGCGGTGATGTCGCGGCTTGCCGCGCGGATCGTCACCATCGACCGTTACAAGACGCTGGCCGAACAGGCCCGGCAGCGGCTCGAGGCGCTCGCCATCGGCAATGTCATCGTGCGCCAGGCGGACGGTTCCAACGGGCTGGCCAACGAAGCGCCGTTCGACCGCATCGTAGCCTGGGCGGCCTTCGACAGCCTGCCGCGCTTTCTGCTCGACCAATTGTCGAGCGGCGGCATCGTCATCGCGCCGATCGGACCCGACGAAGGCGAGCAGGTGCTGGCCAAGCTGACCAAGGTCGGCAGCCGCTTCGAACGCGAGGATATCGGCCTGGTGCGCCTGCAGCCGATCCTGCACGGTGTCGCCGCGGTGATCTGATTCCGGGTACATCGCTCCGCTTGGGGATCAGCCGAAGCCTGTCGTTTCGTCATCCTAGGACGACGAAGTTGAGAGCCTCCTCGAATATTTTAAGAAAATTTGCGTCTGATTCTACAGGTTTAACCGACCGGTAACATTAACGCGCTTTAATCACACTCAGTTGTACCGGGTCTGTGCGGGTTAGTGCGATGCAATTCAGTGTTTTGAAGGCAAACGGACGCAATCTGGCGCGTGGCTGCGCCGTCCTCATGATCGCAGGCGCTGCGACGGGGTGTAGTTCCCAGGTGGCGCGGTTCAACAGCGTCGATGACGTGTTCACCGCCTCGACCAACAACCAGCGCGCCATCATCGACAAGCAGGATGCTGCCCAGCCCTATCCGGGCGATGTTGCGGCCGCGCCGGTCGACGGCAGCCACACCCAGTCGGTCAGCCGCTCAAGCCTCGAACCGGTTACGGCGCAGCAGTTGCCACCGCCGGCTCCCGCCCTGGCACCCGCCGCCCGTCCGGTGCGTACCGCTGCCGCGCCGGCGATGGCACCTGCCGCTCCTCGTGTCGACAGGACGGCAACCGGCACCGTCGCTCCGGCGGCAAGGCCGTTCAAGAACGCCGAGCCCGACGCGCCGCGCATGGCGACGGCCGCCGGCGCACCGCATGCAACCGAGATCGTCGTCAAGGACGGCGAGACCATTTCCGGCCTGTCTCGTCGCTACGGCGTGCCGGCCGATGCCATCATGAAAGTCAACGGGCTGAGCGCGACCAAGGGGCTGAAGACCGGCCAGAAGCTCGTCATCCCGGCCTATGCGTATTCGAGCAACGGCGCCACGCCGAAAGTCGCCGACGCCAAGCCCGCGAACGGCACCAGGCACGACCAGCCGGCCGACGCGCCGGAGAAGGTGGCCGTGCTGCCGCAGCAACCGAAGCTCAGGGAAGGCAAGTCTGCCGCGCAGGTGGACGCCTCGGCTGCCGCGAGCCAGCCGAAGGATGGAAAGGCCGCGCCCAAAGTGGCTTCGGCGACGGCCAAGCCAGCCGGTGCCGGCGGCACCTACACGGTTCAGCAAGGCGATACGCTGTCGGCCATCGCCAGAAAGACCGGCGTCGACGTCGTCGCGTTGAAGCAGGCGAACGGCATGCAGGATGGACTGCTCAAGATCGGCCAGACCCTGAAAGTGCCGGCAGGCGGAACCGCTGTTGTCGCCGGTGCGAAGCCGGCAAAGGTCGATCCGGTGACGACGGCCACCACCCAGCCGCCTGCCAAGGCCACGCCGACGCAGACGCTCGCCTCCTACACGCCGCCAAAGAAGGACGCGAAAGTCATCCAGCAGGCCGAGGACGACGATGCGGTGGCGCCGGACGCAACGGGCATCGGCAAGATGCGCTGGCCGGTGCGCGGCCGTGTGATCTCAAGCTTCGGCGGCGGCAAGGACGGCGTCGACATTGCCGTGCCCGAGGGGACGCCGGTCAAGGCAGCTGAAAACGGCGTCGTCATCTATGCCGGTGACGGCCTCAAGGAATTCGGCAACACGGTGCTGGTACGGCACGAAAACGGTCTGGTCACCGTCTACGGCCACACCAGCTCGATCGAGGTGCAGCGCGGCCAGAAGGTCAAGCGCGGCCAGGAAATCGCCCTGTCCGGCATGAGCGGCACCACCGACTCGCCGAAACTGCATTTCGAAGTGCGCAAGAACTCGGCGCCGGTCGATCCTTCGACCTATCTCGAATAGAAGACGAAAGCGATTTGCGGGCCACCTGACCTTCAGCCCGCCGAGGAAGTCCGCTCCGCAAGGTGCGGGCTTCTTCTGTTGTTAGTCCTTGAGCGGCTAATCCTTGAGCGGCTTGCCGAGCCGGCCTGCCAGATCCTGGGTGAACTGCCAGGCGACGCGGCCCGAACGGCTGCCGCGCGTCGTCGCCCATTCCAGCGCCTCGGCGCGCAGCATCTCGGGATCGATGGCGAGATCGTGATGGCGGACATAGCCGTCGATCATATCGAGATATTCGTCCTGCGAACATTTGTGGAAGCCAAGCCACAGGCCGAAACGGTCCGACAGCGAAACCTTTTCCTCGACCGCTTCGGACGGATTGATCGCCGTCGAGCGCTCATTGTCGATCATGTCGCGCGGCAACAGATGCCGCCGGTTCGAGGTGGCGTAGAAGATGACGTTGGCCGGGCGGCCCTCGACGCCGCCCTCAAGCGCTGCCTTCAGCGATTTATAGGACGTGTCGTCATGGTCGAATGACAGGTCGTCGCAGAACAGGATGAAGCGGAAGGGTGCTGCCTTCAGCAGGCCCATCAGCTTCGGCAGCGTGTCGATGTCTTCGCGATGGATCTCGATAAGCTTGAGCGGCAGGTCGAGCTTGGCCGAAGCGTTGACCGCGGCGTGCACCGCCTTGACCAGCGACGATTTGCCCATGCCGCGCGCGCCCCACAACAGCACGTTGTTGGCGGCATAGCCTGACGCGAAGCGCTCGGTGTTGTCGACCAATATGTCGCGGACGCGGTCGACCCCGCGGATCAGGCCGATGTCGACGCGGTTGACCTTGAGCACCGGCTCCAGATAGCCGGGATCGGCCTGCCAGACGAAGCAATCGGCCTCGCCCAGGTCGGTTTGCGGCACCGGCGGCGGGGCGAGGCGAGCGACCGCCTCGATCAGGCGGTCGAGCTTCTGGCTCAGGGTATCGATGGTGCTGTCGGTCATCTCTTGTCTTTTTTGTTTCGCTTTCGGGATGGTGCGGCAGGCCAATCTACCTGATTTCAGCGGTTTCGAAACTCGTCCCAAGCATTTGTTCGGGCATGATCTTTTGCGGAAACCGAGCGTCGCTTTTCGGGATCACCCTCTAACACGGCTCACCAGGCCGGAAAAGCAGCCGATTTGCCCGGCGGCGCAGTTGCATTGGCAACGTTACCGACTATATTCCGGCCAAATTTGGCGGGGCCGTCAAATTCCCAGAACGGTTAAGGCGGCTGTTTTTAAAATTCAGGAGTACCTCGATGTTCGTGACACCGGCATACGCCCAAGGCATCGGCGGGGACTCGTCCGCAATGTTTATCCAGATCGTGCCGTTTGCTCTGATTTTCGTGATCATGTATTTTCTGATCATCCGGCCGCAGCGTACGCAGCTAAAGAAGCGCGGCGAGATGCTGGCGGCGGTTCGTCGCGGCGATACCGTTGTCACCGGCGGCGGCTTGGTCGGCAAGGTGACCAAGGTGATCGACGATAACGAGCTGGAGATCGACCTTGGCGGCGGCACCAAGGTGACGGCGCTGCGCTCGACGATCGCCGACGTACGCGTCAAGGGCGAGCCGGTGGCAAACCAGAACGCCAAGAAATAACCGAATTGAAGGCGGAACGCAGCCGCTTGTACGCCTGAACGGACGATAACCAATGCTCTATTTTTCGCGCTTCAAGATGATCCTGATCTGGCTGGCCGTGGCCGCCACAGTGGTCCTCGCTGCGCCCAATCTTTTCTCGGCAAGCACGTTGGCCCAACTGCCCAGTTGGGTGCCGAAGCGGCAGATGACGCTCGGCCTCGACCTGCAGGGCGGCTCGCACATCCTGCTCAGGATGGATCCGAACGATCTGATCAAGGATCGGCTGGAGACGACGCGCGACGAAATCAGGACGCTGCTGCGCGATGCCAAGATCGGCTATACCGGCCTTGCCGGGTCGGGGCGCACGGTGCAGGTCCGCATCACCGATCCCGCACAGATCGACGCCGCCAAGAACGCACTGAAGCCGTTGACCAATCCGGTGGCGGCCGGCCTGTTCAGCGGCGGGTCCATCCAGGAGATGACCCTGGATGATTCCGAGGCCGGCCTGCTTAAATTCACCGTCACCGATGCCGGCATCAAATACCGTACGTCGACGGCGCTGACCCAGTCGATCGAGGTTGTCAGCCGTCGTGTCAACGAACTGGGAACGACCGAGCCGATCGTGCAGCGGCAAGGCGACGACCGCATCCTTGTGCAGGTGCCTGGTTTGCAGGACCCGCAACGGCTGAAGGAAATTCTCGGCCAGACCGCCAAGCTGACCTTCCAGATGGTCGACCAATCGATGCCGGTGCAGGATGCGCTGAACGGCCGTCCGCCGCCGGGGTCCTCGGTGCTGTATTCGCAGGACGATCCGCCGGTTCCGTATCTGATCGAGAACCGCGTCATCGTTTCGGGTGAAAACCTCGTCGATGCCCAGGCGACGTTCAACTCGCAGACCAATGAGCCGGTGGTTTCGTTCCGCTTCGATTCCAAGGGGGCGCAGCGGTTCGGCCAGGCGACAGCGCAGAATGTCGGCAAGCTGTTTGCCATCATCCTCGACAATCAGGTGATTTCGGCGCCGCGGATCAACGAACCGATCCCTGGCGGTTCCGGCCAGATATCGGGGAATTTCACTGCCGAGAGCGCCAACGATCTCGCCGTGCTGCTGCGCGCCGGCGCCTTGCCGGCGACCCTCACCGTGATCGAGGAGCGCACGGTTGGTCCTGGCCTCGGCCAGGACTCCATCCATGCCGGCAAGGTCGCCGGCATCATCGGCTCGATCCTGGTGGTGGCGTTCATGTTCGTCGCGTACGGTTTCCTCGGCTTCCTCGCCAACATCGCGCTGGCGGTGCATGTCGCGATGATCGTCGGGCTGCTGTCGCTACTTGGCGCGACGCTGACCTTGCCGGGTATCGCCGGTATCGTGCTGACCATCGGCATGGCGGTCGATTCGAACGTGCTGATCTATGAGCGTATTCGCGAGGAGCGACGTGCCGGCCGCTCGGTGATCCAGGCGATCGATACCGGCTTCAGCAAGGCGCTGGCGACCATCGTCGATTCCAACGTCACTTCGCTGATTGCCACCGTGGTGCTGTTCTACCTCGGCACCGGGCCAGTGAAGGGTTTTGCCGTCACCTATGCCATCGGCATCCTGACCACGGTCTTCACCGCCTTCACCTTCACCCGCCTGCTGGTGTCGATCTGGCTTCGCCGGGCCCGTCCGAAGGAGTTGCCACGGGCGCCGGTGACCTTCATTCCGCCGGGAACGAAAATTCCGTTCATGGGCATCCGCCGCTGGACGTTCACACTGTCCAGCGTGCTTTCGGTGCTGTCGGTCATCGGCTTCATGACCATCGACATCAATTACGGCATCGATTTCAAGGGCGGCTCACTGATCGAGGTGCAGTCCAAGGCCGGCAATGCCGATCTGGCCGACATCCGCGGCAGGCTGACGGAACTCAATATCGGCGAGGTGCAGGTTCAGCAATTCGGCGAGCCGAACGACGTTCTGATCCGCGTCGGTACCCAGGAGGGCGGCGAGAATGCCGAGCAGACCGTCATCGACAAGGTGCGCGGCGAGCTGCAGGACCAGTATGATTTCCGCCGCGTCGAAGTGGTCGGGCCGACGGTCTCGGGCGAGCTTGCCAAGCAAGGCACCATTGCCATGCTGGTCGCGCTGCTCGGCATCCTGATCTATGTCTGGTTCCGCTTCGAGTGGCAGTTCGCGGTCGGCGCCATCGTTGCGACCGTTCACGACGTGGTCATGACGATCGGCTTCTTCGTCCTCACCGGCCTCGAATTCAACCAGTCGTCGCTGGCGGCGATCCTTACCATCATCGGTTATTCGCTCAACGACACGATTGTCGTCTATGACCGTGTTCGCGAGGATCTGCGAAAATACAAGCGAATGCCGCTGCCGCAACTGCTGAACAATGCCATCAACGAGACGCTGTCGAGGACGACGCTGACCTCGGTGACGACGATCCTGGCGCTGCTGGCCCTGGTGCTGTTCGGCGGCGAGGTGATCCGCTCGTTCACCATGGCCATGCTGTTCGGCGTCGTGTTCGGCACCTATTCGTCGATCTTTATCGCCGCGCCACTGCTTATCCTGTTCAAGCTGCGACCGCAGGCCACAGCGTCGGACGAGGAAAAGCCGGTGGGCGGCGGCAAAGCCATAGCCACCTGACGGCTTGCCTCAAAAGTGGTCAAGGGCATCGTCATCCGCGAGGCGCATTTCCCCGGCCGCGCACCGATCGAGGCTTACGGCAACGGCGGCTTCCGTTTTGCCGACATGTCGCATCGCGGCTCGCTGCTGTGCCTGCCTTCGGGCATCTATGGCTGGGAGCCGGCCGATCCGCTGGCGCTGACGGCAGCGGATTTCGCCAAGCTGTTCAACGAGGCAGACAAGGTCGAGATCCTGCTGGTCGGCAGCGGCAAGGATCTGAGGCCGTTGCCGGCCGCGCTGCGTGCCGCGCTGAAGGATGCCGGCATTTCCGCCGATCCGATGTCGACCGGGGCGGCGGTGCGGACCTACAATGTGCTGCTGGCTGAAGACCGCGCCGTGGCCGCAGCACTCATCGCCGTCGACTGACGTGGCCGAAAACACCAAACTCGTCATGGAGACGGTGCGCGCCGCTGATCATGACCGCTACCTGACCGCGCTCTACGCGCCCGAAGACAAGCGGGACGCGCTGTTTTCGCTCTATGCCTTCAACGCCGAAATTGCCGGCATACGCGACCGCATCCACGAGGCGCTGCCGGGCGAGGTGCGGCTGCAATGGTGGCGCGACGTCATCGCAGTCGAAGAGGATGGGGCTGAGGTCGGCCATCCCGTGGCGGACGCGCTGAAGGCGACTATTTCCGCCCACCATCTGCCCAAGGCCGCTTTCGAGAACATGCTCGAAGCGCGCATCTTCGATCTCTATGACGACCCGATGCCGTCGCGCAGCGACCTCGAAGGCTATTGCGGCGAGACTGCCGCAGCACTTATCCAGCTTGCGGCGATGGTGCTCGATCCGGTCGAAGCGCCGCGCTTTGCCGAGCTTGCCGGCAGGGCAGGTTGTGCGCAGGCGATGACCGGTCTGCTGCTTCTGCTGCCGCTACATCGCGAGCGGGGACAGTGCTTTGTGCCGGCCGATATTTTGGCGGCGGCGGGATCCTCGCCGCAAGAATTCGTTACAGGTGACGGCGGGCCGGGCGCGGAACGCGCCGCTGCCGCGATAATCGCGCTGGCACGGGAACATCTTTCCGCCTTCGAGCAGGGGGCGTCCGCTCTACCGGTTTCGCTGCGCCCGGCGTTTCTGCCGCTGGCTCTTTCGGGCGCCTATCTCGACAAAATGGAGCGCGCCCGCCGCTCGCCTGTCAAGGAGGTGGCGCGGCTCTCTGTCCTGCGCCGGCATTGGCTCTTGTTCCGGCGCGCGACGCGGGGCTGGCCGGTCGCATGAAGGCTGCCGCGTAGCCAACCCGACCGTTATTCCGCAGCTTCCGCCTGGGAAGGCAGCCCCAGCCATTCGCGGCAGGCGGCGAGCGCGCGCGACGTTACCGCGTGCCGCTTGGCGACCGTCTTGTCCTTGCCACGCAGACGCTTGCCTTCGATCTTCGGCGCGTCCACCGGCGGGAACAGGCCGAAATTGACGTTCATCGGCTGGAAGGAGCGCTTTCCCGGCTCATCGTCTGAAACGATATGGCCGCCGGTGATGTGGTTGAGCAAGGCGCCGAAGGCGGTGGTCAAGGGCGGCAGCGACGGCGCATGGCCAAGCCTTTCGGCGGCTGCAAAGCGCCCGGCGAGCAGGCCGATGGCGGCGCTCTCGACGTAGCCCTCGCAGCCAGTGATCTGGCCGGCAAAGCGCAGGCCGGGCCGCGACTTCAACTGCAGCGACGCGTCGAGCAGCGTCGGCGAATTGATGTAGGTGTTGCGGTGCAGGCCGCCTAGGCGGGCAAATTCGGCGTGTTCCAGCCCGGGGATGGTGCGGAATATGCGCACCTGCTCGGCGTGCTTCAGCTTGGTCTGGAAGCCGACCATGTTGTAGAGCGTACCCAGCGCGTTGTCCTGCCGGAGCTGGACGACGGCATACGCCTTTACAGACGGATTATGCGCATTGGTCAGCCCCATCGGCTTCATCGGCCCGTAGCGCAATGTCTCGACGCCGCGCTCGGCCATCACCTCGATCGGCAGGCAGCCGTCGAAATAGGGCGTGCCTTCCCATTGCTTGAATTCGGTCTTCTGGCCGTCGACCAGCGCCTGCACGAAGGCAAGGTACTGCTCCTTATCCATCGGGCAGTTGATGTAATCCTTGCCGGTGCCGCCGGGACCGACCTTGTCGTAGCGCGACTGGAACCAGCAGATATCCATGTCGATCGTGTCGAAATGGACGATCGGCGCGATGGCATCGAAAAAGGCGAGCGCGTCGGCGCCGGTTGCTTCCGCAATCGATTGGGCGAGCGAAGGCGCCGTCAGCGGGCCGGTGGCAACGATCGCCTGGTCCCAGTCCGCCGACGGCAGGCCGGGCACTTCCTCGCGACGAATGGTGATGAGCGGGTGCGCTTCGAGCTTTCTGGTGACCGCTTCGGAAAATCCGTCGCGGTCGACGGCCAGCGCTCCGCCGGCCGGCACCTGATGCGCGTCGCCGGCGCTCATGATCAGCGAACCGGCCAGCCGCATTTCGGCGTGCAGCAGGCCGACGGCATTGGTTTGCGCATCGTCAGAGCGGAAGGAGTTGGAACAGACGAGCTCGGCCAGCCCGTCGGTCTTGTGCGCGTCGGTACCGCGGACGGGACGCATTTCATGCAGGACAACTGGAACGCCGGCTTCGGCCGCCTGCCAGGCGGCTTCGGAGCCGGCGAGACCGCCGCCGATAACGTGAATGGGGTTCTTGTCCATGAGCGCCGAAATAGTCGCTTGGCGCAAGGATTGCAATTGCCACGCGGGAGAATGGCTGACGGGGGAAGCCGCCCCAAAACAACAACACCCGCCGGGGGAGGAGGTCCGGCGGGTGTCGTTTTGTTGGTCGATCCTCGGGAGGAGGTGAAGATCGACCGTATTCGTCATCGCCGGGGAGGAGGTCGGCTTTGACGAAATTCCTTTCGCCATTTGAAAGGGCGCGAAACCCTTTTTAGAAACAGCGCCCGCCGGGGGAGGAGGTCCGGCGGGCGCCGTTTTTGTGGTCAACCCTCGGGAGGAGGTGAAGGCTGACCGTATCCGTCAGGGTCGGGGAGGAGGTCGACCCTGGCGAAATTCTTGTTGTTAGATCGCCCTGCGAGCGACCATCTTGATCTCGTCGCGGACGATGCCGAGATCGTTGAGCTGGCGGTTCGACAGGCGACCCAGCTCGGTAACCGTCTCGCGGTACACGCGCCAGTTACGATAGTTGCGGATCAGGTTCATTGTCGTTCTCTTTTCAAAACTGGTTCGGACCATTTGCGGCCCGAAGGATTAGACCGCCTTGCGGGCGACGTAGTGAATGTCGCTGCGGCTGATGCCGAGATCGGTCAGTTCACGGGTGCTCAGGCGGCTCAGCTCGGACACGGTGTCCCTATAGCGGCGCCAGTTGCGATAGTTGCGGATCAGGTTCATGGTAGTCTCGTTTCGTCTTTCTTTCGGATCATTCCGTCTTTGTGTGCACCGTGAAAATAGGTGGGGTCATATCGATTTAAAAGCGCTATTGGTGCATGGCAGCAATGCAAATTGTGCAATGCAGCATTAACGCGCGTCCAGTTTTCCGCCCAGATCGGAAAATGCCGTTAAGTCAAACGCTTGGCAGGACGAGCTAAAAGAACCAGGGAAAGGGGGAGGGCATGGCGAGCTATTCGTCACGGGTCAGGTCGGATATCGCGCGATGGCAGCAGGCCGGCCTGATCGACGCGCCGACAGCCGAGGCTCTAACGCGCGACGTCGAGGCAAACGAACGCAAATCGCTGAGTTTCGGCTCGATCCTGGCGATGATGGCGGCGCTGCTGTTCGGCGCGGCTATCCTGATCTTCATCGCCGCCAACTGGGAAGTCATCCCGCGGCTGGTGCGGGTCGCGGCACTTTTTGCCGTTATCCTTGCCGGCTATGTCGGCGGCGCGGTGCTGAAGATGCGCGACCATGCGGCGATCGGCGAAGCACTGTGGATCGTCGCGGCGGCGGCATTCGGCGGTTCGATCGCGCTGATCGGCCAGATGTATCATTTGTCGGGCGACGAGGCCTCGGCCTTGATCACCTGGGGGGCCGGCACGGCGCTGGCGGCGGTGGCGCTGCGCTCAAACCCACTGACCGTCGCTGCCGTCGGCATCGCCGATGCCTGGCTGTTCCTGAGAGGGTTCGACTACTTCCGGCGCACGGAATTTCCGCATCTCTTCGTGGTCATGGCGCTAATACTGTTCGCCGTTTCGTTCTGGACGCGCAGCCAGGCGGCGCGCCACCTGATCATCCTGTCGGTCCTTTTCTACCTCGTGCTGTTGGCCATGGAATACGACACGCTGCAAGTCGCCATCCCGCTCGTTGCCGCGTCGGTGCTGCTTTTTACCGCTGCGATTTTTGCTGCCGGGCCGGTCGAGAGGGTTTTGCAACTCGGCGGCAGGTTGACCTTGCACGCGCTGATCGGCTTTCTCACCGGACTGGCGATGATCCAATTCGAACTGGCGGATGAAAGCAGCTACAATAGCGGCTTTGCCATTGCCTCGGCTGTTGCGCTGGCCGGCATCATCGCGGCGATCGTGCTGGGCGGCCGCGAGAGCCGGGGACTGCGCTGGGTTGCCTATGCGGGCTTCGCCTTCGAACTCGCCATCATCTATGTGGTGATGCTGCAATCAATGCTCGACACGGCAGGCTTCTTCCTTGCGGCGGCGGTGCTGCTCGCCGTTCTTGCTTTCATTATCATCCGCATAGAAAGGCGCATGAACGCCTCGAACATGACAGGAGCGGCGGCATGATGACCGGCAAAAGACTGATCATCTCGGCGCTGGTCCTGGCGCTCGTCCAGATCGGCTTTCTGAGCTGGATCATCGCCGGACGCGCCGCGATCCTGCGCGATGGCAAGCAGGTCCTGCTCAAGGTCGAGCCGATCGATCCGCGCGATCTCTTGCGCGGTGACTACATTCTGCTCGGCTACGACATTTCACGCATACCGGTGAAACTGATCGGCAACATTCCGGCCGGCAAGCTTTCCAGCGAGGAAACGTCGATCGTGGTCAGGCTGAAGCAGGGCGCCGATGGCTATTGGGGGCCGACCGCGGCCTGGTTCGGGCAAGCGCCGGCGCCGGCAGCATCCGATGAAGCCGATATCGTCGGACACGTCTCCGAGGGCTGGAATATCAGCCAGGGAGCAACGACGATCGCGCCGGAGTACGGCATCGAGCGCTTCTATCTGCCGGAAGGCGAGGGGATGGCGATCCAGAACGACATGCGTGTGCGGCCGTTCGGCATCCGGGTGGCGATCGCGGCCAACGGCACGGCGCAGATCAAGGCGCTGGTGGACGGCGACAAGACACTGTTCGAGGAGCCGCTTTACTAGATCGCGCTACGGCCTTGGCAATGATCTCCTGCGCCAAGGCTCGGAGGAGCTTCGAGTGGCCTGCCACCCCAAGCTCGAAGAGCGAAGGGTGGTGCGGATGAAGGGACTCGAACCCCCACGCCTTTCGGCACTGGAACCTAAATCCAGGGCGTCTACCAATTCCGCCACATCCGCATTGCCCGGCCAATCCCATGTAGCCATCATTCTGTCAATGTCAGAGCCCACATCGGCATCATTGGCCGGAATGCAAAGATGGTTGAAAATCAGCGTCGCCTGTGACAAAAGGCGTGTCGAATGTGACGGGACGCGACGATCCGCTTCTGCAGAATGTGATAAGAAGTAGGAAAAACAAAGACTTATTCACATTTTGGAGCGTATTTCTGGAGGATTTGTGCCGCGTTGAGCGGACAGATCGCCAAGTCCCGCACCAAAAGCCATTCCCGGCAAGATCATACCGGCAGGCTGTAAACGGCAGGGGCCGTTTGACGGCCTCATTGGTGGAAACAAAGGTTTTATGATGCAGGTCACCGAAACGCTCAACTCCGGTCTCAAGCGCGAGATCAAGATCACCGTGCCGGCCGGTGACATGGAAGCCAAGCTGATGGCGCGGCTCTCCGATGCCAGGAACAAGGTCCGCATCAACGGCTTCCGCCCCGGCAAGGTGCCGGTGCAGCATCTGCGCAAAGTCTACGGCAAGTCGTTCATGGCCGAAGTGGTCAACGAGATCCTCAATGATTCGACCCGTTCGATCATCACCGGGCGCGGCGAAAAGGCCGCCATGCAGCCCGAAGTGATCATGACCGAGGACGAGAAGGAAGCCGAGAAGATCCTGGCAGGCGGTGCCGATTTCGAGTTCCGCCTGAACTATGAGGTCATTCCGCCGATCGAGATCAAGGATTTCTCCGACATCAAGGTGACGCGCCAGGTGTTCGACGTGCCGGATGAAGAGATCGACGAGCAGGTCAAGCGTGTCGCCGAATCCGCTCGGACCTACGAGCCGAAGACCGGCAAGGCCGCCGAGGGCGACCGCGTGACCATCGATTATGTCGGCAAGATCGACGGCGAAGCTTTCAACGGCGGCGCCGGCACCGATCAGCCGCTGGTGCTCGGCTCGAAGGAATTCATCCCCGGCTTCGAGGACCAGCTGGTCGGCAGCAAGGCCGGCGACGAGAAGCAGGTCACGGTTACCTTCCCGGAAAACTACCAGGCGGCGCATCTGGCCGGCAAGGAAGCCACTTTTGACGTGACGGTCAAGGAAGTGTCGAAGCCCGGCGCGCTTGAGATCAACGACGAGATGGCCAAAAATCTCGGCCTTGAATCGCTGGAGCGCCTGCGCGAGGTGGTGCGCGGTCAGATCGAGAACCAGTTCGGCTCGATAACGCGCCAGAAGGTCAAGCGCCAGTTGCTCGACCAGCTCGACGCTGCCTACTCGTTCGAGGCGCCGTCCAAGCTCGTTGACGCCGAGTTCAACAACATCTGGAACCAGGTCAATCGCGATCTCGAAGCTGCCGGGCGCACCTTTGCCGACGAAGAGACGACTGAAGAAGAAGCGCGTGCAGAATATATGCGGCTTGCCGAGCGCCGTGTGCGTCTCGGCCTGGTTCTCGCCGAAATCGGCGAGAAGGCCGGCGTCACGGTGACGGACGAGGAATTGCAGCGCGGCCTGTTCGAGCAGGTGCGTCGCTATCCGGCCAACCAGCAGCAGGAAGCCTTCGAATTCTATCGCAACAATCCCGAAGCGCTGAACACGTTGCGCGCGCCGATGTTCGAAGAGAAGGTGGTCGACCATCTGCTCGGCCAGATTTCGGTCACCGACGTCAAGGTCAGCAAGGAAGAGCTGCTGGCCGACGAGGAGGATACGGATACAACCAAGGCCAAGCCGGCGAAGAAGGCGGCTGCGAAAAAAGCGGACACCAAGAAGGCCGACGACGACGCTGAAGAGCCGAAGAAAAAGGCCGCGCCGAAGAAGAAGGCCGCCAAGGACGCTGAATAACGTCCCTGCTGAATTCCGAAAGGCCGCCTTCTCGAGGCGGCCTTTTTCGTTGTGGCACAGACGCAACGGATTTCACGCATCTGGCGCTCGAGGTAGCGATATGAAGCTTTGATGATTATCTGCGCTGGGTTGCTGACCGCAGCGGTTGTTGGAGGCATCGTTGAGACAGTTCTTCGGTATCGGAAGCGTGGCGGCGGCGTTCCTGCTTGCGTCGGTCTGTGGCATTGCCCAGGCTGATACGGTTCTCGACAACTGGCGGTTCGACAAGAGCAGCGATGGCCTTGTCACCGCCTCGCTTTATGCGACCAACAAGCTCATCACCGGCGGCGGCGCATTGAGCTACAGCCCGGTTTTGACGATCGCGTGCCGGACCGCCGGCGAACCGCGTTGGAGCGAATGGCTGCAGCTGAGCGACACCGTTTCCGCCAGCCGAACCATCGCCATGTCGGTGACTGTCGGCCAATCCGGCAAGCTCAACGAAAGCTGGTCGGTCGGCCCGCGCAGCAGGATGCTGGTCCGCGACGGTGCCGACGGCATCAGGCGACTGATTGCCGCGGACCGGCTGCTGCTGTCCTGGCGGTTCGGGCTGCTGTCGGGGCGCGGCAAAGCCGAGTTTGACCTCACCGGAGTTGAAGAGGCGATCGGCCGGATCGCCGCCAGCTGCAACACCAAATTGCCTTGAGCAGATTGTCCGCATTAAACCTTGGCACGGCCGAACTCTATCTGCCGGCCGGGTTCCGTGGTATGTAGGTGCCGCAACCCCAGGCAGTGGATATCCGTTCTGCCATTCAAGAGCGCATGCCAGCGGACTAAATGTCGGCCTGTGCAGGTCAGCCAGGGCAAATTGGCGATCAGGGAGGAAATGCCATGCGTGCCTTTGTGTTTTTTGTCATCATGTCCGTCGCCACCGTCATTGCCGGCCCCTCGCGGGCACAGGATGCCGCGGCGGGTGAGAAGGTCTTCGCCAAATGCAAGGTCTGCCATATCGCGGACAAGGATCAGAACAAGGTCGGCCCGTCCTTGAACGGCGTCATCGGCCGAACGGCCGGCACGCATCCAGGGTTCAGCTATTCCAAGGCCATGACCGAGGCCGGCAAGTCCGGCGTCAAATGGGATGAGGCCACGCTGACGACCTACCTTCACGATCCCAAGGCGATGGTCAAAGGAACCAAGATGGCATTCCCCGGCCTCAAGAAGGACGAGGACGTCGCCAATGTCATTGCTTATCTGAAGCAATTCTCCAAATAGCCCGGCTCTTCCGCCGGATCTTGGTATAGCAAACAGGTCGAGGCATAGCCTCGGCCGCAATCTGCCGGCAGTGTCGGTGGGGAGGGCGACTCGTTGCAAAAAAGACATTGGCCGGCTAGGCTGCCATTCCCATCGGTGGTCGTCTGAATGTCGACTGAAGAAAGCCGTCTCAAGGATACCGGCATCCGCCTCTCGGAGGCGACGGCGGGTGATTTCTTTGCGCTTTTGAAACCACGCGTCATGGCACTTGCCGTGTTTACGGCCTTCGTCGGCCTGATGATGGCGCCCGGCGTGATGAATCCAGTTATCGCCTTAATTGCCATCGGCGCAATCGCGGTTGGAGCGGGAGCCGCCGGCGCGCTCAATATGTGGTACGACGCAGACATAGACGCCTTGATGTCTCGCACGTCCAAGCGACCGATTCCGTCCGGTCGCGTCACGCCTGGCGAAGCTCTCAGCTTCGGTCTGGTGCTTTCCGCACTGTCGGTCATGACGCTCGGCGTGCTGGTGGGGTGGCTCGCCGCATCGTTGTTGGCGTTCACCATCTTTTTCTATGTCGTTATCTACACGATGTGGCTGAAGCGCTCGACGCCACAGAATATCGTCATAGGCGGCGCGGCAGGCGCCCTTCCTCCGGTGATCGGGTGGGTTGCTGCAACCGGCGCAATCGGCATTGAAAGTCTCATCCTGTTTCTGATCATTTTCCTCTGGACGCCGCCTCATTTCTGGGCGCTGGCCCTTTTCAAGGTCGGTGACTATGCCGCGGCTGGGGTCCCGATGATGCCGAATGTGGCCGGCCAGCACTCGACCAGAAAACAAATCTTCGCCTATTCACTGCTCTTGGCGCCAATCGGCGTGCTCCCTTGGGGTTTCGGCTTCGCGAGCGGATATTACGGCACTGCTTCAGCCGCGTTGGGTGCAGGTTTCATTTGGCAGGCCTGGAAGGTTCTCGTCGCCGACAAGGAGATGAAGCCGGCAAAGGCGCTGTTTGCGTATTCGATTGTCTATCTTTTCGCAATATTTGCAGCGTTGCTTGCCGACACCATTGTAATGCGAGTGATCGCTTCAGCCGACTATTGACCCCGGCTCAAAACATCACATTGGCAGAGCACAAAATCCCAGCAACAGCAGAATAACGACGCCAAGGCCGAGTATGAGAACTGTCCTTCCGTCCATGACCTTCACCTTCGACTAGAAGAGCATATCGGAGAACGGCGTCCGTAGCTAGTCAGGCTACCCGGGACCTCTTACTCCCGGGCCTTCCTACAAAGCGCGACAAGTCCCCCGCATGAGAGTATATTGATCATGGTGCAGGTCGCGGTTTGCGTGGGCCAATCATGCGGAACGGCAGCACCGTAAAACGCGACCTTACCGGACCTGGTCTGGAGGAATGGTCATGGCAAGCTTTCACGTAATAGCAGGCGCCAGCGAGACGCTGGAACACACCAGAATTCGAAAAATCGGTGTCTCCGATCTTTTTGATGCGCTCAGGCGTGGCGTCGATGATTTCATGGTCAAGCCGTCGCACATCGTTTTTCTCTGCCTGATCTATCCGATTGCGGGTGTCGTGCTTGCTGTCTGGACATCAGGTAACAACACGCTGCCATTGCTGTTTCCGCTTGTGTCCGGCTTTGCACTGATTGGTCCGTTCGCGGCGATCGGCCTCTATGAGATCAGCCGGCGACGGGAAGCCGGGCTCGACGCCTCGTGGAGGCACGCCTTTGAGGTCAGGAGTTCTCCAGCACTGCCGGCTATTGCAGCGGTCGGCGTCATGCTGCTTGCGATCTTCATCGCCTGGCTTTTGACGGCCCAGATATTCTACCAGACCCTGTTCGGCCCGGCGCCGCCGCAATCGCTGTCCAGTTTCATCAGTGAAATATTTGCCACGGGACGCGGCTGGACGCTCATCATCCTGGGTCACGCCATCGGCTTCGTGTTCGCCGCGGTTGTGTTGTGCACCACGGTCGTCGCATTCCCGTTGTTGCTCGACCGCGATGTCGGCGCCTACGAAGCCATCCACACCTCGGTGCGCGTTGTCCTGGCCAACCCGATCGTGATGGCCGTGTGGGGCCTTATCGTCGCCGTCGCCCTGATCGTCGGCTCGCTGCCAGTGTTCGCCGGGTTGGCAGTCGTGCTGCCGATCCTTGGTCATGCGACCTGGCATGTCTATCGGAAAGTTGTGGAATCGCCGCCGGCCACCAGACCGTGAGCTGAAAAAAACCAGCCCTGCGCGCACCGGTGAAAGTGCCGGTGCGGGCAGGTGGGGCAGAGCTTTCAATAGGCCGGGTGGCTGAAACGGGCCTGGCGCGCGTCCTTTGTCAGGTCGCGAAAATCCCTGCCGCTCACATGCACCAGCGTCCTATGATCACCGCCCTCGAAATAGATTTCGGGAGCGTCGCCGAGGCTTTCATCGAGGACCACTGGCACATCATAGGCAGCGCCGATCGGTGGCACAGCGCCGACATCGCAATCGCCGAACAACGAGACCACCTCGTCTTCGGAGGCAAGTCCAAGAGGCTTCTCCATGACATCCTGCAATGTCGCGAGTTCTATCCTGTGCGTGCTTGGAACCACGGCGAGCGCGTAGCCACGGTCGTGGTGAACGACCACCGATTTGGCCATTATGCTGCCAGGCACATGTGCCGCAATGGCGGATTGTCTGCTTGTCGCCGTGCGGTGATGCTCGACGGTGTCGTAGGAAATTCCTTTCCTATCGATGAAGTCCTTCAGTCTGGTTGCGATGGTCATCTTGGGCGCCCCTTGCTGGTGTTCGCGACGCATGTGGAAACGCCGGCATCGCCTGTCGTTTCCGATACCAACAGAAATGGACCAGTCGTGGATTGTTTCAAGGCGAAGGCTCCAGGACCGGACGGCCCGGATCCGGATTGTATGTCAGGGCCCGGCTCCGAAAAACGCCATTCGGGTGAGAAGCGTGTAGTCCGCTTCGAAGACCATCATCGTCACGAACACCAGAACCAGCACCGGCGGCAGGATAATTGCATATGCCAGTGCCAGCCGTTCCCAGGCCATGTGCATGAAGATGGCGACGATCAGTCCTGCCTTGAGGATCATGAAGATCAGGATCAGCGACCATCTGAGATAGCCGTGGAGACCGAAATAGTCGACCAGATAGGAGCAGGTGCTGAGGATGAACAACCACGCCCAGACCACCAGATAGAGCTTGATCGGGTGCTCCTGATGAACCTCCGCCGGGGTAACGCCGGTCGTCGTCGCATCATGGGTACGGGCGCTGTCCAGTGCGTGTTGTCCCAGGCCGTTTGCGGTTGCTTCAGCCATGTCCTGCCTCTCACCAAAGATAGAAAAATGCGAAAATGAACACCCAGACCAGGTCGACGAAATGCCAGTAAAGCCCCATGATTTCGACGTTCTCGTAGCGGCCCCTTCGGCTGGTGAAGAAGCCGGGCCGTCCGACATCGTAATCCCCGCGCCAGACCTTTCGCGCCACGATGATCAGGAAGATCACCCCGATCGTCACGTGCGTGCCGTGGAAGCCGGTGATCATGAAAAAGGATGCGCCGAACTGGGCAGCGCCCCAGGGATTGCCCCAAGGCCGCACGCCCTCGGTGATCAGCTTGGTCCATTCGAAGGCCTGCATGCCGACGAAGGTCGCGCCGAGTGCTGCGGTCAAGAGCATCAGCACTGCCGTCTTGCGGCGGTCGCGGCGGTAGCCGAAATTGACCGCCATGGCCATCGTTCCGCTGCTCGAGATCAGCACGAAGGTCATGATGGCGATAAGGATCAGTGGAATGTCGGAGCCACCGATGCGCAGGGCGAAGACCTCGCTCGGATTGGGCCACGGCACACGTGTTGAGATACGCGCGGTCATGTAGGAGAGCAGGAAGCAGCCGAAGATGAACGTGTCGCTGAGCAGGAAGATCCACATCATGGCCTTGCCCCAGGACACGTTTTTGAACGCCCGCTGATCCGAGGACCAGTCGGCGGCGATGCCTTGCCAGCCTGCGGGCCGCGGCTCTGTTCGGCCGATGTGGGCCAGTGTCGTCTCTGCCATCCGCCCGTTCCTCCTAGGTCAGCAACCCTCGGCAAATGTCGATTAAAGTCGAAGCCCAGCCGGCCAGAAGCGCAAAGATGGCGAGCCAGACGAAAAGCAGGAAATGCCAGTACATGGCGCACAGCTCGACACTGAGGCGAAGCCGCTGCGGCTGCGCTCCGTTCCAGGCGCCGACGCTCGTTCTGCCCAGCCCGACCAGTCCTCCCAGTATATGCAGGCCATGCATTCCCGTTAGCAGGTAGAAGAAGCTGTTGGCCGGATTGGATGCCAGAAAATAGCCATCCGCACTCAGTTCCCGCCATGCCACAAGCTGTCCAATCAGGAAGACGAGCGCCGTGAGTCCAGCGGTGGCGAGGCCGAGCCTGACCATATCCACTTGACCCTTGCGCACCGCGAGCGAAGCGCACTGTATCGCGATGCTGCTCAAGACCAGTACGCCGGTGTTAAGCCAGAGCAGGGGCGGGATGGGCAGCGGCCGCCAATCCGACAGCGCCATGCGCATGAAGTAAGCACTGGTGAACAGCGCGAACAGGCAGCCGACGACGGCAAGGAAGACGCCGAGACCGATCTTTGCGGTCGGCAGCGCCGATCGGTCCAGAGCGACAAAATCCCCGATCATACCTTGCTCGAGCCACGGCTTCGTCATTAGCCGCTGATGGGAAAGCCACCACCCGGCAATACCGGCGATCACGAGCAGGAAGACCAGGATTACGCTCATGCCGGCTCCCTGGAGGGCGCGAAGGAGCCCGGAACGTTTTGCGGTATGAAGTCCTCCTTGGCTCCCGGTACGCTGTAGTCATAGGCCCAGCGATAGACGATCGGCAGATCCTTGCCGAAATTGCCGTGGGCGGGCGGTGTTTCGGGCGTCTGCCACTCGAGCGTCGTTGCCCGCCACGGATTGCCGCCAGCCTCACGGCCATGGCGGATGCTCCAGATGAGATTAAACAGAAACACAATCTGAGCAAAACCGACTATAAAAGCCATGATGCTGATAAACGAGTTCAGGTGGTGGGCCGATTCCGTCATGATCGTCATGTCGGTCAATTCGTTGTACCGCCGCGGCACGCCCATCAAGCCGAGATAGTGCATGGGAAAGAAGATCAGATAGGCGCCGAGGAAGGTGACCCAGAAATGGAACCGGCCCAGTGTCTCGTTCAGCATCCGGCCGGTGACCTTCGGATACCAGTGATAGATCGCGCCGAAGATTACGATGATCGGGGCAACCCCCATGACCATATGGAAATGGGCGACGACGAACATCGTGTCCGAAAGCGGAACGTCGACGACGACATTGCCAAGAAATAGCCCAGTCAACCCGCCATTGACGAAGGTGACGATGAAGGCCAAGGCAAAAAGCATCGGTATGGTGAGGTGGATGTCGCCGCGCCACAGCGTCAGCACCCAATTGTAGACCTTGATGGCTGTTGGGACGGCGATGATCAATGTCGTTGTGGCGAAGAAAAAGCCGAAATAGGGATGCATGCCACTGACATACATGTGGTGCGCCCAGACCACGAAGCTCAGCGCGCCGATGCCGACGATGGCCCAGACCATCATGCGGTAGCCGAAGATGTTCTTGCGCGCATGGGTGCTGATCAGGTCGGATACGATGCCGAAGGCCGGAAGCGCCACGATGTAGACCTCCGGATGGCCGAAGAACCAGAACAGATGCTGGAACAGGATCGGGCTGCCGCCGCCGTGCTGCAACTGTTCGCCCATCTCGACGATCGCCGGCATGAAGAAGCTGGTGCCGAGCGCCCGGTCGAGCAGCATCATCACGCAGGCGACGAACAGCGCCGGGAAGGCGAGCAGTGCCATGACGGTGGCGGTGAAAATACCCCAGACAGTAAGCGGAAGGCGCATCAGCGTCATGCCGCGCGTGCGCCCCTGCAGCACCGTCACGACATAGTTCAAGCCGCCCATGGTAAAGCCGACGATGAACAGGATCAGCGAGACAAGCATCAGGATGATGCCCCAGTCCTGGCCGCCTGGCGTACCGGTCATGATCGCCTGCGGCGGATAGAGCGTCCAGCCGGCACCCGTCGGTCCGCCGGGCGCAAAGAAGCTCGACACCAGGACCAGCACGGCGAGCAGATAGATCCAGTAGCTCAGCATGTTGACATAGGGAAAGACCATGTCGCGAGCACCAACCATCAACGGGATCAGATAGTTGCCGAAGCCGCCCAGGAAGAGTGCCGTGAGCAGGTAGATCACCATGATCATGCCGTGCATGGTGATGAACTGGTAGTAGGCTTCCGGGGTGATGAAGTCGAATGTGCCGGGGAAGCCGAGTTGCAGCCGCATCAGCCAGGATAGCACCAGCGCGACCATGCCGATCGCTGTCGCCGTCGCCGAATACTGGATGGCGATGACCTTGGCGTCCTGCGAGAAAACGTATTTCGTCCACCAGCTGTGCGGATGGTAGAGTTCCATTTCCGCGACTTCGGCCGGCGGTACCGCATCTGCAGGTGTGATATCGACCATAGGAACACCTCCGTGCCCTTCTCGGCCAGCCCGACAGTTCGGACTTGCCGCATTAACTTCAATCCCGACGGCGCGCCGTCGTTCCGGTTTCCTACTCTGCCGAGCCCATCTGCTGGGGCGCGGACAGCTGCGCAAAAGTCTGCTGCTGGCCAAGCCACGCCAGATAGTCTTCCTGAGTATCGACCATGACCACGCCATGCATCATCGGATGTCCCTGGCCGCAGAGTTCGGCACACAGGACCTGGAAGGTTCCGGTCTTGGTAGGAGTGAACCAGAAATAGGTGACCGAGCCCGGGATCATGTCCATCTTGGCGCGGAATTCCGGCACGTAGAAATCGTGCAGCACATCGATCGAGCGGAGCAGCATCTTGACCGGTTTGCCTACCGGGAGGTGCAGGTCGGCCGCTTCCACTACGACATCGTCCTGACCGTTGGCATCGGTGGCGATGACGCCGAGTGGATTTTCAGCGTTGACGTCGCGAGTGTCGGATGTGCCGAGCTTGCCGTCCTTGCCGGGGAGGCGGAAACTCCATTGCCACTGCTGGCCGACGACTTCGACCTCGGTTGCGTCGCTTGGAACGGTAACGAACCGGCTCCAGACGAACAGGCCTGGAACGAGCAAAGCGGTGACACCAACCGCGGTGACGACCGTCAGCCAGGATTCGAGCCGCCTGTTCTCAGGTTCGTATGCCGCCTGATTGCCTTCCCGATGACGGAAGCGGAAGACGCAATAGGCCATGAAAAGAACCACGGCGGCGAAGACGACACCGGTGATCCAGAAAGTTATGATGATGGTGTTGTCGATATAGTCCCAGTTCGAGGCAATCGGCGTCCACCACCATGGGCTCAGGAAGTGGAACAACACCGAGCCCACAACTATCAGAACGAGTACAAGCGCAACGGCCATGTCCCGGTTCCTCCCGGTATTCCAAGCGGCGCAAGCCGTCCCGGGAAATACCAAGTGCATCATAACTTGATTTGCGATGAAAATTCTAGAGCCGGCTGTGGGAAGGGCAAAAATACCATTTCGCGGCGCTGGCGGTCCTTCGGTTCGGCGGTGATCAGCGGCAGGCCCTCATCTATTTCCAGCTCACCCGCCCGATGCGGCCACGCGGCAAACATCGTCAGCGTGGAGTAGCCGGCAATGGCGGGCACGCCGAATGCGCCTAGCAGAACCACCGGAACGGCGATCGTCGGGGATCCCTCCACCTGCTCGACCGACAGCTCGACGAAGGGAGTGGAGCCACTTTATTGGCCGGCAGATGTCACCCGCCAAACTGTGTTGCCGACGTCGTCGGCGATGAGCAGGGCCCCGGTTTTGTCGACAGCCAGGCCGACAGGCCGGCCGCGCGCCTTGTTGTCCTTGTCCAGGAAGTCAGTCACCACGTCGGTAGCGACGCCGCTCGGACGGCCGCCGCTGAATGGTACGAAAACTACCTTGTAGCCATTGAAGCGCGTGCGGTTCCAGCTGCCATGCTCGCCAACGAAGGCGCCGCCGCGATATGCCTCGGGAAGGCTGGTTGCCGCATAGAAGGCCAGCCCCAGAGGGGCGACGTGGGAACTCAGTGCATAATCCGGAACGATCGCTTTTGCGACCAGGTCCGGACGTTGGGGCATGACGCGGGGATCGAGATGCTGGCCGTAATAGCTGTATGGCCATCCGTAGAAGCCGCCATCCTTTACCGAGGTCAGATAATCCGGCACGAGATTGGGGCCGAGCTCGTCGCGTTCATTGATCACTGCCCAGAGCGCCCCGGTCTGCGGCTCCCAGCTCAGGCCGTTTGGATTGCGCAAACCGCTGGCGAAAATGCGCGACCGGCCGGTGGCCCTGTCTACCTGCCAGATGGCGGCGCGGTTCTTCTCCGCCTCGATGCCGTTTTCGGCGACGTTGCTGTTCGAGCCGATGCCGACATAGAGCAGCGAGCCGTCGGGGCTTGCCACCAGGCTCTTCGTCCAATGGTGGTCGATCGGGCCGCCGGGCAGGGCGGTTAGCGGCGTCCCGGGCGCGGTGATCTTTGTGTCACCGGTGTTGTAGGGATAGCGGACGATGGAGTCGGTATTGGCGACGTAGAGATCGCTTCCCACCAGCGCCACGCCAAAGGGGGAGCTCAGGTGGTCGAGGAATACGCTGGTCAGCTCCGGCTTGCCATCGCCATCGGCGTCGCGCAGCAGCGTAATGCGGTTGCTTGGGCCGCTGTCGCCGCCCGAGGTGACCCAGGATTCGATCCAGCCCATCACCAAATCCTTGGGCCGTTTGATCGGTTCGCCACCCGGCGCCTTGGACTCGACCACCAGGACGTCGCCATTGGGCAGCACATAAAGCGACCGCGGATGCTGCAAGCCGTGGGCGAAAGCCTGGATCTGCAGCCCCTGCGCGACTGTCGGCTTCTCGTCGCTCTTCCATCCGACCACGGAAGCGAGATGCATCGGCGGGAAGAAATATTGGATCGGCTCCGGCAGTTTTGGATTCGGCCCTATCTGACTGCTGGGGTCCGGGTCGTTGCCGCTGCACGCTGCAAGAGTGATCGCCGCAGTGCAAACTAGGACGGACACCGCGATGCGCCTGGTCTGACCGATGGAGCTTGCTATGCGCATCAATCCGCCACTCCGACGTGATGCCTGTACACCATGGACCAGCCCAGCCAACCGGTGAAGATGAGGACGAGCACGACAACCGCCGAGAGGATCAAGCCTGTAGGAACGATGGAGGTCCATGCATCGCGGGTGTGCACGAGCATGTTGATGATGGATAACGCCAGCGCCAGAAGATTGCCGAGCACGTGCGGCCAGGCGGGGGGCTGTGCCCTTATCAGCGGATTGGCCAGGAAATCGATCAGCCCCGCGATCGCTGCCAGGCAGCCCATGATCACGCCGACGGTAACCAGCCAAGCGGAGAAGTCAGCCCACATCATCTCCGCTGTTCGCCAATAGGCTAGATCCGTCAGCAGGGTGCCGACGAAGCAGGCGATCGGAAATGGCACGAGCATCGGATGAATAGGATGTCCCGCAATCCTGGCCGTCGAACGCGGATTGTCACCGACCATAATGCGTCATCCTTCCTATTCTCGTCCAAACAAACGCCGCCTGCCCGGCCTCCAGCGGCTGTTGCCGAGAGGCCGGCAGACGACCGATAGATCCGTCAGGCCCAAAAAAGGGCGCTGGCTGGCTGCGCCTGTTAGGCGGCGGACTGGGTCGGCGGGTTCTGATACATCATCCAGAGCTCGATCGCCGCCAGCACGGCGACCAGAATGCCGATCACGACATGCACGGTCATCGCCGTGGACGCCTGGAATCCAAGCACCCAGGGCGATGCGAGAACCCACAGTCCGACGACCAGGTTCACCCACTCTTCCCACACGGCAAATGCTGCGAGGGCGGCAACCGAAAGCACGACAATCAAGATTCCGCTGCCGAGGGCGTTCTGCGTCTGCGGGCCTGCCGCAAAGGTGAAGATCCAGGGGGAGAAGAACAGAATTGCCCCAAGGATCAGGTTGGCTACGTCACAGAGCCTGGCGTTTGTCCACTGGTTCATGGCATCCTCCATAAGGAGCGTTTATGGCTCCTGAGTTCGGCAAGGTGGTGCCTGAGTTCGGTGAGATGCGCCCGAAGCCGCTCACTCCGTGTCAAGGTAGTGCCCTGCCCGGCTGGAATTCCGCATCTGGCGGTACTCCAGCCAAATCCGGCTATCTAACTGAATTCCGGGCTTTATGTTCCATTCGGCACCGGCACGCCTGGATCACTTGGTGGTGATCGAGCGATCCAAAGCTGCCTGTCAGGGGGCGGCGGGGCGGCGGCGCGTAGCTCATTCTGTCTTTTTATCGAGCCGGTGAAACATTTCTCATGGATCGCAGTTCTTGGATGCAGAGGAGTTGAATAAGGGCAACCTGATTGCACGGGAGGAGCACGGACGGCACAACTATAAATACGCTCTGCATAGAATACTTCGCAACTGGAAGCTCTCGCTTGTCTTGGTTGCCGCCGAAGCTTGTTTGAAAGACGGCGATCGCCGCCGAAAAGATTTCTAAATGAAAATAGCCCAGATCGCGCCGCTAACCGAATCCGTGCCGCCCCGAACCTACGGTGGAACGGAGCGAATTGTTTCGTATCTGACCGAAGAACTTGTCCGACAGGGCCACGAGGTGACGCTGTTCGCCAGCGCCGATTCTCGTACCTCAGCCGAGCTGGTGCGGTGTTGCGACGTCGCGCTGCGCCTGAACCCCAGGGTCCAGGACGGTGGTCCGCACCATGTTATGATGCTTGAACGGGTGCGCCGGCGAGCCGGTGAATTCGACGTTTTGCATTTCCACGTCGATGTTCTGCACTTCCCCATAATTCGGGATTTTGCCAGACGAACGGTTACCACGCTTCACGGCAGGCTCGACCTGCCCGATCTGGCGCAGCTTTATGCGATGTTCGACGACGTTCCCCTGGTCTCGATTTCCTTCGACCAGCGCCGGCCCATGCCGCCCGTCAATTGGGTTGGAACCGTGCATCATGGCCTACCCCGCGATCTTCTGCCGTTCCACCCGAACACCTCCGGCTATCTTGCGTTTCTCGGTCGCATCTCGCCGGAAAAGGGGCCGGAAGCGGCCATACAAATAAGCGGCACGGGCCGGGTTTCCCCTGAAGATCGCCGCCAAAATCGACAAGGTGGACCAGTCGTTCTGGAAGGAAAGGGTCGAGCCGCAAGTGCTGCGGCATTCGAACGTGGAGTTCATTGGCGAGATCGATGAGCGGCAAAAGGCGGATTTTCTGGGCAATGCGAAAGCGCTTTTGTTTCCGATCGACTGGCCGGAACCCTTCGGTCTCGTAACGATCGAAGCAATGGCCTGCGGTACGCCGGTGGTTGCGTTCCGGCGTGGCGCCGTCCCGGAGATCATCGATGACGGTGTGTCCGGATGGATCGTGGATACGGTGGAGGAAGCCGTGGGCGCGCTCCGGCGCATAGACAGGCTCGATCGCGCACGAGTGCGGCAGACGTTCGAGAAGCGGTTCACGGTCGAGCGCATGTGCAGCGATTATCTGGCACTCTACCGAGCACTCACGAGCGGCACGGCAGACGCAGTTGCCCCCACAAACGAGCTCTCCAGAAATATCGCGATGGTGGCTGTGCCGGGCTGAGGAACCGACTGATCCACATACAGACCACGACGGCGGAGTCCGGGAGCGCCTGCGGGGTCTTGTCGCCGGGCGCGGCGATCGCGCCAGAAGCCTTTGATCAGCAGCAAGCCTTCCCGGGACTAATGCTTTCGCGAGCGGCGTCGTACTGCCGCCCGGTCCGGATTGACGCGCGCTACTTTCGCTGCAAAGGTGCTTTAACGACTTGTTTACCATGCGTCGGTCAGGGGTGGGGGAATTTGGAACGGTTTCTGGGCGCGAACCGCCTTAATTGGGATGATCGGGCCGAACTGCACTCGACCGACACGACGGGCAGCTACCACATCGAGAATGTGCTGGCCGGCGGATCCAATCTCTATGAGCTGGAAACGCGCGAGCTCGGCGATATCGCCGGCAAGGATATCGTCCACCTGCAGTGTCACATTGGTCTTGACACGATCAGCCTGAAGAATCTCGGCGCAGGCAGCGTGACCGGGCTCGACTTTTCACCGACGGCGATCGTGGCGGCGCGGGATTTTGCTGCGAAGGCAGGCACCGACGTGCGCTTCGTGGAAGCGCCACTGTTCGAGGCGGTGGAAGCGCTCGGCCGGACCTTTGATATCGCTTACGTTACCTGGGGTTCGGTAAACTGGCTGGACGACGTGTTCCGTTGGGCGCGGGTGGTTGCCGATCTTCTGCGACCCGGCGGCCGCCTCTACATGGCCGAGGGCCATCCATTGCTGTTTCAGTGCGATCGAAAGGCCGCGGCCCTGGAATTGAAGCACGACTGGCGAACGCCGATAGCTCGGCCGCTCGCCTGGAACGAGGAACTGACCTACACCGGCGATGATCGCATCTTGAAGCATCCTCGCTATTATGAATGGATCCACCCGATCAGTGACGTGGTGAATGCGCTGATTTCAGCTGGTCTGACGCTCGATTTTCTCAATGAGCATGACACGGTTTCGTGGCAGCACTTTTCATTTGCCGTGCGGGCCGGCAAGGATATGTACGGCTTGCCGGAGAACTCTCCCAAGATACCGATGGCTTATTCCATTGGCGCGACGAAGCGCAGCGTCGGCAAGATACCATACCTTGTGTCTCCCAAGGCGATTGAGGGGCACTAGTCCAGGTCAACGCTCCAGAGTACTCGGGTCGGAGCGTCGACTTGTGCAATCGCGCTCGCGCTCCTCGATCTTCCGAGCAAGCCAGGTCTAGCCGGCCTCTCTCTCGGTCCGCTTCCACAGACGAGCGCCTTGAGATGAGCAGATCTCCTCGCGAATGGTCGACAGACGCTGGATCGCCGGCGCCAGCGCATCTCAATCAGTGGGACCATGGCAGTGGAAGTCGGCAGCTGGCTCCAACCGCTCGGGCCTGCAACATCAGCAACGGTCGGAAGTGCAAAAGCTCTAAGGAGCGTGAAGGTCAAATTAAACATTGAAAGCTAATGTTCCTCATCGGGTCGACCCGAAAACCTGAAATGGCACTTGAGGAATCGCCTATTGGCTTTTTTCCGCGCTAGGTTCGGCGGCATCAAGGAGGTCGTCTTTTCGTCGGCAAATATTCCGGCGGCGATCGCGCTTGTCGTCATACTTATCAGCGCTGCGTTCGCGGAGCACCAGAACAAAGTCGTCTCGGACCAGGCCGTCCGTTCGGACGTGCTGACCAAGGTCAACCTCATCCGCGCCAAGCTCGAAGGCAATATCAACGGAAACCTTCAACTCGTGCGTGGATTGGTCTCCGCGGTCGTGACCGAGCCCTATATGGGACAGCAACGCTTCGCCTCACTCGCGAGCAATCTGTTTGGCGCCGACTCGCAATTGAACAATATTGCCGGCGCGCCCGATCTGGTCGTTTCCCTGATGTACCCGATGGAGGGTAACGAGCAGGCGATGGGCCTGGACTACCGCAAGAACGAACGACAGCGTGCGGCTGCGCTAAGGGCGCGAGACGAACGCAAGCTGGTGCTTGCCGGCCCCGTCGAGCTGAAGCAGGGAGGACAAGGCTTCATCGGCCGCTTTCCGGTTTTCGTGCGGAGCGCGGGCAATACGGAAAGGTTCTGGGGCATCATTTCCGCCGTTGTCGACGTGCAGCGTCTTTATCGGGCGAGCGGGCTGCTTGACGACGATCTCGGGATTGACATAGCGCTGATCGGCAGGGACGCTCTCGGCCAAAATGGAGACCAATTCTACGGTAGTGAGCGGATCAGCAAAAGCGATCCGGTGACAGCCGACGTTGTGCTCCCGTCCGGTTCGTGGCAAATCGCGGCCATTCCCAAAAATGGCTGGCCTTCGACGCCAAGCAACGCATGGTTGTTGCGCGCTATCATGGCGACGGCCGGAGCCTTGGTTGTGTTCCCTTTCCTGGTCACAGGCCGCCTGATTGGCGAAAGACAGCGCAATTATGCGGAATTGCGTCGATTGTCACGACGCTTGGAACTCGCCCTGGAAGCTTCGGCTATTGGGGTTTGGGAACACGATCTCGCGACCAACGAGCTTACGTGGGATGATCGCGTCAACGAAATATATGGCAAACCAACCGGCGAGCACCGGGGCTATCCAGACTGGGCGGGAGCAATCCACCCAGATGATTTGGCTGGCGCCAACGCGGACTTCGACAGGGCGGTGGCCAGCGGACGACCATATTTGTCGGAGTACCGGATTGTGCGTCAGGATGGCGAGATCCGTCATGTCCGGTCCAAGGCGATCGTTTACCGGGTCGCAAACGACACCCCAAAAATGATCGGCGCGGAATGGGACGTGACTGCCGACGTCCTGCTGAACAAGGATCTGGTTCGTGCAAAACAGCTGTCCGAGTCGAAAAATGCAGAACTCGAGTCGGCCAAAGCGCGCATAGAGCACATCGCGCTTCATGATTCGCTGACCGGCTTGCCCAACCGGCGTTACCTCGACCAGGTACTGGAACATTACGCGGCAAACGCCAGGCGCTCAGGCGGGCACGCGGCACTGCTTCACATAGATCTGGATCGGTTCAAGCACATCAACGATACGCTGGGCCACGCCGCCGGTGACGCGATGTTGGTTCACGCGTCAACCGTGCTCAGGTCGAAGGTCGGCGACGAGGGATTCGTCGCCCGTATCGGGGGAGACGAATTCATCGTTCTGTGCGTGGTGCGCGACGATACCAAGCAGCTGGCGCTGCTCGCCGACCGCGTCATCAGCCAGATGCGCGAACCGGTCTACTATCAGGGTCATCGATGCCGTTTTGGTGTCAGCGTGGGAATCGCTGTCGACAACGGAAAAGATGTCGAAGCCAAACACCTGCTGGTGAACGCCGATATCGCGCTTTACCGAGCAAAGGGGCGGGGGCGCAATCGATACGAATTCTTCACAGACGCGATGCAAAGCGAAATCGTCGATACCAAGCGGATTGCCGACGAAATTCTCGGCGGCCTCGAGCGCAACGAGTTCATCCCGTTCTACCAGCCCCAATTTGACGCAAAGACGCTCGAAATCGTTGGGGTTGAGGCGCTGGCGAGGTGGAAACATCCAATAAAGGGTATTTTGGCGCCCGACGTCTTCCTGAGGATTGCAGAAGAACTGAACGTTGTCTCGATCATCGACCAAGCCATATTGAAGCAATCGCTTTCGGATTTCGAAGCGTGGTCCGCTGCAAAACTTCACATTCCGCGGGTGTCGGTCAATGTCTCGGCCAGGCGCCTTCAGGATGAGGAGCTCATCAAGAGCCTGCGAGAGCAAAATATCAAGAAGGGAACAGTTTCGTTTGAGCTTGTTGAGTCGATTTTCCTGGACGAGAACGACGACCTTGTCACGTGGAACATCGAGCAGATAAAAGAACTGGGGATTGACATCGAAATAGACGATTTTGGTACCGGTTACGCTTCGATGGTCAGTTTGCTGAAGTTGCAGCCGCGCCGGCTGAAGATAGATCGGCAGCTGGTCACCCCAATCGTCAAATCGCCGCAGAGAAGGCAGGTTGTCTCGTCGATCATTGAAATCGGCAAGTCGCTGGGTATCGAGGTCGTGGCGGAAGGCGTCGAGACGATGCAGCATGCACGGCTACTTAAGGGCCTGGGCTGCGACATATTGCAGGGTTATGCCTTCGGCCACGCGTTCGATTCCGAGGGACTTAAGACCTTTGTCCGATCGCGACGCCTGCGCACGGCCAGCTGAGCCTCGGCGCCAGAATTTATCGAGCCGACCGCCTTCACGTTGCGGTACATAGGCGTACAGCGGACAAAGCTGAAAACAACGCCAAACCTCAGATCAGCAGCAGCCCCTTCATGCTGGAGTGGCCTTTCCTGCCGATGATGATGTGGTCGTGAACGGCAATACCAAGCGGTTTGGCCGTCTCGATGATCAGCTTGGTCATCTCGATGTCGGCGCGCGACGGCGTCGGGTCTCCCGACGGATGGTTATGCGCCAGAATGATCGCCGTGGCGGAGAGCTCCAAGGCGCGCCTGACCACCTCGCGCGGATAGACCGGTGTGTGGTCGACGGTGCCGACCTGCTGGACTTCGTCGGCGATCAGCGCGTTTTTCTTGTCGAGGAACAGGATGCGGAACTGCTCGCGCTCCTCGAAGGCCATCACCGACCGGCAGTATTCGAGAACCTGCGTCCAGGTCGACAACAGCTCGCGGCCGGCGATCTCGCCGCGCGCCATGCGCTGCGCCGATGCCGCAACCACCTTGAGGTCGAGCGCCACCGCCGGGCCGATGCCCTTCACCTCCTGCAGGCGCTCGACGGACGCACCGAGGACCTCGGCCAATGTACCGAAGCGTGCCAGCAATGCCTTGGCGACCGGCTTGGTGTCGGCGCGCGGGATCAGCCGAAACAACAGAAGCTCGAGCAGTTCGTAGTCGGGGAGGGTGTTGGCACCGGCGGCGAAGCGCTCGCGCAGGCGGTCGCGATGGCCGAGATAATGCGGCTTGTCGGCGGCCACCGCCTTCGCGGGCGATCGCACTGGCCTTTCGGGAAAGAAGGCCCGCTCGTCGTCGTTGCCGTTCATGGCTGCCCCACCCAGCATTTGCCGGGCAAGGTAACGCCCGATCTGCCAGACACTAGGCCCGCAGGCCGGGGCGGTCGAGGTTTTTTGGCGACAGCGTGAAGATCTCGCAGCCGGTCTCGGTGACGCCGATCGTGTGCTCGTACTGCGCCGACAGCGAACGGTCGCGCGTCACCGCGGTCCAGCCGTCCGACAGCACTTTCACATGCGGCCGGCCGAGATTGATCATCGGCTCGACGGTGAAGATCATGCCCGGCCGCATCTCGACGCCTTCGCTGGCGCTGCCGTAATGCAGGATATTCGGCGCGTCATGAAACAGCCGGCCAACCCCGTGGCCGCAGAAATCGCGCACCACCGAGCAACGCTCGGTTTCGGCATAGGTCTGGATGGCGGCGCCGATGGCGCCGGTTCGGGCGCCCGGCTTGATTGCCGCGATGCCGCGCATCAGGCACTCATACGTGACTTCGAGCAGCCGCTCCGCGGCACGCTTGATCGTGCCCACCGGATACATGCGCGAGGAGTCGCCATGCCAGCCGTCGAGGATATAGGTGACGTCGATATTGACGATGTCGCCATCCTTCAACGGCTTGTTGTCGGGTATGCCGTGACAGACGACGTGGTTGATCGAGGTGCAGGATGATTTCGTGTAGCCACGGTAGTTGAGCGTCGCCGGAAGCGCGCCATGGTCCATCCCGAACTCGAAGACGAAGCGATCAATCGCTTCGGTGGTGACGCCGGGCGCCACAATCGGTGCCAGTTCGTCGAGGCAGCGCGCGGTGAGATCGCAAGCCTTGCGCATGCCGACAAAACCTTCCTCGTCGTAAAGACGGATCTGGCCGGTGTTTCTGAGCGGTGCCGTGGCGGCGTCGAGATAGGTGACCATTTTATCCGTCTTGCAGGGATGCGGGGCTGGATGAGCCTCGGCGAGAGAAACCTTCCCAGATTTGGCACTGGAAAGCGCAAGGTTCAAGGACGAACTGCCAGCGACGGGCCGAAGACCGGCGATATTCACGCCTGGGGGCATTCTCCTTGCCTCTAGCGGCCCATACTTCGCTGGGTTCATTGACCACCGTAGTGACGACACATTTCTAGGCGAGAAGCGGCCCAAGCATTAAGCCGCCACGGCAATTTTTTGCGACGAACGGCGTTGCTGCGGGGGTGTCAGTTCGGGAGAGATCGAATGGACAGACTGCAATTCGAGGTGCCGGTGCGGATCGCGCCTGTGCCCGGCCAGCCGGTCGAGGAAATCTACAGTGTCGAGCAGGCGCTCGATTTCCTGCAAACATGGCCGGTTCGCCGGAAGGGACCAACCTACCAGGCCGCGTTCAATGCCTGTTTTGGCGCCACGGTGGACATCGTCGAGACCGAAGACGCATGGCGGGCCTTCATGGCCTTTTGCCGGGTGAGCGGCCTGCTTGCCAGGGACATGATGGTTCCGCGCAAGCGCGGCGGCGAGGCGAGGGGACTGCGGGCTTAGACAGCCTTCGACGAAGTCCTCAGTCGTCTTCGCCTCTTCTTGCCGACACCCCTATCAGAGTGGCGGGTCCAGCAGAGCTGGCGCAGCATCACGCTGGCGATAGACATATGCCAAGTTGAAATGCTGGTACGCCCAAGGGGAATCGAACCCCTGTTACCGCCGTGAAAGGGCGGTGTCCTGACCGCTAGACGATGGGCGCGCTCAGATGTGAGCGCTTATAGTTGCGTCACGACAAACCGGCAACCCGTCTGCCGCCGGCTGCGACAACTTTTTTCCTTTGGCTCCAAACCGCGTGTTTTTGCCGGCGAAGCTGGTTGCGGCAAAGTACAACGTCGCCGGGGAAGGGGCGTCGCGGCGCCGGAAAGAACCTAGCCGCGCCTGCGGCAGCGCCAGTTCCAGTCGCGCTCGGGGCCGACATCGACATGGACGGATTCGGTGTGGCAGTAGGTGCCGACGCCGCCGCGGCCCGGCATGGTGCGGATGTAGCTCGCCAGTTCCCACTTCGAGACGCCGGGAACCTGGATGTCGGCGGCGGCGCAGTACATATGCAGCGAATTCTTGGCGCCGTTGGCGCGGCGGTTGCGGGCCGGATCGCGATAGCCGGAGGTGACCGTCATCTTGCGGCCGTAGTGGCCTTCGATCGTCTTCAGCACGCGAACCAGCGACGGCTTCAAGCAGGCGACATCGACGCTTTCGTTCTGTTTCAGGAGGCCGTTGGGCGCCAGCCGGGCAAGGCCGGCGGCGGAGGCGACCTGGTAGGCGCCACCCGAACCTTCGTCTTCGTTGAGATCGACGTCACTCTCATCGTCGAGGCCGGATTTGCGCTTGATCTCGAACAGCGCCGTCTGTCGCACGCCGGGCAGCGCATCGGCCGTGAAGTGACTGGTATCGCCCGTCGACACCAGCTGCACCGGCTTTTCAGCCGGATTGGCCGAGGCCAGGGTGACGGTAGGTGTTGCCGCAGGCGTCGCCTTGGCCTGCATGACCGTTGGCTGCCCGCCCGCTCTGCTGTTGGCCGGCGAAGAAGGTGCCGCCGAAGCAGGCGTGGCGCTGAACAGTGAGGCCAGGAAGTTTTTCTTCGGTGCGTAGGCCTGTGGCTGCGGCATCTCGCCGGCGGTCACATAAACCGGGTTGGTCATCGCCGGTGCGGCGGCCTTGGCGTCGGGCTTCGATGCATCAGCACTGTTCTGCGCCACGGCCTGTTCGGCTGTCTGGGCGTTTGGTTGCAGCGGTTGCGGCGTGTGTCCCGCGATCGTCTCGGCTGCCGTGGGGACGGCGATCGGGAATCCAGCGTCGAGCTTGGCCCCTGGCTTGGCCACCGGCACATAGGCGACCTGCTCGGGAAGGTTGGCGTCGCCGTCGGCATTCATCGTCATTTGTGCGCTTGTCATCTGCGACGATGATGCGGCCGTGCTGGCCTGGGGCGCACCGGCGGCCGTGCTGATTTCGGTAGCCGAGGTATTGTAGCCTGGCATGCCGACCGACATGGTCGGGTCGCCGGCCGAGGTGCAGGACGCCAGGAGCACCGAGAAAAGCGCCGCCACAATGGCGCGGCTTTCTCCCTTCGCGAGGCGCGATCCTGCTGATCTCAAAACAAAATTCCCCCTCGATATCCGACCGGTTCGTCATTGGCGCGGCGTCGAAACGTCTCGTCGAAATGACCCTTGTTCCCCGAACCGGAAACGAGACCTGTGTCAAATCTGCAAGCCTCAAAGTAATTTGGCGGCTAGAGGATGAATCAAGGCTGCTCAGGGTTGACGGCACCATTTCGCCCGCTTTTGGCGGCGCGTCAACTCACCACACATTACAGATGGTTACACGCGCACCTTGACATAGGTGCCGGGGGCTTCGCCTAGAACTTGCATATGCTCGCCCGGTTTGCGGGCCGGTACGCGGGTATTGTCCTTGGCTTCGATCCAGCGTTGCCAGTGCGGCCACCAGGAACCGGGATGGTCGGTGGCCCCGGCGAGCCACTGGTCGAAGTCGCCGGCCGGCTTGCCGCCGGTCCAGTAGTGATATTTCTGCGCCACCGGCGGATTGACGACCCCGGCGATGTGGCCGGAGCCGGCCATGACGTAATCGACCTCGCCGCCGAAATATTTCGAGCCGAGGAAGACCGAAAGCGCCGGCGCGATATGGTCCTCCTTAGAGGCGAGGTTGTAGACCGGAATGGTAACGTCCTTCAGCGAAACCGTGCGGCCCGCCAGTTCCATCATGCCTTGCGAAAGCCTGTTCTCGAGATAGCAATTGCGCAAATAGAAGGAATGGTTGGCAGCGCCCATGCGGGTCGAATCGGAATTCCAGTACAGCAGGTCGAAAGGCAGGGGATCCTTGCCGCGCATGTAGTTGTTGACGACATAGGGCCAGATCAGGTCGCCCGAGCGCAGCATGTTGAAGGCGGTCGCCATCTTGGTGCCGTCGAGATAGCCTTTCTCGTTCATCGCCTTTTCGACGGCCGCGACCTGCTCCTCGTCGACGAACACTTTTAGATCGCCGGCATAGGTGAAATCGACCTGGGTGGTGAAGAAGGTGGCGGATTTGATGCGGTTGTCGCCTTCCTGCGCCATCAGTGCCAGGGCCGCCGCCAGAAGCGTGCCGCCGACGCAATAACCGATGGCGTTGACTTGCCTTTCGCCGGTGGCCTTCTCGATCGTGTCGAGGCCGTATTGCAGGCCCTCCCTGATATAGGCCTCCCAGCTCTTGGCGCCGTGCCGCTCGTCCGGGTTGATCCAGGAGATGACAAAGACGGTGTGGCCTTGCTCGACTGCCCAGCGAATGAAGGATTTTTGCGGGTTGAGGTCGAGGATGTAGTATTTGTTGATCCATGGCGGGCAGATCAGCAGCGGCCGCTTGAGCACGGTGTCGGTAGTCGGTTCGTATTGCAGGATTTCGGCGACGTCGCTGCGGCCGACCACCTTGCCGGGAGTGGTGGCGAGATTCTTACCGATCTCGAAAAGCGAATAATCGGCCTGCCGCAGCTTCAGGTCGCCCTTGCCGGCGGCAATGTCCTCGGCCAGCATCTTCATGCCGCGCACCAGGTTTTCGCCGTTGGAGGCGACAGTCTCGCGAAACAATTCCGGATTGGTCAGGATGAAATTCGACGGCGAGATGGCATTGGACACCTGCTTGACATAAAAGCCGGCCTTGTGGCGGGTGTGCTCGTCCAGGCCGTCGGCGTGCTCGACCAGTTCGGCCGCCCAGCGCGAGGTGACCAGATACGCCTGTTTGAGGAAATCGAAGAAGGCGTTGCGGCCCCATTCCGGGTCCTGGAAACGCTTGTCACCGCGCTCGGGCTTGACCGCGTCCTCGGCGTCCTCGGCGCCGGCGCCGATGCGCTGGACGGCGTTGGCCCAGACGGTCATGTAGCCGGAAAACAGCCGCGTTTGCGCCTCCAGCGCGCGCTGCGGGTCGGAGAGCCAGTACTCGGTGAGCTTGGAGAACGTCTTCACCATGTCGACGACCGGCTCAGCGACGTGATCGCGCACCTCGCCTTTTTCCCGCGGCTCGGCCCATGCCGAGGCGGCCTTGCCGGCCTGCTCGATCATGCGAGCCATGTTCAGCGCGAAGCGTTCCGGGTCCTTCACCAGATATTGCTCGACGGTCGAAGGTTGGTCATCTTCCGCTTTGCCCGAATCGGGTGTTTTGGACATGGTTCGCGGGGTTCCTCCCGAAGCGTTTTGTTGACATATTACCATGGGATACCGAACAGGGTCCAATGTGCTCTAACCCGGCCGCCAGGAAAACAACATGACGATTAATATTGGCAAGAACGTTTTTTCCGGCACTGGTCGTTTTTGCCGCATGGCGCTCGTCATGTTGGCGATGGCCGGTTGCACGAGCAGCAACATGGAAGGTGCGGCGCCCGCCACCGGCCTTGTCGGCGCGAAGGACACCGGTTCCTATCCGAACCTGAACATCCGGCCGCAGGTGGCGGCCGAGCAATTCACCGACGAGGAAAAGAACGCCAAGCTCGCCCAACTGAAGGCCGAGGAGCAGAGCCAGGCCGCCAAGGGCGGCGGCGTCAAGGTTGCGGACCAGGCAGCGCTGGACCAGCTGGCAAAAAAACACGGCGCCGAGGCGCTGAAGCAGATCGAAGGCAAATGCGACCCCGCTCTCGACCCTAGTTGCAAATAGGCTTATACGCGCGACCGCAACCTCACTGTCTGGAACTGCCATGGAAGAATTTCACAAGGTCCGCCGGCTTCCGCCCTATGTCTTCGAACAGGTCAACCGGCTGAAGGCCAGCGCGCGCTCGCGCGGCGCCGACATCATCGACCTTGGCATGGGCAATCCGGACCTGCCGACGCCCAAGGCCATCGTCGACAAACTCTGCGAGGTGGTACGCGATCCGCGCACGCACCGCTATTCGTCGTCGCGCGGCATTCCGGGCCTGCGTCGTGCCCAGGCCAACTACTATGCCCGCCGCTTCGGTGTGAAGCTCGACCCGGACAGCCAGGTGGTGGCGACGCTCGGCTCGAAGGAGGGCTTCGCCAATATGGCGCAGGCGATCACCGCCCCCGGCGACGTGATCCTTTGCCCTAATCCGACCTATCCGATCCATGCGTTCGGCTTCATCATGTCGGGCGGCGTCATCCGCTCGCTGCAGGTCGAGCCGGACGACGGCTTCATCCCGGCCCTGGAGCGCGGCATCCGCCATTCGATCCCGAAGCCGCTGGCACTGATCCTCAATTATCCGTCCAATCCGACGGCACTGGTCGCTTCGCTCGATTTCTACAAGGAGGTGGTGGCCTTCGCGAGGAAGAACGACATCATCATCCTGTCGGATCTTGCCTATTCGGAGATCTATTTCGACGGCAATCCGCCGCCTTCGGTGCTGCAGGTGCCGGGCGCCATAGACGTCGCCGTCGAGTTCACCTCGATGTCGAAGACCTTTTCGATGCCGGGCTGGCGCATGGGTTTTGCGGTCGGCAATGAACGGCTGATCTCGGCGCTGACGCGAGTGAAATCCTATCTCGACTACGGCGCCTTCACGCCGATCCAGGTGGCGGCGGCGCATGCACTCAACGGCGATGGCGCCGACATCGCCGAAGTGCGCGACGTCTACCGCAAACGCCGCGATGTCATGGTCGACGCTTTCAGCCGCGCCGGCTGGACCATTCCCGCACCGGCGGCATCGATGTTCGCCTGGGCGCCGATCCCGGAGCCGTTCAAGCACCTTGGCTCGCTTGAATTCTCCAAGCTCCTGATCGAGCACGCCGACGTCGCGGTGGCGCCGGGCGTCGGCTTCGGCGAGCATGGCGACGATCACGTGCGCATCGCGCTGGTCGAAAACGAGCACCGGATCCGGCAAGCGGCGCGCAACATCAAGCGCTTCCTCGCATCCAGCGCCAAGCAGCCGAATAACGTCGTACCGCTCGCCGCGCATCGCTGATTTTCTACACATCGACCGACTGAATGGGGCGTCGCCGGACATGGCTGAAGCGTTGCGTGTTGGAATTGCCGGGCTCGGCACCGTCGGTGCGTCGGTGGCCCGCGTGCTGCGCGACAAGGCGGCTGAACTGACGCGACAGTGCGGACGCGACATCGTCGTGTCGGCGGTTTCGGCCCGCGATCCCAAACGCGACCGCGGCGTTGATCTTGGCACAGCACAGTGGTTCGACGATGCCGTCAAGATGGCGCAGACCGCCGAGATCGATGTCTTCGTCGAGCTGATCGGCGGCGACGAAGGCCCGTCACGCTCGTCCGTCAAAGCGGCGCTCGAGGCCGGCCGCCACGTCGTCACCGCCAACAAGGCACTGCTTGCCAAGCACGGGGTGGCATTGGCCGAGATCGCCGAGAGGAAAGGCGTGCTGCTCAATTACGAGGCGGCGGTGGCCGGCGGCATTCCGGTCATCAAGACGATGCGCGAGGCGATGGCCGGCAATTCGGTGACCCGCGTTTTCGGCATCCTCAACGGTACCTGCAATTATATTTTGACGCGCATGGAAGCCGAGGGCCTGTCCTTTGATGCCTGCCTGAAGGATGCGCAACGGCTGGGCTATGCCGAAGCCGACCCGACCTTCGACATCGAGGGTCACGACACCGCGCACAAGCTGTCGATCCTGACCAGCCTTGCCTTCGGCACGAGGATCGCCGCCAACGATATCTACATGGAAGGCATCTCCAACATCAGCCAGGCCGACATCCGCGCGGCCGGCGATCTCGGCTACCGGATCAAGCTGCTTGGCGTCGCCCAACGCACCGAAAGCGGCATCGAGCAGCGCGTGCACCCGACCATGGTGCCGACGGCCTCGGTCATCGCGCAGGTGCACGGCGTCACCAACGCGGTGGCGATAGAAACCGACATCCTCGGCGAATTGCTGCTTTCCGGCCCTGGCGCCGGCGGCAACGCCACCGCGTCGGCGGTGATCGGCGACATTGCCGACATCGCCAAGAGCCGGCCTGGCTTCCAGCATGGTCCGGTCTTCGGCCGGCCGGCGAAGGAATTGAAGCCTTACAAGAAAGCGCAGATGCGCAGCCATGCCGGCGGCTATTTCATCCGGCTGACCGTGCACGACCGCCTCGGCGTCTTCGCGGCAATAGCCAAGCGCATGGCCGACAACGACATTTCGCTGGAATCGATCGTCCAGCATGCCGCCGGGCCGGAAACCGAGGCACAGAAGACGGTCATCCTGGTGACCCACGAGACGACCGAGGCGGCGGTGCGCAAGGCCGTCGACGGCATCACCAGGGACAGCCTTCTGACCGACAAGCCGCAAGTCATCCGCATCGAGCGGGCCGGATAGCAGTCTCACATTTTGCGTTTAATCGATTGATATTGCTGCGCTTTCAAAAAGGTCCAACGCAGGTCTTGCTGTTGTCACGGGGCTTTGACACAAGAAGCGCGTCTCTGGCGGGAGGCTAAACTGCCAACGAGGATTGTCCATCGATGAATGTGGCCCAGAACATTGTCGCCGGCCTCGACAGGATACTGACCATGGAATTGGTGCGCGTCACCGAACGCGCCGCGGTCGCGGCCGCCAGATTGCGCGGACGCGGCGACGAGAAAGCCGCCGACCAGGTCGCGGTCGATGCCATGCGGCAGGAGCTCAACCGTCTTGCCATCAACGGCACGGTGGTGATCGGCGAAGGCGAGCGCGACGAGGCGCCGATGCTTTATATCGGCGAAGAGGTCGGTACCGGCCAAGGCCCGGCTGTCGACATCGCGCTTGATCCGCTCGAAGGCACGACGATCTGCGCCAAGAACCTGCCCAACGCACTGGCCGTTATCGCCATTGCCGAAAAAGGCAGCCTTTTGTTCGCGCCGGACGTCTATATGGACAAGATCGCGATCGGTCCGGGTTATGCCGACGGCATCATCGACATCGATGCCTCGCCGGCCGAAAACATCGCCAGCCTCGCCAGGGCCAAGGGCGTGCCGGTGGCGGAGATCACCGCCTGCATCCTCGACCGGCCGCGCCATGGCGCCTTGATCGAAGCCGTGCGGGCGACCGGCGCCGCGATCCGTCTGATCGGCGACGGTGATGTCGCCGGGGTCATCCATACCACCGACCCGGACGAGACCGGCATCGACATCTATCTCGGCACCGGCGGCGCGCCGGAAGGCGTGCTCGCAGCTGCCGCCTTGCGCTGCACCGGTGGCCAGATGCAGGGCAAGTTGATCCTCGATACGCCGGAAAAGCTGGCGCGCGCCGCCAAGATGGGCATTTCCGACCCTAAACGGATCTACCATACGCAAGACATGGCACGCGGCGACGTGCTGTTTGCCGCGACCGGCGTCACCGACGGCAATATGCTGGCCGGCGTCAAGTTCGGCCGCAATTTCATCACCACGCATACGATCGTGCTGCGCTCGTCATCGCGAACCGTGCGCGAGATCAAGGCCAGGCACCAGGATCTGGAAAAGTTTTGATTTCGACTCAGTTAGCCGTTGCATATTGTGCGCAATGACAAATTGCAGACGGCGCGTCACGTGACGGGGGAAAGACGCTTTTTCCTCGATGTCAGGCAATCGGCCACCGGCGTTTCCTGGGAACACCGGCTGACCGAGCGCCAGGACATGGCCGCGCTCGCCATCGCGCAAGGTTATGGCGTGCCCGACATCGTGGCGCGCGTGCTGGCCGGGCGCGGCGTCACCGCCGATCAGACCGAGCGGTTTCTGGATCCGACCATCCGCAACCTGCTGCCCGACCCGGCATCGCTGACCGACATGGACAAGGCCGCGTCTCGCATCGCCCAGGCGGTGATGGCCAAGGAAAAGGTGGCGATCTTTGGCGACTACGATGTCGACGGCGCCGCCTCATCGGCGCTGCTCAAGCGCTTTCTCGCACATTTCTCGGTGCCGTCGGAGATCTACATACCGGACCGCATCTTCGAGGGTTACGGCCCCAATCCGGAAGCGATGCGCGAACTCGTTTCGCGCGGCGCGACGCTGATCGTCACCGTCGATTGCGGCACCAATAGTGCTGCTTCCATCGACGCGGCGAAGGCCGCCGGCGCCGACGTCGTGGTGCTCGATCACCATCAGGTCGGCGGGCCGTTGCCGGCGGCGGCTGCGGTCGTCAACCCCAATCGCGAGGACGACCTTTCCGGCCAAGGTCATCTTTGTGCCGCCGGTGTCGTCTTCCTTTGCCTGGTGCAGACCGCGAAGATTCTGCGCGGCCGCCTGCCGGATGCCGCACCGCCGGACCTGCTTGGCCTGCTCGATCTGGTGGCGCTTGGCACCGTCTGCGACGTGGTGCCGCTCACCGGCATCAACCGCGCCTTCGTTATCAAGGGGCTGCAGGTGGCGCGGCAGCAGAGAAACGAAGGGCTGGCGGCACTGGCGCGGGTCTCGCGTATAGGCGAGCCGATCAGCACGTTCCATCTGGCCTTTCTGATCGGTCCGCGCATCAACGCCGGCGGGCGCATCGGCGACGCAGCACTTGGCAGCCGCCTGCTTGCCACCGACGACCCGGTCGAGGCCCGCACCATCGCCGAGACGCTGGACCGGCTCAACCAGGAGCGGCAGTCGATGGAGCAGGAGATGCTGGCCGCCGCGCGCTCAGAGGCCGACGCCGAGCTTGCCGGCGGCAATGGTCCGGCCATCGTGGTCACAGCCAGCAGCAACTGGCATCCTGGCATTGTCGGCCTGCTTGCCTCGCGGCTCAAGGACCATGCAAGACGGCCGGCCTTTGCCATCGCCTTCAACGCCAATGGTGTCGGTACGGGGTCAGGCCGTTCGGTGTCGGGCTTCGACCTCGGCCGGCTGGTGCGCGAGGCCGCCGATGCCGGGCTGATCGTCAAGGGCGGCGGCCACGGAATGGCGGCCGGCATCACTGTCGAGCGGGCGAAGCTCGGCGAACTCAGGGCTTTCTTCGAAGAACGCGCGGCGGTGGATGTATTCCGGCTGCAAGGCGAGGAGAGCCTGGCGATCGACGGTGCGCTAGCGGCCGAGGGCGCGACGCTTGGGCTGCTCGATGCACTAGAGAGGGCAGGGCCGTTCGGCGCTGGGCATGTCGCGCCGGTGTTCGCGCTGCCGCGTCACCGGCTTGTTGATGCGCGGGCGGTCGGCAGCAACCACATCCGCGCCGACCTGCAGTCGGAAAGTGGCGGCCGCATCCAGGCGATCGCCTTTCGCGCCGTCGATACTGCGCTCGGCGAATTCCTGTTCAAGAACAGGGGCAAACCGGTGCACGTCGCCGGCTCGCTGTCGGGCAATCACTGGAACGGCAACCGCACGGTGCAGTTCCGCATCATCGACGCGGCGCTTGCCTGAGAGCTCGCTGCCGCCCTGCCTAAGCGAGGACGGTCTGCAGCCGGGTCAGGTCGCCGATCTGCGCCATCGTTGCCTGGTAGCCGATACGGATCGCTTCGTCTGCGCGGTGGAATTCGGTCAGGCCGATATGGCTGAGCTTCGGCTGCAGCGATATGTCCGGCGGGTCGCCGGCCAGCCTGGCGCGCGAAATGCGGTCCTGGATGATGTTAAAGGCCTCGACCATGACGCCGGTAATGCCGAGCCGCGTCTCGCGCGACTGGCGTTCGGGATCGGCGTGGCCGGCCCTCGGCGCGTCTTTCTCGATGACCAGCTCGCCGGCATTGTGCTTGATCACGGCGGCGCGGCCGAACAGATCGTAGTGAAGGTTCACCGCAACTACGAGCGGCTGCTCGTAGGCACGGCAGACCGAGACCGGCACCGGATTGACCAGTGCGCCGTCAACCAGCACACGCCCATTGCAGGCGACCGGCTCGAACACGCCGGGCAGCGCGTAGGAGGCGCGCATTGCGGTGCTCAACGAGCCGCTCGACAGCCAGATCTCATGGCCGGTGCGGATTTCCGAAGCGACGCAGACGAATGGTTTTGGCAGGTCCTCGAAGCGGATGCCGGCTATGTGCTCGCGCAGCCGCGCATCGAGCTTCATGCCACCGAACAGGCCGCTGCCGCGTAGATTGAGGTCGAGAAGGCCAAAAATGCGCCGCCTGGTCAGGCTGCGCGCGAATTCTTCCAACTCGTCGAGCTTGCCGGCAACATAGCAGCCGCCGACCAGCGCGCCGATCGAGGTGCCGGCGATCATCGACACTTCGATGCCGGCTTCATCAAGCGCGCGCAGCACGCCGATATGCGCCCAGCCGCGCGCACAGCCGCCACCCAATGCCAGCGAAATCCCGGTTTTGCCCGGAGATTTGGTTTCGGATGCGCCCGCGGCCGAGGAGAGGCCATTGGCCTCCCGAACGTCAGGTCTGTTGCGCAATGACGCCCAGTCGAGCATCACAATCTCCCTTGTCCCACGGTCATCCTACAGGCGGGCCGTATCGAAATCATGAATATACGTGGCTGAAGTGCTGCGAATGGTTCATATTGATGGTGTATTGGGCTTTCGATAGGTTTTTTCCGCATCGAACAGCGGCTTGCTGCCGTCGCTGGCAAGCGTCCCTTTGCCATCGCTCAGCCCCACCGTCCGATAAAAGCATGAACGTCGGCCGGTGTGACAAGTTGCTTCGTGACCCAGCACTTTGACGCGCAACCATATCGCGTCCTGGTCACAATCCGTGAGCATCTCGACGACCTGCTGGACATTGCCCGAGGTTTCGCCCTTCTTCCACAGCGCGTTGCGCGAACGCGACCAGTAGTGCGCGATGCCGGTCTCGAGCGTCAGCGCCAGCGCCTCGGCATTCATATGCGCGACCATCAGCAGCATGCCGTCTTCGGCATCGGTGACCACGACAGTGACGAGGCCGGCAGCATCGAAGCGCGGTGAAAGGACCGCGCCTTCCTCGAGTGCCTTCTTGTCTGTTGGAGCTTTCGGGAATTCCAATGCCGACATTCGCCGGTCCTTATCTAGCGAAGCCGGCAGGCCGATCAGATCCTGCCGCCGCGCACCATGGTGACGAAGCGGACCTGCTCTTCGGGTGTGTCCTTGAAGACGCCGGTGAAGGTTGAGGTCAGCGTGGTGGAGCCCTGCTTGCGGATGCCGCGCATGGCCATGCACATATGCTCGGCCTCAAGCATAACGGCCACACCGCGCGGATTGAGCACGTCCTGGATGACCCCGGCAATCTGCGCCGTCATCGCTTCCTGGGTCTGCAGACGATGGGCGAAGATGTCGACGACGCGGGCGATCTTGGACAGGCCGACGACCTTGCCGTCCGGCAGATAGCCGACATGCGCCTTGCCGATGATCGGCACCATGTGGTGCTCGCAATGCGAGTGGAACGTGATGTCCTTGACGATCACGAGGTCATCGTAGCCGGCGACTTCCTCGAAGGTGCGGCCGAGTTCCTCGGCCGGACACATGTCGTAGCCGTTGAACATTTCGCGGAACGCCTTAGTAACGCGCTTCGGGGTGTCGATCAGACCCTCGCGGTCAGGGTTGTCGCCGGTCCAGCGCAACAAGGTGCGCACAGCGGCTTCGACTTCGGCCTCGCTCGGCCGGTCGGTGACCGGCTTTTCCATATAGGCAGACCGCGGCATGAGCTTCTTGATAACGGCGTCCATAAAGGCGTCTCCCGTAGTTCCTCTCTCAGGAGGAACGAGTTGAACGGACCACGACCTTTCGGGTGTCAGAAACTCGCCCGGTTTCCAGCCCGTAAGTGGCGTGAACAGAATTGGGTATGACGAGGTTTGTGGTCGCCTTGTCGATACCCGACTACCGCCATTATATATGTTCGTGCCGAGCGAAAGGAAGACGCCAGAGCGGCAATGACTGTTCGCTGGGCGGCGACGGATTGGAAAAATATGATCGACGATGTCTACAATGCGAAAATTCTGGGTTTTGCCGGAAACATCGCACGGATCGGCCGGCTCGACCGGCCCGACGCAACCGCACGAGCACATTCCAAGCTGTGCGGCTCGACGGTGACCGTCGATCTGAAGATGGATGATGGCGTCGTCAGCGATTTCGCGCATGACGTGAAGGCCTGTGCGCTTGGCCAGGCGTCGTCGTCGATCATGGCGCAGCATGTCGTCGGCGCCAGCGCCGAAGAATTGCGCAGCGTGCGCGAGACGATGCTGAAGATGCTGAAGGAAAACGGCCCGCCGCCCGAAGGCCGCTTCGCCGATCTGAAATACCTGGAACCGGTGCGCGACTACAAGGCGCGCCACGCCTCGACCATGCTGACCTTCGACGCAGTGGTCGATGCGATCGGCCAGATCGAAAAGAAGCGGGCGGAAGAGGCGGCTTAAACCTTGGCAAGAGAACGCCGGCTTTCGGCGAATTCCGCCCGGACCCAGTCGGCAAAAGCCTTGGCTGGCTCGGAAAGGTCATTCAGCCTTCTGGCCACTAGCCAATAGGCGCCCGACGCGACGTCGATGTCGAAAGGCTTGATCAGCGCGCGGGACGCAAGTTCTTCGCCGATCTGCAATAGATCGCCCAGCGCGACACCATGTCCAAGCAAGGCTGCCTGCTTCGAAAGCGAAGCATCGGCCAGCATCGGGCCGCGCGCAGGCACGGCATCAGCCGTCACGCCCGCCGCTTCGAACCAGCGCGCCCAAGCCTGACGGTTTTCTTCGTGCAGCAATGTATAGCGACCAAGGTCGATCGGCTTTTCCAGAGCTGGGCCGGATGCAAGAAGTGCCGGCGACAGAACTGGGGAATCGACGACCGCGGCAAGCTGTTCGGCTTCGCTGCGTGGCCATGAGGTGGCGTGCGCACTGAAACGCAGGGCAAGTTCGGGCTGATCGCCGCGAAACTCTATCAATCTCGGGTCGACCTCAAGGGAAACGTCGATGTCGGGTCGCAACTCGCGAAAGCGGTTGAGCCGCGGCACCAGCCATACGGATGCAAGCGATGGCTCGACGCTGACACGCACCACGGACTGCGTCGGGGCCGCCGTCAATTCCGAAAGCAGCCTGTCGATGCCCTCGAAACTTCTGACCAACTGGTCGAGCAGCCGCTGGCCGGTGTCGGTCAACTCGACGCGGCGATGATGGCGGAAGAACAAAGGTTGGCGCAGGAAGGTTTCGAGCTCGCGGATCTGTCGGCTGATCGCCGCCTGCGAAACATAAAGCTCCTCGGCCGCACGGCTGAAGCTCAGGTGACGACCGGCTGCTTCGAAGCTTCTCAGAGCCGTCAGGGGGAGGTGTCCGCGCTTCATTCGCATAACTCAGAGTTATCTGACGTGGACGTTATACTCGTTTGAAGAGCAAGGCCAGCGGCGCTCTAATCGGTGCTCAAGGAGTGCCGCCATGATCCAGTTTCTCAACATTCTGGGCGATGTGATGCGGATCGCGACGTTTCAATGGTACGACGAGAAACCGCATAGGGATTGGTGCGAGGAGAGGCCGCCGACCAGCGTCGCCGTATGCCGAAGGCCGACGCCCGACCGCTATCCGGTTCGCCCTACCAGGCCATGACGGGATTGCCGGAACGGCATTGCGTTCCTGGCCCGATGCGCACATCTATCGCGTAGGGAAACGCGATGTGGAGACTGCGGTGGTCGGCCAACATCGGCATGCGCACGGCGCCAGGCCGATTCGACAAGGACGCAACTGGTCCGGCCCGTGGCGCAAGACGCCGGGCCGCGTCTTCGGCACGTCGCTTGTCCGACTTTACCAGCTGACGCTGTCCGGCTTCGTCGGCAATTCCTGCCGGCATCTGCCGACCTGTTCCGAATACGCGTACGAAGCGATCGCCCGCCACGGGCTGTGGGCCGGCGGCTGGATGGGGTTTTTCCGGGTGCTGCGCTGCGGACCGTTCGGCACGCACGGCATCGACCGGGTGCCTGAGGCACTGGCTGATCGCTACCTCTGGTTCACGCCATGGCGGTACTGGCGGATCGGGAAAAAACGTGGCGACCTGGACAGTTGACCGCAACTGTGCGGTGCACAGAGGGGTCGCTTTTTACGATCTGGTAGGGTTAACCGCAGCTTGCGCTGACATAGCGCATTTGAGACAAAATCGAGACAAGACACCTCGCTAAGCCGCTCCTGACACCCTTCAGGAGAGATTACCAAATGCGCCGGATGCCGGATAGATCGTCGTCCCTTCATTTTCGCCGTGGTTCTCTACGTCCTGGCGTGGCTGATGGGTTTTCCGATCCGTGCGCAATCGGCGCCGCTCGGGGACGTCGAATGCACGCTGATCGTCGACGCCGCAAGCGGCGAGACGCTGTATCGCCAAGGGACCTGTGATCAGCGCTTCAGCCCCGCCTCGACATTCAAGGTTCCGCTGGCGCTGATCGGCTATGATGCTGGAATCCTGAGCGACGAGCATACGCCAAGCTGGGAGTACAAGGCAGAGTTCAATGCCCCGAAACGGGACCGCAAGACCGTCGACCCGACGATCTGGGAAAGGGATTCGGTCCTTTGGTTCTCACGCGAGATTACGCGCCGGCTCGGCAGCAAACAGTTTGCCGGCTATGTGTCCAGATTGGACTATGGCAACACCGAAGTCTCCGGCACTGCCGGCAAGAATGACGGCCTCACCCATTCCTGGGTGAATTCTTCGCTCAAGATATCGCCGGTCGAGCAGGTCGATTTCCTGCGCAAGCTGCTGGCGCGAAAACTGCCGGTTTCGGACAAGGCCCATGCGATGACCAGCGCGATTGTCCCGACCTTCCGGGCAGGCGGCTGGACGGTGCAGGGCAAGACCGGAACGACCAGGCTCGGCGACAGCGCCGACAAGCGCTCGCTTGGCTGGTTTGTCGGCTGGGCGCAGACCGATGCTCGCAAGATCGTCTTTGCCCGCCTGGTAGTCGATACGAAACGTTCCGACACGCCAAAGGGACTCAAGACGCGGGCGATGTTCCTGAAAGATCTGCCGAATCTCCTCAGGTGACCTACATCCGGCTTTACGGCGCCGAAAACTGCCCATAAAAGACCGCTCGCCGCCGGACGCATCCGGCTCTTACTGATGCATGTCGTAGCGCCAAAACCGCTAAGCAGTCTTGGGCGACATGCATTTTACCACCCGCGCTCGTTTGCGGGACTGGATAGGAGAATCTTATGCTGAATTCCGTTTCCCTGACATTTCCCGATGGTTCCGTTCGCGATTACGACGCGGCGATGACCGGCGCCGGCCTGGCGGAATCGATCTCGAAGTCGCTGGCCAAGAAGGCCGTTGCCTATTCGATCGACGGCACGCTGCGCGATCTTTCCGACCCGATCGGCAGATCGGGCAAAGTCGAGATCATCACCCGCGAGGACCCGCGTGCGCTGGAGCTCATCCGCCACGATGCAGCCCATGTGCTGGCCGAAGCCGTGCAGGAACTTTGGCCGGGAACGCAGGTGACCATCGGGCCGGTGATCGAAAACGGGTTCTACTACGATTTTGCCCGCAACGAGCCGTTCACGCCCGACGATTTCCCGGTGATCGAGAAGAAGATGCGCGAGATCATTGCACGCAACAAGCCGTTCACCAAGGAGGTCTGGTCGCGCGAAAAGGCGAAAAGGATCTTTGCCGACAAGGGCGAGCGCTACAAGCTCGAGTTGATCGACGCCATTGCCGAGGACCAGGATCTCAAGATCTATGCACAGGGCGACTGGTTCGACCTCTGCCGCGGCCCGCATATGGCCGCGACCGGCCAGATCGGCAGCGCCTTCAAGCTGATGAAGGTCGCCGGCGCCTATTGGCGCGGCGACAGCAACAATCCGATGCTGACCCGCATTTACGGCACGGCCTGGGCCGATCAGGCGCAGCTCGAAGCCTATCAGACGATGCTGGAGGAGGCCGAGAAGCGCGACCACAGGAAGCTCGGCCGTGAGATGGACCTGTTCCACTTCCAGGAGGAGGGCCCCGGGGTCGTCTTCTGGCACGCCAAGGGCTGGAGGATGTTCCAGAACCTGGTCAATTACATGCGTCGCCGCCTCGACGAGCAGGGCTATCAGGAAGTCAACGCGCCGCAGGTGCTCGACAAGAGCCTGTGGGAGACGTCAGGCCACTGGGGCTGGTACCGGGACAACATGTTCAAGGTGACCGTTGCTGGCGACGACACCGACGACGACCGGGTGTTTGCGCTGAAGCCGATGAACTGCCCCGGTCACGTCCAAATCTTCAAGCATGGGCTGAAATCCTACCGCGATCTGCCGGTAAAACTTGCGGAATTCGGCAATGTGCATCGCTATGAGCCGTCCGGCGCGCTGCACGGGCTGATGCGCGTGCGCGGCTTTACCCAGGATGATGCGCACATCTTCTGCACCGAGGAACAGCTCGCCGACGAGTGCATCAAGATCAACGATCTGATCCTCTCGACCTATGCCGATTTCGGCTTCGACGAAATCACCGTCAAGCTGGCGACCCGCCCCGAAAAACGGGTCGGCACCGACGCGATGTGGGATCATGCCGAGGGCGTGCTGCAGGACGTGCTCGACAAGATCGCGGCGCGGTCGGGCAACCGGATCAAGACGGGCGTCAATCCGGGCGAGGGCACGTTCTACGGGCCGAAGTTCGAATATGTGCTGAAGGACGCCATCGGCCGAGACTGGCAATGCGGCACCACGCAGGTTGATTTCAACCTGCCTGAACGGTTCGGCGCCTTCTACATCGGCTCGGATTCGGAAAAGAAGCAGCCGGTGATGGTGCATCGCGCCATCTGCGGCTCGATGGAGCGGTTTCTCGGCATCCTGATCGAGAATTATTCCGGCCATTTCCCGCTCTGGTTCGCGCCGCTGCAGGTGATGGTGGCGACGATCACTTCCGATGCCGACGATTACGCCCAGAAGGTCGTTGCGCAGCTGAAGGCGGCGGGGCTGATCGCCGAAGCCGATCTGCGCAACGAGAAGATCAACTACAAGGTCCGCGAGCATTCGCTGGCCAAGGTGCCGGTCATCCTCGTCTGCGGCAAGCGCGAGGCCGAGGAAGAAACGGTCAATATCCGTCGTCTCGGGTCGCGTGACCAGGAATCACTCGGCCTCGCAGCCGCCGTGAAGCTGCTTGCCGACGAGGCGGTGACACCCGACCGCAAGCGCCGCGCGGCCTGAACCAGTCGACCAGCAACGAATGGCGGTGGAGCGATCCACCGCCATTTTTTATATTTTATATGCCTGTCACGCCGCGCGCCTATCTGGCAGATCGATCGACGTGCGCGTCGGCGACGCGCTGGCGCGACCCATGCACAAAGCAGCTTAGAGGGGCGCGTCTCAGTCGGCGCCTTCCTCGGAATCGATGGCCGAAGCCTCGGTGGCCAGAACCTCGATATCCTGGTTGTGCCCAGCCACCACCGTAAAATCCTTCTGGTAGATGCGATCGCGGTTCTTGGCGATGATGGTGTAGTCGCCCTCGGCCAGCACCATCGAGGCAAAGGCGCCGACGGTTTCCTTGATCGGATCGCCGGATTCGTTGAGCAGGGACCAGGAGGTGTCGGCGATCGCCTCGCCGCCTGGTTCGCGCACCAGCTTCATGGTCATCTCGGCGGCACGGTGCTCGACGGTCGCTTCGGTCAGCTTGCCGGCCTCGACGCGGATGTCGGAGCGGATGACCGCGTTCACCGCGCCATAGGTCGACACGACGTGGTAAGTGCCGGCATTGAGCCGCACGACGCTGTTCGGCTCGACATCGGGTATGATCAGGGCGCGATCGCCATCGGCCGCGGCGTGGCTCTCATAGATCGAGAAGCGCAGCTTCTTCGGCGGTATGCGTACCCCGCCGGACAGCACTGCATCGAGCTTGAGGCCACCGGCATCGAGCACGAGACTCTCGCGCTTGGCTTCCTTGCCGACGGTGATGCGCTTGGTGGCGCCGGCCCGCCCGTAGGAGGCGTGGACCAGATACGAACCCGGCTCGAGCTGGAATATGGCGGTGCCGCCATGAGAGGAGGCGACCATCGTCAGCTTGCCGTCGCTGGCCGATTCGGGTTTGAAGACGCGCCAGACTATGCCGCGCGTGATGTCGGCGCCCTTGTCGGTCAATTGCGCCGACAGCGTGATCGCCCCGCTGCTGCCCAATGCCAGCGATGTCTCGCTTTTCGGAGGCGCATAGCCCGAAATTCCGGGAAGCTTCAGCTCGCCGAGGCCGTCTACATCCTGGGCGACGGCAAGCGAAACCGGCACTATCAACAGTGCGGCAGCGAGCCATATCAGGAAAAGACGCAATGTCCCCTCAAACATGCCTTGCGTTGAAGCCCAAGGCGGTGGCAATTTCAAGGCTTAAGAGTCCGGTCGGCTTCTGCTACAGGGCTCTTTGTCCGGCGCGCCGCGCCAATGGCCAAGCCGCCCGATGTCCCGATGGTGCGCTTCAGCTCAAATTCCAGGAGACTTGCGCCCATGGCGTCGCCGATCATCGATCTTCTGCTGACCCGAAATTCCGCGCCGATCCCGGATTTGAAAGAACCGGCACCGGGCGATGCGGAGATCGCGACGATGATCGCCGCCGCCTCACGGGTGCCGGACCATGGCCGGCTGGAGCCTTGGCGTTTCATCCTTTATCGCGGCGAGGCCCGCATCGAGATCGGCAAGAAGCTGGCAGAACTTGCCGAACAGCGCGAAGGGCCGCTGCCGGAAGGCCGGCGCAACCAGGAACTGGCGCGCTTTTCGCGCGCGCCGCTGGTCATCGGCGTGATTTCTATCCCCAGGGAAAACCCAAAGATCCCGCAATGGGAGATGTTCCTGTCCGGCGGCATGGCGGCGATGAACCTGATGCTTGCCGCCAATGCGCTGGGCTACGGCACCAACATGATCAGCAACTGGTATTCCGACGTGCCGGAGGGCAGGGCGATCCTCGGCCTGGCGCCGCATGAGCGGGTCGTCGGCTTCGTCCATATCGGCTCCTACCGGGGGCCAGCGCCGGAACGACCGCGGCCCGATCCGGCAAAGCTCTATGCCGACTATTCAGGGCCGTGGGTGGGATAATTCCGGCGCGGAACAGACCCCTAAGGATCAAGCTCCGATGCCTTGGCTCGCGCCAGGAGCCGCTCTGCGAGCTTGAGATGCGGCCGATCGTACATCTTGCCGTCGATGCCGACGACGCCTGGATTTCCTGCCGCCTCGAACGCCTCGACGATCGCCAGGGCGCTTTTCACCGCTTGCGCCGAAGGCGTGAAGGCGGCGTTGATGACCGGCACCTGCGCCGGATGGATCGCCATCTTGCCGGTGAAACCGTCGCGCTCGGCCTCGGCGCATTCGGCCTCGAAGCCGGCCATGTCGCGAAAATCCGGAAAGACGGTGTCGATTGCCGCGACTTCCGCGGCACTTGCGGCAAGCATGGTCATGGTGCGGGCGAGGCGGAACACATCCGTGTAGCGGCCGTTCCCGTCGCGCGTCGCGCGTGCGCCGATTGCCGCCGACAGATCTTCCGCCCCCCAAGTGACGCCGACAAGCCGCGCGCTTGCCTTGGCGTAGGTTGCAGCGGCCATTACGCCGGCTGCGGTTTCGGTGATGATCGGCAGGATCCTTATCGCGCCATCCGGCAGGCCGCTTTCGGCTTCGTGCACCCTGAGCTTGGCCGAGAGATGCTGGACATCCAGTCCGCTGTTCGACTTAGGCAGCATGATGCCGTCTGGTTTCACCGGCACGAGCGCCGCCAGATCGTCGTCGGTCAGTCCGGTCGAAAGATCGTTGACGCGAACATAGATCGCGGAGCTGGTCCGGTGCCTGTGCGCGGCGATGAAACGCGCCGCTGTGTCGCGTGCCAGACCTTTGTTCTGCTCGGCAATCGAATCCTCGAGGTCGACGATGACCACGTCGGCGCCTACGCCAAAGCCCTTCTCCAGCTTCTTTTCCGAATCGCCGGGAACGAAGAGCAGAGAACGCATCGGCTATGCCTTTTTCATCATCATGGCTTGCCTCGTGCATTTGGCAACCAGCACATCGTTCTGGTTATAGGCGCGGTGCTCGAACTCGACGATGCCGCGGTCCGGCTTCGACCTGGATTCACGCACCGAAACCACCGTGGTCTCGACGCGAATGGTGTCGCCATGGAAGACGGGATGTGGAAACACCGTCTCCTTCATGCCGAGATTGGCGATGGTGGTGCCGACGGTGATGTCGTTGACTGAAATGCCAATCATCAGGCCCAGTGTGAACAGCGAATTGACCAGCGGCTTGCCCCATTCGCTCTTCGCCGCGAAGTCGAAGTCGATGTGCAGCGGCTGCGGGTTCAACGTCATCACCGAAAACAACATGTTGTCGCTTTCGGTCACGGTTTTGCGCAGCGTGTGCGTGAACACTTGGCCGACAGCGAACTCCTCAAGATAAAGCCCGGCCATGGTCGATCTCCTCCGCTGCTTCAGGGTTGATAGGCGTTGCATATAGCGCTCGCAAGCCAGTTAACGAACATGGTGAACCGTTCGTAAACCATTTGTGCCTACGGTCTCCACCAGGGTCAGAAGCGTTCTGGCAAGGGGCGTAAGCAGGCGACATGGTCGTTTCGCATTTCCTGAAATGGATCCATACGGCGAAGGTGTCGGAGCGTGCTGCGGCGGCAACCGCGCTGGCTCGCGCCTATGTCGACTCGGACCTGCCTTTCGAGGACCGCTGCGCTGCGGAGGCGGCGCTGACGCTGCTGCTCGACGACGCATCGTCGAAGGTGCGACTGGCAATCGCCGACGCGCTTTCCATGAGCCACCACGCGCCGCCGCAGATTGTCAGCGCGCTGGCGTCGGACCAGCCCGAGGTGGCCGCTTTGGTACTGGCGCGCTCGCCGCTGCTTACCGATGCCGACCTGATTGATCGGGTTGCCGGCGGCCAGAAAGCGACGCAGAAGGTGATCGCCGACCGGCCGCGTGTCTCGATGTCGGTTGCGGCGGCGATCGCCGAGATCGGTGAGCCGGAGGCTTGCACCACGCTGCTCGCCAACAGCGGCGCCGATATCGCATCCGTCAGCTTTCGCCGCATGGCCGAGCGGCACGGCCATCTGCCTCTGGTGCGCGAGGCGCTGATCGCCGACACCCGGCTGCCCGCCGATTGCCGGCATATGCTGCTGGTCAAGCTCGGGGAGATGCTCAAGGGGTCGCCGCTGGTGCTGGCGCTGATGGGCGCCGCCAGGGCCGAGCGCGTCACGCGCGATGCTTGCATCAAGGCTTCGCTGACGCTGATCGAAGGCACGCGGACAGAGGAACATACCGCACTTGTCGAACATCTGCGCCTGCGCGGCGACCTGACCGCAAGCTTCGTCGTCCGCACCATTGCGCACGGCAAGGTCGACTTCTTTGGTTCGGCGCTGGTCGCGCTCAGCCAACAGTCCGAACAACGGGTGAGAGCACTGCTGGCCGGCGGCCATGACGTGGCTCTGCAGGCACTGTTCCGCAGCGCCGGGCTTGCCGCCGCCACCCACGCCATCATTCTGCGCGCGCTGAAGGTCTGGCGCGAGGTCGCCAACGGCAAACGCCTCGCCGGCGTCCAGGAAGTCAGTTGGCTGATGCTGAAGGAATTGGGCGGACAGTCCGCAGAAGGCGATCTCGCCGGGCTGGTCAAATCGATCCATCTCGACGCGCTGCGCGAGAACGCACGCGGGCACGCGCTGGCGATCGCCGCTGCTTAAACCCGGTCCTTCGCGAAAAAATCCGGAAAATCCTCGATCGCGGCGGCAATGATGCGCAGCGAGGCGGCGATCTGCAGCATTTCGGCTGCTTCGCTTCGCTCCGCGATGCCAGCTGCATATTGCCTGGCGACGGCGACGGTCGCCGTCTGCGGCTCGCCGGGCCGCCTGAACAGCAGCTCGCGTGCCAGACCGCGCAGGAAATTGGCGATGGAAAGTGCTGTTTCAGGTGGGATCGCGGAACTCTGTTGCGCGTTGCGCAGCCGTAGGATTTCGAGGCCGACGGTAACCGCAGCTATGCCGCCGCCGAGAACCGCGTCGCCTTTCTTGCCGGCGTTCTGCAGCAGTGGCATCAACTGGTTGATCCGGTCGTAGGCAAGGCTTTCGAAGGCCGATCGCCGCGGCAGGCGGTCGTGCAGGCAAAGGCGGGCAAGATCTTCGCGCATGGTTTGCAGGATGCGGTTGACTGTAACCCAAGGGTCGGCGGGCAGCACGACGGCGAAGACGCCGATCGCCAGAAGAATGCCGACAAGGACCGCTGCCGAATTGGCGAGGAACGGCTCCGGATCGTAGGTCATGACCTGATGTGGGCTGAGGAAGGCGAGGAAATTGATCGCAAAGGCCGTTGCCACGCCGACGTAACGCGGATTGGCCATGCCCAGTGCCGCTGGCATCAGGATCGGGACGACGAAAACCGCGAACCAGCCAAAGCCCGGCAGCGCTGGAAGTGCTATCTGCCCGACCACAAACGCGAACGGCAGGGCGAGCAACGTGCCCTCGAAGAAGTTCCATGCCGACCGGATCGGATCGGGGCGAGCCGCGAACAGGCTGGAGACGACGGCGACCAGAATGACCGTGCCCGTCGCGTCCGACCATTTCGTCGCCAGCCAGAAGCCGGCGACCAGAAGCGTGGCGATTGCTGCGCGCACGGCATTGCGCGATGCCGCACGATAATCGCGGTGCACCACCAGCGCTGGCTGCCGCCGTTCGCGACTGGCACGAGACGAGGGAGAGCGGAGTGCATCCAGGCCGCGCAGCACTTGCTGCATGGCCTCGGCGAAGTCGGCGGCAATAGTTAGGCGGGTGACAGTGCCAGCCCAGTCAATGTCTTGCCCGGCCGCGATGCCAGGCATCTGCCGTGCCTTGCCGGCGATTGCGTCGAGCCGCGCCACCCAGGGCGCCGTATCGTCCAGCGCGCCCGGCTTGGCTACCAGTTCGCCGACAACGGCCTGCAACTCGGCGCGAACGGGGATGAGGGCTGCATTCTTCGGAGCGGCATGGGCATGCAGCGCACGCGCCGCCGACAGGGCCGACAGAAGCTGGCCGATGGTACGCCGGACCGGATAGGCGCGGGTGGCGAGGCTCGGCCCCTCCAGCCTTGCGTAGGTGCGCATCTCGCCGAGCGTCTGGACGTCGCCGATCAGCTTGCGGTGCAGCCCGGCAAGCTTTTCCGCATCGCCGCCGGAAAAAGCGCCGTCCGCATAGGCCGCCAGGTCGAGAATGCTGCGTTTCAGTCTTGAGATGATGGCGTCGGCGGCCAGTTTCGGCAGGATCAGCCGGCTGGTCAGCGCAGCGCAGACGATACCAAGCACGATTTCCGCGCAGCGCGCCACGGCGAGATCGATGACGAGGTGCGGCTGGCCGAAAGCCGGCAGGCCGATGATCATCGCGGTGTAGCCGGCAAGCGCCGCGCCATAGGCTTCCGGATTGCGTAGCAGCGACGAGACCAGCGAGCAGATGCCGATCCAGACGGCAAGAACTGCAACCAGCAACCAGGGGTTAGCATCGAAAACAGTGGTAATGCCGATCGCCGCCAGCGCGCCGGCAAACGTGCCGAGGAGACGATAAAACCCCTTCGCCAGCACCATGCCGGCGACCGGCTGTGCGACGATGAACACCGTCATCATCGCCCATTGCGGGTGGTCGAGCTTCAGCGCATAGGCGGCCAATATCGCGATGAGGCCGGCCGAAACGGTGCGCAGGGCAAAGATCCAGTCCGAACGCGTCGGCCGCGTCAGGCCAGCGATCCGCGTGCCGATATCGTCCTTCAGCCGCGCCCAGGTCAAGTGCTCGTCTCCAGCTCAGAAGGCCAAGCTAGCGGCGGGAGCTCAGATATCCAGCACTTCCGTCTCGGCGAATTCCGCGCGTTCCTGGATGAAGCGGAAACGGGCCTCGGGCTTGGTCCCCATCAATGCGTCGACCGCATCCTTGGTCGCCGCCTCGGCATCGATAACGTCGACCCTGAGCAGCGTGCGCTTTTTCGGGTCCATGGTGGTTTCCTTGAGCTGGGCAGCCATCATTTCGCCCAGCCCCTTGAAGCGGCCGATTTCGACCTTGCCGCGCCCGGTGAATTCGGTGCGCAGGAGTTCGTCCTTGTGCGCATCGTTGCGGGCATAGGCGACCTTGCCGCCTTGCCGGATCGAATAAAGCGGCGGCACCGCCAGATAGAGATGGCCGCCGCGGACCAGGCTCGGCATCTCCTGGTAGAAAAAGGTGATCAGCAACGAGGCGATATGGGCGCCGTCGACGTCGGCATCGGTCATGATGATGACCCGGTCGTAACGCAGGTCCTCGTCGCGATATCTCGAGCGCGTGCCGCAACCAAGCGCCTGGATGAGGTCGGATATCTGCTGGTTGGCGGCAAGCTTGTCGTTGCCGGCGCTGGCGACGTTGAGGATCTTGCCGCGCAGGGGCAGCACCGCCTGGCTGGCGCGGTCGCGCGCCTGCTTTGCCGAACCGCCGGCCGAATCGCCCTCGACGATGAACAACTCGGCACCGGCGGCGGCATTCTGCGTGCAGTCGGCGAGCTTGCCGGGCAGGCGCAGCTTGCGCACCGCACTCTTGCGCGACACTTCCTTTTCCTGGCGGCGGCGCACCCGCTCGTCGGCGCGCGCGATCACCCATTCGAGCAGTTTCGAAGCCTCCTGCGGATTGTCGGCCAGCCAGTGGTCGAACGGGTCGCGGATGGCGCTTTCGACGATGCGGATCGCCTCGATCGTCGCCAGCCTGTCCTTGGTCTGGCCGACGAATTCCGGTTCGCGGATGAACACCGACAGCATGCCCGCCGCCGAGATCATCACATCCTCGGAAGTGACGATCGAGGCGCGCTTGTTGCCGACCAGGTCGGCATAAGCGCGCAAGCCGCGCGTCAGGACGTTGCGGAAGCCGGCCTCATGCGTGCCGCCTTCGGCGGTCGGAATGGTGTTGCAATAGGAATTGATAAAACCGTCGCCGCCGAACCAGGTTACCGCCCATTCGAGCGAACCGTGGCCACCCTGCTTCTCGCTCTTACCGGCAAACATTTCACGGGTCACCTGGAATTCATCGCCGAGCGAGGCTTTCAGATAATCCTTGAGGCCGCCCGGAAAATGGAATTCTGCCTTGGCCGGCGTCGTATCCTTTTCCCTGATCAGCGACGGGTCGCAGGTCCAGCGGATTTCGACACCGCCGAACAGATAAGCCTTTGACCGCGCCATGCGGTAGAGCCGCGTCGGCTCGAAAGCAGCGCCCTTGCCGAAAATCTGCTCGTCTGGATGGAAGCGGATCTTCGTGCCGCGGCGGTTGTGCACCTCGCCGAGCTGCTCCAGGCCGGTCACAGGAATGCCGCGCGAGAACTTTTGCCGATAAAGTTTCCTTCCCAGCGCCACCTCGACCTCGAGATGGTCGGACAGCGCGTTGACCACGGAAACGCCGACACCGTGCAGGCCGCCGGACGTCTCGTAAACCTTGCTGTCGAACTTGCCGCCTGAATGTAGCGTCGTCATGATGAGTTCGAGCGCCGGCTTCTTGAATTTCGGGTGCGGATCGACCGGAATGCCGCGGCCGTTGTCGGTGACGGACAGGTATCCGTCGGCGGAAAGCTCGACATCGATGAAGGTCGCATGGCCGGCGACCGCCTCGTCCATCGAATTGTCGATGACCTCGGCGAACAGATGGTGCATCGCCTTGTCGTCGGTGCCGCCAATGTACATGCCCGGGCGGCGGCGCACCGGCTCCAGGCCCTCCAGCACTTCGATGTCGGCGGCACTATAGCTCTCGCTGGCGTCGCGGGCCGCCGGCCGCTTCGCCGCCTGCACGAGCGGGTCGGCCGGGCGCGCGGCGGCGCGAGCCGGTTGCGGCTGCTTGTCGAATTTGGCGAAAAGATCGTTATTGTCGTCCATGCCGGTCCTGGATTCCGATGCTGCGAATCACCACCCGATACTGCCACGCTTTTGGCGGGCAGGCGACGGAGGTTCCTGTTACGTTCGAGGATAGGGCTTCTTACTGCAAAACCATTCGACAACCAAGCGGCGGAAATGGGGTCGAGGGTGGAGCATCGACGCTTTGTAAACCCTGTCCGAAGGTTACGCCGCAAGATTGGCTGAAAAAACGGTATTTGCGGACTGTCGCTGACCTATAATGCAGCGAAACCCTCAAGAGGCTGTCGCTTAAGCATGTTGGATTACAGTTCGCTCCTGCTCGCGGCGGCGCTGTCGGGCACGTGCCTTAGCATCACCATGTTTGCGATCTGGTTCAGCGCGCCAAAGGCACGCTTTGTGCTGACGGTGGCCTGCGGCATTCTCGTGCTGGTCGCACATGTCGTGTTGTTCTGGCATTACACCAGGGATCCAAGCGCCTGGCTTTGCCAGATCGTGCTTGTGCTTCTCAGCCTCGGCTTCCTGATCATCTGCCTGTCGGCCATGCAATACCTCGGCATAGGCGACTACAGGCGAGCCATCTTGCCGACCTTGGTTGCGATGGCCGTTTGCGCGGGCGCGACGTATCTCGGGTTTGATGGTGTCGGCTTTATTGTCACCTACGCGACGGTAACGGCGCTGCTCTCGCTCATCGGGGCGATGTTCTGGATTGAGGGTGGTCACGATCGCCGGATATTGCTGGTCGTCTCGTTCCTGAGCGGCGTCTGTGCCCTGTCGTTCGGACTTTGCGGCGCGGTCCTGCTGGTCACGGGCCAATGGGTGCTCGGTGTAGCACCGGACAATTGGGCCGAGCGGGTGAATTCCGTCGTGGCCGTCGCCTGCATGACCGGGCTCGGCGCATTGACGCTCTCCCTGCACCATTTGCAGGCGCAGATCGAACTGAAGGCCGAGACGATGACCGATCCATTGACCGGGCTGATGAATCGGCGGGCGTTGACGGCACTCTACGGCGAGCGGGTCTTCGGTCCGTTCATGTCCGTTGCCATGTTCGACCTTGACCATTTCAAGAGGACGAACGACGTATTCGGTCACCCGGTCGGCGACCAGGTTCTGTGCCGCTTTGCCGCCGTCATCAGGAAATACGCCCGGACCGGCGTCGACGCCTTCCGGTTGGGCGGCGAGGAATTCGTGCTCGTCATGTCGCGGATGACGGAAGAGAAGGCCTATGACATTGCGAGCAAGATCAGCGTCGCCTTCGGCACGGAAGTCGTGGCCACCCAACTCGGTCCGTTGCGAAGCACAGTCAGCGGCGGCATCGGCTTTGGCGGAACAAACGGCACCGGTCTCGACGATGTGCTGGCCGAAGCCGACGCAGCACTCTATGCGGCAAAGCGCGCCGGGCGAAATCGCGTCGTCGTCCGGGACCGGGCGAGCAAGGCCGACGGGCCGGCCTTGCGTTCTGCCTGATTGAGGTTTCTATCTTCTTGTTAGACCCATGATCTTGTCCGAAAACCGGATTCCACTTTTCGGGATCATGATCTATTCCGCCGCACCCAGATATTCCGACAGCGGCGGGCAGGAGCAGACAAGGTTGCGGTCGCCGGCGACATTGTCGATGCGTGACACCGGCGGCCAGTACTTTGCTGCGGTGTCGGCATCGCCGGCTGGATAGGCTGCCTCCAGACGCGAATAGGGATGGGTCCACTGGCCGGCCAATGCCTCGGCGGCGGTGTGCGGCGCGTTGACCAGAGGATTGTCGCCCAACGGCCATTCGCCCTTCGCCACCTTGGCTGCCTCGCCGGCTATGGCGATCATCGCCTCGCAGAAACGATCCAGCTCGCGCTTGGGCTCGGACTCGGTCGGCTCGACCATCAGCGTGCCGGCCACCGGGAACGACATGGTCGGCGCGTGGAAGCCATAGTCGATCAGCCGCTTGGCGATATCGTCGACGCTGATGCCGGCGCTGTCCTTGAGCACGCGGGTGTCGAGGATGCATTCATGCGCGACGCGTCCGTTGCGCCCTTTGTAAAGCAGTGGGAAATGCTCGCCAAGCCGCGTCGCCACATAGTTGGCGGAGATGATCGCCGTCTCGGTCGCCTGCTTCAGGCCGGAAGCGCCCATCATGCGGATATACATCCAGGTGATCGGCAGGATGGAGGCACTGCCGAACGGTGCCGCCGCCACGGCATGGGCCGAGCCTTCGGTGACGTGGCCGGGCAGATATGGCTTCAGATGCGCCTTGACGCCGATCGGGCCGACGCCGGGGCCGCCGCCGCCATGCGGGATGCAGAAGGTCTTGTGCAGGTTCATGTGGCAGACATCGGCGCCGATATCGCCGGGACGGGCGAGGCCGACCAGCGCGTTGAGATTGGCGCCGTCGAAATAGACCTGGCCGCCATGGCTGTGGACGAGGGCACAAAGGTCGCGCGCGCCCTCCTCGAATACGCCATGCGTCGAAGGATAGGTGAACATCAGCGCCGCAAGGTTGTGCGCATGCTCGGCCGCCTTGGCCTGCAGGTCGACCATGTCGATATTGCCGTCCTCGGTGCAGCGCACGACGACGACGCTCATGCCGGCCATGGCAGCACTTGCCGGATTGGTGCCATGCGCCGAGGACGGGATCAGGCAGACGGTGCGATGGCCTTCGCCGCGCGACAGATGATAGCCGCGAATGGCGAGCAGCCCGGCATATTCGCCCTGGCTGCCGGCATTGGGCTGCAGGGTCACCGCGTCGAAGCCGGTGATCTCGGCCAGCCAGCCTTCCAGCTCGTCGATCATGGCGCGATAGCCTGTCGAATGGTTTGCCGGCGCGAAGGGATGCAGGTTGGCGACATCAGGCCAGCTCACCGGCATCATTTCGGCGGCGGCGTTGAGCTTCATGGTGCAGGAGCCGAGCGGGATCATAGCGCGGTCAAGCGCCAGGTCCTTGTCGGCCAGCCGGCGCAGGAAGCGCATCATGTCGGTTTCCGAGTGGTTTTCGCGGAAGACGGGCTGGGTGAGGAACTCCTTGCCGCGCGTTTTTCCGGGCATGGAACTGCCGGCGACAACGACGGCCTTAGCGCCGAAAAGTGCTGCGATTGCCTCCAGATCGGCTTCAGTGGAGGTCTCGTCGAAGCTGATGCCGACATGGTCGGCGTCGATGACGCGCAGCAGCCGGCTGGTCTTTTCTGCGGCGGCGGCAATCGCGCCGGCTCTGCCCTTCACTTCCACGGTCACAGTGTCGAAGCGGCTGTCGCCGAGCACCGAAACGCCCGCTGCCTTGAGGCCGGCAGCCAGGCGGTTGGCCAGCGTGTGGACGCGGCCGGCAATCGCCTGCAGCCCGGCAGGGCCATGCCAGATCGCATAGGCCGTCGCCATGTTGGCGAGCAGCGCCTGCGCGGTGCAGATGTTGGACGTCGCCTTGTCGCGGCGGATATGCTGTTCGCGTGTCTGCAAAGCGAGGCGATAACCAGGACGGCCCTTGCTATCCGTCGACTGGCCAACGAGCCGGCCGGGCATCAGCCGCGTCAGCCTGTCGGAGACGGCGCAATAGGCGGCGTGCGGCCCGCCAAAGCCCATCGGCACGCCAAAACGTTGCATCGGGCCCACGGCGATGTCGGCGCCAAGCCTGGCCGGCGCATCGGTCAGCGTCAGGCCAAGCGGGTCGGCGATGAAGACGACCAGCGCGCCGGCCGCGCGGGCCTTGTCGATTGCTGCCTTGTGATTGCCGTAGACGCCGAACGTATCGGGCCAGGAGACCAACAGGGCGGCGGTGTTGTCGTCGATCACCTCGCCGTCGACCTCGATGCCAAGCGGCTCGGCGCGCGTGCGCACGACGTCCAGCGTCTGCGGGTGCGGCGTGCCGGCCAGTGCCACCTTGGTGCGCTTGTCGCGATGATGGCGCAGCGCGATGCCAACCGCTTCGGCCACCGCCGTCGCCTCGTCGAGCAGCGAGGCCGATGCCACCGGCAGGCCGGTCAGTTCCGTCACCAGTGTCTGGAAGTTGAACAGCATCTCCAGCCGGCCCTGACTGATCTCGGCTTGGTAAGGCGTGTAAGCCGTATACCAGGCCGGGTTCTCGAACAGGTTGCGCTGGATCACCGGCGGCACGTGGACGCCATGATACCCGGCACCGATGAAGCTCTTCTGCACCGTGTTCTTTGCCATCGTCGCCGCGAGCTCGGCCAGCGCTTCCGCTTCGCTTGCGGGCGCGGGCAGGGCCAGCGGCCGGTCGAGCCGGATCGACTTCGGCACTGCCTGGCTGATCAGGGTCTCGACCGAAGGAACGCCGATCGTCGCCAGCATGGCTCTGACGTCATGGAGGCCCGGGCCGATATGGCGAGCCGAGAAGGGGTAGGGTGCTGCGGTCATCTTCCTGGTCCTGCTATCAACCAATATGGGCTTTGTAAGCGGCTTCATCGAGGAGTCCGTCGAGTTGGCGCACATTGGCCAGCTTCATCTTCCACAACCAGCCGTCGCCGGTTGCCGCCGAATTGACGAGCGAAGGATCCGATGACAGCGAGGTGTTGGCCTCGGTGATCTCGCCGTCGACCGGCGCGTAGACATCCGATGCGGCCTTGACCGATTCGACCACCACGGCGGTGTCGCCCTTGGCCAGTTTTCTGCCCAGTTCCGGCAGTTCGACGAAGACGAGGTCGCCGAGCTGCTGCTGCGCGTAGTCAGTGATGCCGACCGTGGCGATGCCGCCCTCGACGCGCAGCCATTCGTGATCTTCGGTGAAATAGGTCTTTGCCATTGAAATCATCCTTTGCGGTAGCGATGGGGCGTGAAGGGCAAGGGGTGGATGTCGACCGGGATTTTCGTCCCGCGGACATCGGCGAACAGTTTTGCGCCGGATTTGGCAAGCGGCGTCTGGACGTAGCCCATGGCGACCGGATGACCGGCCGAGGGGCCGAAGCCGCCTGAGGTGACATGGCCGGCAGGGTTGCCGTCAGCATCGAAAAGGGCAGCACCGGCGCGCACCGGCTGGCGGCCTTCCGGCTTCAGGCCGACGCGTTTTTGCGCCGGACCACGCTCCAGGATGGCGCGCAGCGCATCGGCGCCGATGAAGGCGCCAGAGGCGCGAACCTCCTTGGGGATGGCCCACATCAGCCCGGCGCTGGCCGGATCGATCTCCGGCGTGATGTCCAGCCCGTGCAGGCACAGTCCGGCTTCGAGCCGCAGGCTGTCGCGGGCGGCAAGGCCGACCCACATCACCCGCTCGTCCTCGAGCAGCCTGGCGACGAGGTTTCTTGCATCCGCTTCCGGCAGGCCGATCTCGAAGCCGTCTTCGCCGGTATAGCCGGACCGGCTCATGAACCATTTTTCGCGCGGCTCGATGCCGTGCATGAACACCAGCGAACCGGTCTCGATGCCGGCGCGGGAAAGGGCAGCCCACGCCTCGGGGCCCTGTATGGCCAGGAAGACGCGGTCGAGCGCATCCACTTTTACATCGAAATCGCCCTCTGCATCGAAATTTTTGGCCAGTGCGCGCAGATGCTTTTCGTCGGCGGCGGCGTTGCCGGCATTGGCGACCATCATGAAGCGCTCGGCGCCGAGCCTGGTGACGATCAGATCGTCCAGAATGCCGGCCGCCTCATTGAGGAAGAACGTGTATTTGGACTGGGAAACCTCAAGTGCGCCGGCATCGAACGGGCAGGCGCGGTTCAGAAGCGCTGCTGCGCCCGGGCCGCTGATTTCGAACAGCTTCATGTGCGAGATGTCGAACAGGCCGGCATGCTCGCGGCTGTGCAGGTGCTCCTTCATCACGCCGGCCGGGTAGGTCAGCGGCATCGACCAGCCGGCGAAGGCGCCGAAGCGCGCACCGGCTGCCATGTGCAGATCTTCAAGGGGGAGGTGTTTGGTGTCGTCGCCCGTCATGTCATCTCCAGAGTCGCACGCAAGCGGCCGCGAATGGCGACCAGTCCGTGCCCCTCTGTCTGAAGCCTGAGAGACTCGCGCCCCGTAACTCTGTCGGCAGCGCTTACACCTTCGGCGCGGGGGCAAGCCCCGACTTTCCAGAGTGTCTTTCCCGTCTACGGTTCTTTTGCCTGAGAGATTTCGGGCGATTTCCCCTTCGGCGGCAGCTCTCGCTGCTCTCTCCCACAAACAGGTAGGACTCGGTCAGGAGCCCTCGACTCGTCATCCATAGCCCGTGGACGACACCTTGTCACCTGCCGGCGACATTTTTACTGCCAGGTCTTCTGCGGGCCTTCTTTACAGGCAAGCCTTCGCTAACCACGCCGCTTGCCGGTTTCTCAAGACCTTGCCGATATACCGCATAAGGGCCGGCAATTACCGGCGGCGGGCGGGGAACAAAATGGGCGAATTGATCATGAGCGCGCCGGTGGCCGGGCTGACCTCGAAAAATCGGATCACGGCGGAAGACGTGGTCATGCTGCGCGGCGAAGTGTTCGGCGACGGCGTGGTAACGCGCGGCGAGGCCGAGGCGCTGTTTGCGCTGGATGCAACGGCGAGGGACAAATGCGCAGAATGGCTTGAGTTTTTCGTCGAGGCCGTCACCGATTTCATCGTCCACCAGGAAAAGCCGGCGGGCTATGTTTCGCAAGACAATGCCGACTGGCTGATCCGGACGATTTCGCGCGACGGCATGGTCGACAGCCAGACCGAACTCGAGCTGCTGGTGCATGTGCTGGAAGTTGCCAAATCATCGCCGAGCACGCTTTCCAGCTATGCGTTGGAGCAGGTCGCTCATGCGGTCGTGGACGGCAAGGGGCCGCTGATGACCGGCGGCAGGCTTATCCCTGGGTCGATTGCCAAGGCTGAGGTCGAGCTGTTGCGCCGCATCCTTTACGCCTACGGCGGCGATGGCAACATCGCCATCAGCCGCGCCGAGGCCGAGGTGCTGTTCGAGATCAACGAGCGGACAGCGGCGGGCGACAACGATCCGTCCTGGAACGATCTGTTCGTCAAGGCGATCGCCAATTTCGTCATGTGTTCGGCCGGCTACGAACCGCCGGTGCGCGACGTGGCGCTGCGCCGGGATTCGTTCTTCGAGCAGGCCGATCCGGAGATCGGCGGGTTCTTCAGCCGCATGGTATCGGGCGGCCTGTCCGGCATCATGGAAGCCTATCTCTCACCGGGCGACGTCGAGGCCGAATGGGAATCGAGGAACAAGGCAGCCGAGGCACTGGCCCGCCGCGCCGAGACGGTCGACGCCGGCGAAGCGAAGTGGCTCGCCGAACACATCGGCGACCGGCCGCTGCATGAGAACGAGCGCGCGCTGCTGACGCTGATCAAGCACGCCTCGCCGGAAATCCACCCGGCGCTGAAGCCGCTGATCGACAAGGTTGCGTGAGCCTTTCACGAGCAACCGAGCGTCACTGCCAACCCTGAAGCGATGCGAACGGACAGGCAGCCAATTAACTGGACAGGCTCAAGCGCATCTCTAGCGACTGATTACAGCCGACGGCAGCGCATTAACCTTTCCGAGGACAGGCAACATCAGCCAGGATCGGTAGGCAGCCCTTAAGCGACAATGTCCTGAATCAGGCGCGTGAGTGGGGCTTCGTCGCCGGAAAAGCTTGAGATCATGGCCTTCATTACACGATCGCGATCCAGCTCGTCATCGTCGAAACCATGGCCGGCGTTATCGGCTAATATCGCCAGAAACGCCAGCTGAGTGCGGCCGTTGCCTTCTCGGAAGGGGTGTATCGCATTGATCTCAGCGAGAACGTGCGCTGCGCCAGCTGCAAAGACCTCGGCTGATGTGCTGGAATAATGGCCGGCGGCTGAGAGTTCTCCGAAAACCCGCTGCATCTCGGCATCGATGTACTCGGGGTAGCAAAACCAGTTACCGCCCTTGCCGATGCGGATGGTGCGCGGTTCACCGGCCCACGCATAGACGTCCTGAAACAGGTGACGATGCAGTGCCAGATAGTGCGGATAATCCAGATCACCAGCTGGAAAAGCCTCATCGGCCCGGGTCAGAAACAGAGCGAGCTCAAACTCGTCGAGCTCGGACTGATCATGAATGTCGAGGAGGTTGCGAAGGACGGTCGTGCCCGGATAGCACAGAGGATCGGATTCTGCGGCATAGACCAAGGTCCGCTACTTCTTGCGCGCCTGTTCTTTGATGAGCTTGCGTCGCTCATCACCGCTCAGCCCACGCTGCGAGCTTTGCTCAAGGATATGCCCCATGCGTGGACTTAGCTTCATACCTTCGACGGCGCTGATTTTGGCGCCTCGACTGCTCGTCAGGACATAGTGTCCGCTCTTTGGCGAGCGATCTAATTTGGGGGAACGACTTTTCATCTGGCAACGCTAGCACATGCCGGCCAAGGGGACCAAAGCGAATTTTGCGGCCGTGAAACAGCTGAATCCGACGATCATGGAGCGAGCGCGCCACTGTCGCTGAAATACGGTCGCTGATCGACAAGGTCGCATAAGCAGTCGCGCGACGCTATTGTTTGGCGGGCTCCGGCTTGGCGCTGGTGTCGAACCGCGACATCCATTTGAAGCTGCCGAACCAGTAGCGGCGCACGCCGCCTATGGTGCCGTCGGCGGTGCGCGCGCCGATCCAGTTGTTGACGTATTGGATGAGGCGCACATCGTCCGGGCGCATCGCAAACGCCTCCGGCGTCCGCAACAGCGGGCCGCCCACCATTGTCAACTTCGCGTCATAGAGCCTGGCGGCCATTTGGGGCGTTGGCGATGTCGCGACCATTGCCTGTGCGTCGCCGCCGATGATCGCGGCGAAAACATCTGAGGTATTGTCGAAAGACAGGATGGTCGCCTTGGGAAAAGCTTCCTTCGCGGCGGCTTCATCGGTGGAATTGGACAGCACGGCGATCTTGTATCCCGGCGCCGCCACTGCCTTTCCCGGCCTTTTCCCAAGGCTGGCGATCGTCGCAACCATGCGGATATCGGCGGTGCCGGTCTGGTTGGAGAACACCACCTCGCGTGCGCGTTCCGGCGTGCTGGCGTAGCCAGCCGCGATCATGTCGAAATCACCCTTGAGCAGTCTTGTCTTAAGGTCGTTCCAGGGCACCTCGACCAGCTTCAGGTCGACGCCGAGATCAGACGCCAGCGCACTGGTCAGGTCGACATCATAGCCGGCCAACTTCCCGTCGGCCTTCTTGAGGATCCATGGCGGGTTGAGCGCCACGCCGATCGTCAGTGCCTTCTGGTCGATGATGCGCTTGAGGCTGTCGTCCGCCCGGGCCGGCAGCAGCGACAAAGCCAACCAGGCAGAAAGGGCAAGTATAGTTGTGGCGATCATCTTAGCGCGCATTAATATAACCTCGCTGAGCCCGTCCGGTTGTCAGATTTACACAGAGGTGCCATTCTGTCGATAGCGGACCCTGATGGAGAGTTGCGATGTCGACACGGATGACGGTTACCGGTTCGATGATGTTCCTGGTTTGCATCCTGGGCAATCCGGCGAAGCTTTCGCTGCTGCCGGCGGCAGCGCAGGCTGCGGGGGCAAAACGCGTGGTCTGCTCCAGCGCCGATTACCGCTATTCCTATTGCGGGGTCGATACGCGCCGCGGCGTGCAGTTGACCTCCAGGCTTTCGAAGGCGCGTTGCGTATACGGTAGAAGCTGGGGCTATGACGGCGGCGGCATCTGGGTCGACAATGGTTGCTCGGCCGAATTCGCAGTCGCCGGCCCCGACCGCAATCCCTCTGCTGGCGACGTCGCCGCAGCCATTATCGTCGGCGGCGTGGTAGGCGCCATTCTCGACAACGGCAATTCGCATCGCCATCATTCCGATAATTACTATCCGAAGCCGCGCCCGCGCCGTTACGACCAATCGATCGATCCGACGCCGCAATTCGACAATCAGGGCAACCCCAACTTCGATACCCACGGCAACTACCAGGGACCGCACGGGCTGGGCAAGCTTGTCACCCCTGACGATAATCCTGACCTGAATCCGGCCCTGCGCAGCGACGGCGACGACAGTTAGATGAAGCTTGGGTCAGGTTTCGGTCAGATGCCGCCGTACCAGTCGTAGCCATTGTCCTCCCAATAGCCGCCTCTGCCGCCGCCGAGATTGGCGAAGCCGTCGACCAGCTCGATCTTGTAGAGGTATTTCGGCATCTTGTAGCCGAGCTGGCGCTCGACGCGGACGCGCAGCGGCGCGCCGTTTTCGACCGGCAACGGCTTGCCGTTGAGGCCATAGGCAAGGATCGTCTGCGGATGGCGGGCATCGACCAGGTCGATCGAGCCGTAATATTTGATGTCGCCGGCCAAGCTGCGGTCGATCGTGTCGAGGCAGTGGAACATGACGTAGCGCGCCTGCGGCTTGACCACTGCCTGGTCGAGCACCAGCGACAGCGGCGTGCCGGTCCATTTGGCAATGCAGCTCCAGCCTTCTACGCAGTCGTGGCGGGTGATCTGGGTGCGGCTCGGCATGTTCATCAGCTGCTCGCGGCTCAGCGACAGCGGTTTTTCGACGAGGCCTGAAACCTCCAGCCGCCAGTCGGCGAAATCGCTGGCGAGCAGGCCCTTGTAGAAATCGTCGTCCGGTGCGGTGACGCCGTTCGGCCGCTGTGGCTGGCGAATGTCGGCCTCGGTGAACTCCGGCGCCAGCGCGTCAGCGCCGGCAAGCAGTCGCTGCGCCCGCCAGGTCAGGCCATTGGCGCTTTCGAGGAAGCTGCGCAGGCTGTCGCCGACGCCCAGCTGGCTGTCGAAGGCGTCGCAGCCCGACAGCATGATGCCGGAAAGGCCGAGGCTGGCCGAGGTCAGGAACTTTCTTCGGCTTATCTGTAGCTTGGAGCTGATCTCGAATTTCGCCATGTCAGGCACTCCTCTCTGGCGCATTGTCGCCATGCGCCTGCGGGTCGGTTCGGTACCACCCGGTGATGATGGAGCGCAGCTCGTTGATTGGACCGGCGGCCAGGATCATCAGGATGTGGATAATGAAGAAGGCGACGAGCAGCAGCATCACCGTGAAATGAATGGTGCGCGCCGTCTGTCGGCCGCCGAGCAGATCATTCAGGAACGGCAGCACCGAATCCATGCTCGGCGACATGGCAAGGCCGGTGATGATCATCAGCGGCAGCAGCACGAACAGCACGCCGCCATAGGCCATCTTCTGCAGCGTGTTGTAGTCGCGCGTGTGGTGGAACCTGAGCTTGGCGTGCTCGACAATGTCTCGCGGCAGCCGCCTGAAATCATCGAGGCGCGGGGCAAGATCGCGGCGCAAATGGCCGTTGATCAGGCTGGCGACCAGCCAGACCAGCAGCGTGGTGGTCAGCACCCAGGCAAAGAAGAAATGAACGACGCGCGCGGTGCCGAGATCGTAATAGGAAGGGATCGTCGCCCAGGACGGGAAGGCACGGGAGGTTTCCTGGCCGGCCGGACCCGACCAGCCGAGCACGCCAGTGGTATCGAAGCGCTTGCCGAAGATTTCGGTATAGCCGCGCGGGCCAGTCGCCGTATTCTCGGCGCCAATGGCGAAGACGGTGTTGTTGTAGCCAAAACCCGACTCCTTGCCGATATAGAGCTGCGGGCGGGCGTTGAAGATCTGCAGGCCGGAAAGCAGCATGAAGAACAGCGCGATCGCCCACAGCCAATGCGTCAGCCGCGTCCAGCGCGACTGCCGATAGATCAGCGTCGCATCCGTCGAAGCAGCGCTATCTGCCCCGGTGCTGGCTTCGCCTCTGGCAACTGATTCCATATTTTCCGTGCCTCCCTGCCAAGCGGTTCCGCGGCCTCGTCAGATCTCTTCTCCTCCCAATACGTCGCCAGCCTAAGCGATGTTTCACCCGATCACGGATTTATTACGGACTGCCGAGGCTGACGGCGAGGTTGACCGCGGCTGCCACGATGACCGTGTTGAAGAAGAACGACAGGATCGAATGCACAAGCACGACACGGCGCATTTGCGAGGTCGTGATGTTGGTGTCGGCGGTTTGCGCCGTCATGCCGATCACCGTGGCGAAATAGAGGAAATCCGAGCCTTCCGGCCGCTTGCCGCCCGGGAAGTCGAGGCCGCCGACCGGAATTTTCTTTTTTGTGTCGCCATCCATCGCATCGCCATCCAACCAGTAGATATGCGCGTAGTGAAGTGCGGCCATCGCATGGATGGTCAACCAGCCAAGCGGGATAGACAGCAGCGCCACCATAAGCTCGACGGTGTCCGCGCTCTTCTCCCTGTTGATCAATTGAAACAACGACATGATGGCAATAGCGACGACAATCAGCGTGACCGCGAAGATGGCCAGTACCGGCAGGTCCGTGTCGCCTGCATTCTTGCGCAGATAGCTGCCGGTAAGCCGCGGCATATGGGCGATGACAAGGACGAGATAGGCGGCAAAGAACACATTGGCGCCGATCGAATAGGCAAGCGGCGCACGCCAGACCAGCGCGGCGCCAAAGGCTGCCACGCCGATGCAGGCCGACACCGCGAACGGCGTGTGGCGTCGCATGGGCATCTTGGTCGGGGTACCGGTCGCCATGGCCTTCAGTCCGCAGACGCGGATTTCAGCGCCCGCCGTAGGATGCGGTCAAGCTCGCCGAGGAACCGCGAGCGGTCCTGCGGCGCGAAGCTCGAATTGTAGCCCTTGCTTTCGCCGGTCTCGCGCAGATGCTGCTTGAGATCGCGCATTGCCACCGCCATGCCGATCGTTTCAGGCGTAAACGGGCGTCCGGCCGGACCAAGTACGTGGGCGCCAAGCGCCACCGCGCGCGCGGCAAGCGGGATATCGGCGGTCACCACAATGTCGTTGGACCGGGCATTTTCGACGATCCAGTCGTCGGCGGCATCGGCACCCTTGGAGACGACGACATTGCGGACCATCGGATCGCGCGACGGACGCAAGCCGCCATTGGAGACGAAGGTGACGACGATGCCGTGCCGCTCAGCGACTTTTTCGACCTCGGCCTTCACCGGGCAAGCGTCGGCATCGACGAGAATAGCAGGTGCGGGCATCGTTGTTCCAAATGCGAAAGAGCCGGGCGGCGTCGCCCGGCTCGATCGATGATAGTCGAGCGGCTACTAGGCCGGCAACGCGCCGGATCTCTTGGCCGTCCAGGTGGCGATATAGTCCATCAGTCCTGGATTGAGGCAATCATAAGGTTCGAGCCCGATCGACTTCAGCTGTGACCTTATGCCGTCCATGCGGCTCGGATCGACACCGGACTCGATGATCGAGGAGACAAAGGCGGTGAAGCCCGGCGGCGACCAGCCGTCTTCCTGGAAGCGCTCGGGATGGATGAAGGACAGCCCCTTGAAAGCGTGGTCGCGCTCGACCGGGCCGTGCATGTGGACGCCGCAGCCGGTGCAGGCATGGCGCAGGATCAGCGCGCCCGGATCGACGATCTTCAGCTTGTCGCCGTTTTCGGTCACCGTCACGTCGTTTGTACCGGCAACCGCCACGACCGAGAACAGCGCGCCTTCCGGCTTCCAGCATTTGGTGCAGCCGCAGGCATGGTTGTGAGCGATCTGGCCCTTGACCTTGACCTTGACCGGGTTGCTGGTGCAGGCGCAGACCAGCGTGCCGCCGGCAAAGTCGGCCTTTTCCCGTGGCAGTCCATTGTCGATTTTAGGATGCAGTTTTTCCGGCATTTTTGTCTCCTCCCTTGGTTCTATGCTGGTTCCGTTTCGATTACCGCTTCATTCTCCATACGGTGTTCTTGCTTGACGCGCTCTACCACCTTGAGCGCCTTGCTCAGATATGTATCGCGCACGAGAAACGATATTTCTTCTCTGCCGCGGTCGATCTCATCGAGGTCGATGCGAACGCGGTTGTTATTCCTAAGCGCTACCCAAAGATGTTCGCCGAATTGCCAGCTCTGCATACTGAGCGACTCGCTGAAATTCGGATATCGGATCCGAACCCGGATCAGTACCTCCTTCAATAGACTACCACGCTCCTGATCGACTTGCCTTCATGCATCAGGTCAAAGCCCTTGTTGATGTCCTCGAGCTTCAGCGTGTGGGTGATCATCGGATCGATCTCGATCTTGCCGGCCATGTACCAGTCGACGATCTTCGGCACGTCGGTGCGGCCGCGCGCGCCGCCGAAGGCGGTGCCCATCCAGGTGCGGCCGGTGACCAGCTGGAACGGCCGCGTCGATATCTCCTGGCCGGCGCCGGCAACGCCGATGATGACCGACTTGCCCCAGCCGCGATGCGACGCTTCCAGCGCCTGCCGCATGACTTTGGTGTTGCCGGTGCAGTCGAAGGTGTAGTCGGCGCCGCCGATCTGGTCGGCGCCGCGCTTGGTCATGTTGACGAGATAAGCCACGACATCGCCGTCGATCTCCTTCGGATTGACGAAATGCGTCATGCCGAATTTCTCGCCCCAGGCTCGTCTGTCATTGTTCAGGTCGACGCCGATGATCATGTCGGCGCCGGCAAGGCGCAGGCCTTGGATGACGTTGAGGCCGATGCCGCCGAGGCCGAACACGACCGCCGTCGCGCCTTGCTCGACCTTGGCCGTGTTGATCACAGCACCGATGCCGGTGGTGACGCCGCAGCCGATGTAGCAGATCTTGTCGAACGGGGCGTCGGCATTGACCTTGGCCACCGCGATCTCGGGCAGCACGGTGAAGTTGGAGAAGGTCGAGCAGCCCATGTAGTGGAACAGCTTGTCCTTGCCGATCGAGAAGCGCGAGGTGCCGTCCGGCATCAAGCCCTGACCCTGCGTGGCGCGGATGGCGGTGCACAGATTGGTCTTGCGCGACAGGCAGGACGGGCACTGCCGGCATTCCGGCGTATAGAGCGGGATGACATGGTCGCCCTTCCTGACCGAGGAGACGCCCTTGCCGACGTCGACGACGATGCCGGCGCCCTCATGGCCGAGGATCGCCGGAAACAGGCCTTCCGGGTCGGCGCCCGACAGCGTGAACTCGTCGGTGTGGCAGATGCCGGTTGCCTTGATCTCGACCAGCACCTCGCCATCGCGGGGACCTTCGAGGTCGACCTCCATGATCTGCAGCGGCTTTCCGGCGGCAACGGCGACAGCGGCGCGCGTTTTCATCAGGCAATCCTCCCAAGGCAGTCTGCAATCCAGGTTAGATTTAACTTACCATTCAGCTCTGCGCTATGCACGAAGCGACGTTCTGACCCCGGATTTTCGTCAGCGCCCGCCGATTTGCATGCGGGATAGGCTCCGACTTTGCCTTGACCGGCCCCCTGAAGCCCATAAAACGGGAAGCCCGCAAAAGAAGGGCAGCCGAGGGACGAGGCCTGCATGTTCACAAAGATCCTGGTCGCCAACCGTGGCGAGATCGCCTGCCGCGTGATCAAGACGGCGCGCAAGATGGGCATCGCCACCGTCGCGGTCCATTCCGACGCCGACCGCGACGCCGTGCATGTCGAAATGGCCGACGAGGCGGTGCATATCGGGCCTTCGCCGGCTGCGCAAAGTTATCTGGTCGCGGAAAAGATCGTCGCCGCCTCCAAGGCCACAGGAGCAGAAGCCGTGCATCCCGGCTACGGTTTCCTGTCCGAGCGGGCATCCTTCTGCGAAGCGCTGGAGCAGGAAGGCATCGTCTTCATCGGCCCGAAGCCCAAGGCCATCAAGGCGATGGGCGACAAGATCGAATCGAAGAAGTTCGCCAATGCGGCCAAGGTGTCGACGGTGCCCGGCTGGCTTGGCGTCGTCGAAAACGCCGCCCATGCCGAAAGAATAGCCGGCGAAATCGGCTATCCCGTGATGATCAAGGCTTCGGCCGGCGGCGGCGGCAAGGGCATGCGCATCGCCTGGAGCAAGGCAGAGGTGCGCGACGGCTTCGACCGGGCGCGGTCTGAGGCCAAAAGCTCGTTCGGCGATGACCGCGTCTTCATCGAAAAATTCATCGTCGATCCGCGCCATATCGAAATCCAGGTGCTCGCCGACGCGCATGGCAACACGCTCTATCTCGGCGAGCGCGAATGCTCGATCCAGCGCCGCAACCAGAAGGTCGTGGAGGAGGCGCCGTCCCCCTTCCTCGACGCCAAGACCCGCAAAGCCATGGGCGAGCAATCGGTGGCGCTGGCCAAGGCCGTCGAGTACCAGAGCGCCGGCACGGTCGAGTTCATCGTCGACAGCGACAAGAACTTCTATTTCCTAGAAATGAACACGCGGCTGCAGGTCGAGCATCCGGTGACGGAACTCGTCACCGGCATCGACCTGGTCGAGCAGATGATCCGCGTGGCGGCCGGCGAAAAGCTCGCCATCAAGCAGAGCGACGTCAAGCTGAACGGCTGGGCGGTGGAAAGCCGCCTCTATGCCGAAGATCCGTATCGCAACTTTCTGCCGTCGATCGGCAGGCTGACGAAATACCGGCCGCCGGAAGAGGGAAAATTCGGCGAGGTCGTCATCCGCAACGATACCGGCGTTACCGAAGGCTCGGAAATCTCGATGTTCTACGACCCGATGGTCGCCAAGCTGTGCACCTGGGCGCCGACACGGCTGGCGGCGATCGACGCGATGTCGGAAGCGCTGGACAGTTTCGTCGTCGACGGCATCGAGCACAACATACCGTTCCTGGCGGCGCTGATGCAGCATCCGCGCTGGCGGGAAGGGCGGCTATCGACGGCGTTCATCGCCGAGGAATATCCCGACGGCTTCGCGCCCATTGTGCCGAACAGCGAAGAAAACGCGGTGCTGGCCGCGATCGCAACCGCGGTCGAACTGCTGCGCCGCGACCGGCTCGACCGGCTGGGCGGGCGGCTGGCGCCGCATTCGGGCGCCTTGAAACGCGATTGGGTGGTGAAGATCGGCCGGGATTATCTTTCGGTTGCCATCGTCGAAGGCATGATTTCCATTCCGATGGAGCTCGACCTCACAATCGACGGCGGCAAACCGCTGACGGTGGCATCCGACTGGCGGCCGGGCGATCTCATCTGGCGCGGCACGGTCGGCGGCCGCAAGGTCGCGGCGCAAGTCAGGCCGGTGCTGAACGGGTTCCGCATCGCCTGGAAAGGCATCTCGGTGACAGCCCGCGCCATGCTGCCGCGCACCGCCGAACTCGAAAGGCTGATGCCGGAAAAAGGCGCGCCGGATACCTCGAAGATGCTGCTATGCCCGATGCCCGGCCTCGTCGTGTCGATTGCCGTTGCCGAGGGGCAGGAGGTCAAGGCCGGCGAGACGCTGGCCGTGGTCGAGGCGATGAAGATGGAAAACGTCCTGCGCGCCGAGCGCGATCTCATCGTCTCGAAGCTCAACGCCAGGCCAGGCGATAGCCTTGCCGTCGATGCGGTGATCATGGAATTCGCGTGAGGCCGAAACCCCCGCCCTCGACGCCCGTCAGAAGTTGGCGGGACAGCGCCCCCCTCTGCCCTGCCGGACATCTCCCCCTCCAGGGGGGAGATTGGCAGCCTCGGCGCCTCGCTCGCTCCTGCAACGTTGGAAATTGGCGAAAGCCGAGATGATGGCCAATCTCCCCCCTCGTGGGGGAGATGTCCGGCAGGACAGAGGGGGGCGCGAAGGAACGCGACCTTGCAATTGGTTGGGCACGCTCAGTGGAGGAGGGACAAGGCGAGGCCGCGAGGAATTCGCATTTTTCCCCGTCGCGCCGTATTTTGTTCTTGCTTTGTGCCGGCAGCTATGCTACTAATTTGGGTATGGTGCTAATTGGCTCCAGCGACCCGCCCGCAGTGGCGGGTTTTTATTTGCAGCCTGACGTCGGCGGGACAGCGCCCCTCTCTGTCCTGCCGGACATCTCCCCCACGAGGAGGGAGATTGGCAGCTTCGGTGGCAGCGCCTTTCTGCCGGCGGAAGCGATTGCTAAGTTCACAAAGCTCCAATCACTACCGCTGGACTCGTGTTACCCGGTGCCGGACAATACAATACATCTTCATCGACTGAGTCCTTGTGAGGCGGCGCGAAAAAACCATGGCGGATGAAAGACTTCCACGCGATCCCTTGCTGCGCGAGGCCTATGCAAAGGCGTCGCGGGCGGAGGCGGCGGCGCGTCGATTCATTCATCTGCGTGTGCATTCGGCCTATTCGCTGCTCGAAGGTGCCTTGCAGCTCGGCAAGATCGTCGGCCATGCGGTGCAGGACGAATGCCCGGCAATCGCCGTCACCGACACCAACAATCTGTTCGGCGCGCTGGAATTCGCCCAGAAGGCGGTAAAGGACGGCATCCAGCCGATCATCGGCTGCCAGATCGACCTCGCCTTTTCCGGCGAGGCGAGCGACAGCCAGCGCGACCGCAGGCGGCAAGGACCGGAGATGCGGCCGGTCGTCCTGATCGCCGCAACCGAGGCCGGCTACGGCAATCTGGTCAGGCTGGTCAGCCGCGTCTACCTCGAGACACCGCCCGGCGAAGCGGTGCATCTGACGAGCGAGATGCTGCAGGGCCACACCGACGGATTGATCTGCCTTACGGGCGGACCGCGCGGTCCGATCGGCAGTGCCTTGAAACAGGATCGCCGCGAACTCGCCGAGACCCGGCTCTCGGCGCTCAAGAGCCTGTTCGGCGACCGGCTCTATGTCGAGCTTGAGCGGGTCTCCGGCTACGACCGCGCCATCGAGCAGTCGTCGGTCGACCTCGCCTACCGCCACGATCTGCCGCTGGTTGCCACCAACGAGGCGTTTTTCTTCTCTCGTGAAGACTATGAGGCGCATGACGCCCTGATCGCCATCGCCGAAGGTTCCGTGGTTGCGGCCGACAATCGCCGCCGCCTTTCGCCCGACCACTTCCTGAGAAGCCAGGCCGATATGGCGAGGCTGTTCGCCGACCTGCCGGAAGCAATCGACAACACCGTCGAGATCGCGCTGCGCTGCTCGTATTACCCGAAGACCCGCAATCCGATTCTGCCGCGCTTTGCCGGCCGCGATGTCGCCGACGCCGATGCTGCGGTCAAGGCGGAGGCGCAGGAGCTTGCCAGGCAGGCGCATGAAGGGCTGGAGGCGCGGCTGGCGGCGCACGGCCCGACGCCCGGCTATACCGTCGAGCAATATCGCGAAAGGCTGGATTTCGAGCTCGGCGTCATCGAGAAGATGAAATATCCGGGCTATTTCCTGATCGTTGCCGACTTCATCAAATGGGCCAAGGCACAAGGCATTCCGGTCGGCCCGGGCCGCGGTTCGGGCGCCGGCTCGCTGGTCGCCTATGCCACGACCATCACCGACATCGATCCACTGCGTTTTTCGCTGCTGTTCGAGCGCTTCCTCAATCCCGACCGCGTGTCTATGCCCGACTTCGACATCGACTTCTGCCAGGACCGGCGCGAGGAAGTCATCCGCTACGTCCAGCAGAAATACGGCCGCGACCAGGTTGGCCAGATCATCACCTTCGGCACGTTGCAGGCGCGCGCGGTGCTGCGCGACGTCGGCCGCGTGCTGCAGATGCCTTACGGGCAGGTCGACAAGCTGAGCAAGATGGTGCCGTCGAACCCGGCCAATCCGGTCAAGCTCGCCGACGCCATCGCCAACGAGCCGCGCTTTGCCGAAGAGGCGGAGCGTGAGCCGATCGTGCAGACGCTGCTCGATACGGCGCAGAAGCTGGAAGGTCTTTATCGGCACGCCTCGACGCACGCCGCCGGCATCGTCATCGGCGACCGGCCGCTGTCGGAGCTGGTGCCGATGTACCGCGATCCGCGCTCGGACATGCCGGTCACGCAGTTCAACATGAAATATGTCGAGCAGGCGGGGCTGGTGAAATTCGACTTCCTTGGCCTGAAGACGCTGACGGTGCTGGACAGGGCCGTCAAGCTGATCCGCCGCCGCGGCATCGAGATCGATCTTGCCCACATTCCGCTCGACGACCCCGAAACCTACGCCATGCTGTCGCGCGGCGAGGTGGTCGGCGTGTTCCAGGTGGAAAGTGCCGGCATGCGCAAGGCGCTGATCGGCATGCGGCCCGACTGTATCGAGGACATTATCGCGCTGGTCGCGCTCTACCGGCCGGGGCCGATGGAGAACATACCGACCTACAACGCCAGAAAGCACGGCGAGGAGGAGATGGCGTCGATCCACCCGAAGATCGACCATCTCGTCAAGGAGACGCAAGGCGTCATCGTCTACCAGGAACAGGTGATGCAGATCGCGCAGGAGCTCTCCGGCTATTCGCTGGGCGAAGCCGATCTGCTGCGCCGCGCCATGGGCAAGAAGATCCGCGCCGAGATGGACAAGCAGCGCGAGCGCTTTGTTTCGGGCGCGGTCGAGCGCGGCGTCGGCAAGCCGCAAGCCGACTTCATCTTCGACCTGCTGGCAAAGTTTGCCGACTACGGTTTCAACAAATCGCATGCCGCCGCCTATGCCGTCGTCTCCTACCAGACCGCCTATCTGAAGGCGCATTACCCTGTCGAATTCCTGGCGGCGTCGATGACGCTCGACATGGGCAATACGGACAAGCTCGCCGATTTCCGCCAGGATGCGCTGCGCCTCGGCATCGAGGTGGTGGCGCCGTCGGTCATGACGTCGTTCCGGGATTTCGAGGTCGGCGAGAACCGCATCTTCTATTCGCTGGCCGCGCTCAAGGGCGTCGGCGACGCGGCGGTCGAGCACATCGTCGCCACGCGCGGCGAAAAACCCTTCAAGAGCCTTGCCGATTTCTGTGAAAGGGTCGATCCGAAGATCGTCGGCAAGCGCGTCTTCGAAAGCCTGATCATGGCCGGCGCGCTCGACTGCTTCGGTCATGACCGCGCGGCGATGATGGCCGGCGTCGAGCGGATGATGGGGCTGGCGTCGCTGGCGCAGCAGAATGCCGTCACCGGCCAGCATGACATCTTTGGCGCCTCGCTCGGCGCACAGTCGCAGGCGCTCAACTTGCCGGCGACCGATCCCTGGCTCGCCGCCGACCGCCTGCACCGTGAATTCCAGGTGGTCGGGTTCTATCTCTCGGCGCATCCGCTCGACGAATACAAGGCGGCGCTGCAGAAAATGCGGGTGCAGACCTGGGGCGAGTTTTCGGCCGCCGTCAAACGCGGTGCTGCCGCCGGCCGGCTCGCCGGCACGGTGACCACCAAGCAGGAGCGCAAGACGCGCACCGGCAACAAGATGGGCGTCGTGCAGTTCTCCGACACCTCCGGCCAGTATGAAGCGGTGCTGTTTTCCGAGGGGCTGGCGCAATACCGCGACCTGCTCGAACCCGGCCGCTCGGTGGTGATCACCGTTTCGGCCGAGGACAGGCCTGAAGGCGTCAATCTGCGCATCCAGACCGTGCAGTCGTTGGAGGAAGAGGCAAGCCGTATCCAGAAAGCGTTGCGCATCTTCGTCAGAAATGACGCACCGGCATCGACAATCCAATCGCAGCTTGGCCAGCGTGGCGACAGTCAGGTGAGCATCATCGTCATCAAGGAAGGCGGCGAGGGCGAGGTCGAGATCGAGTTGCCCAACCGCTACCGCGTATCGCCGCAGATCGCGTCGGCGATGCGGGCGGTGCCGGGCGTGGTCGAGGTGGAACTGGTCTAAGAGTTAGCGCACGCTTATGAAGCGGCGATCTCCGCCGGTTGCGGTGCTCTCCGCTGCAGGTTGAGCAGATTTCCCATGAGGATCAGCAGGGCGCCACCGGCGGTGAAGGCGTCGATCTGCTCGTGATAGAGCAGCCATCCGATCACCGCCGACAGCGGCACGCGCAAAAAGTCCATTGGCGAGATGACCGTCGCATCGGCATAGACAAGTGCGCGGGCCATGCAGAAATGCGACGACATGCCGGTGAAGGCGATGAGCAGGATCCACGGCCAGAGCTCAAGCGGCGGGTTGCGCCATTCGTAAAGCGCCGGGACGAGGCCAAGCAGCGACTGGATGATCAACATCCAGAAGATGATGCGCACGACGCTGTCCGTCCGCGTCAGCGACTTGACGAGAACCACCGAGACGCCGAAGCAGACCGCGGCTCCCAGCACGATAACATGCCCCGGATTGACCGCGCCGACGCCCGGACGCACGATGATCACAACGCCGATCAGCCCGAGCACGATTGCCGCCAGCCGTGGCCGGGAGAGCCTTTCGCCGAGGAAAGCGACGGCCAGCAAAGCGGTCCAGATCGGCGTCGTGAATTCGATCGAGATCAGTACCGCAAGCGGGATCAGCGTCAGGGCGTAGAGCCAGGCAGCCTGGCCGGTATAGTGGACGACGTTGCGGGCGATATGAGCCAGCGGGCGTCCGGTGCGCATCGCCGCAAAACCGCCTGACATCATGACCAGCGGCAACAGGATGAAAAAGCCGATCACCGAGCGCAGCTCGAGCACCTGGAAGACGTTTAGTTCGGCCGTCGTGGCACGGCCGGCCACCGACATCGCCAGGAACGAGGCGATCGACAGCGCCATCCAGAACGCGGCCTTGGGGATCGAGGGTGCGGGTGCCATGCGGCTATGTCGCAAGCCGGAGCGCTCATCGCAACCGCTAGCCGACGCATTCGACTGGGCCAGCCGTGCAGCGTTGCAAACAGTGATGTTGAAGCCGGAACCCGCCGCTGAGGGAAGCGTTGGTCCCTCAGTGTTTGCGTGCTGTGTTTTGGATACCAACGAGGAGCGGTCCGATGAAATCACTTGCACGATTTGTACTTGCCGGCTGCCTGACGGCCGGGGCCGGGGCCGGGGCAGCGCATGCCGACGATCCGGATTTTCTTCGCTCATTCCAGGGGAATTTCGCCGGCAAAGGCATCGTCAAGGTGACCACCGATGCGCCGACGGTGAATGTCTCCTGTTATTTCAATTCCGACGCAACGTCGAGCTCGCTATCGCTCGACGGCAGCTGCCGCGGTCTTATCGTGGTAACGCGCGCCATCAGCGCCGATCTCAAATCGAGCGGGACGAAATACACCGGCACCTATGTCGGATCGCGCACCGGGCCGGCGCAATTGAGCGGCAGCCGCTCCGGCAACGCAATCAATCTCGGCATCCGTTGGGCCAAGGAGGTCAATGGCGATCGCAAGGCGCAAATGACGGTCGAGAAGAACGGCGAGAATGGCATGCGGCTGATCGTCGTCGATACCGATCCGAAAACCGGGAAGAGTGTGGTGACCACCCGGATCGATCTGCAGCGCACGTGACTGGGGCAAGTTGATATTCAGGTGAGGCCGGCCTGCGAAAGGCGGTTTCCTGCGCATCCAGTGCTCACGTACTCACAAGTGCGCTCCGCTCCGGTTCTCGGAAACCACCCTTCTCGACTCGGCCTGACCTGAATCTCAAACATGCCGGTATCATTCCTCGACCGGTTCGGGCGGATGGGCATCGCGGCCCTTGCCGAAGGTATAGCCGGTTTCCACCGCCCTGCGGCCGAACTTGCCGCGCAGCGTGTCGATGGCGCCTTCGGCCATGGCGCGCTTGCGTGACTGGACGTCGACCAGGTCGGGCGGGTCCGCCCGGTCATCGTCGGAGAGATCGCTGACGCCAATGCCGAGCAGCCGGTATTTCGTGCCATCCGCTTCCTTGCGCAGCAGCTCGAGCCCGGTCTGAAAGATGCGGTCGGCCAGCCGGGTCGGATCGCCGAGTTGGCGATTGCGCGTGCGGATCTTGAAATCCTGGGTCTTCAGCTTGAGGACGACGGTGCGTCCGGCAATGCCGGATTTCTTCAGCCGGGCCGAGACTTTTTCCGACAGCGCCCTCAGCACCGAAACCAGTTCGTCGACGGAGGCGATGTCGGTATCGAAAGTGGTTTCCGCCGAGACGCTTTTCGCGTCCTGGTCGGGAACGACGCGACGGTCGTCCTCGCCGCGCGAAAGCCGGTAGAGCCGGTCGCCCATGACGCCGTAGCGGCGCATCAGATCGCTACGTTCCATGCGCTGCAACTGGCCGATGGTGCGGATGCCGTCGCGCTCGAGGGTGGCGGCAAAGGCCTTGCCGACCCCCCAGATCAGCGTCACCGGCTGCTCGGCCAGGAAGCCGATAGCCTCGGCCTCGCCGATCACCGAAAAGCCGCGCGGCTTGCGGAAGTCCGACGCCACCTTGGCCAGGAACTTGCAGTAGGAAAGGCCGGCCGAAACGGTGATGCCGATCTCCTTTTCCACGCCGAGTGCGAAGCGCGCCAGCACCACCGCAGGCGGCAGGCCATGCAGGCGCTCGGTGCCGGCGAGGTCGAGAAAGGCCTCGTCGATCGAGAGCGGCTCGACCAGCGGCGTCAGCGCCTGCATCATGGCGCGTACCTCGCGGCCGACGCGCACGTATTTTTCCATGTCCGGCGGCAGGACCACCGCTTCCGGGCAGGCTTCGAGCGCCTTGAACATCGGCATTGCCGAGCGCACGCCGTGGATGCGGGCAATGTAGCATGCGGTGGAGACGACGCCGCGCTTGCCGCCGCCGATGATCAATGGCCGGTCCTTCAACGCCGGATTGTCGCGCTTTTCGACCGCCGCGTAGAACGCGTCGCAATCGATATGGGCAAGGCGCAGCCGGTAGAGCTCCGGATGGCGGGCGAGCCGTGGACTGCCGCAGCGCTCGCAACGGCGTGCCTCGCTGCGCTGAAAACTCAGGCAGTCGCGGCAAAAACCGTGTTCGGGATTGTTGACAGGGGCCGCCATCGCTGCGAACATAAAGAGAACAAATGCAATGGTACGTCAGGACGGATGCCACGACAAGGCGGTGGGCCGGGAGAGAGCTCATGAATACGACCATAGCGCCGCTAGTGCCCGAGCTTTGGGCGGATTTCGAAGATCTTTTCGGTAGGCAAGGCGCCTGCTACGGCTGCTGGTGCACACATTTCCGGCTGTCGCCCGCAGCACGCCGCGCGAGCAACCGGGAGCGCAACAAGGACCACATCAAGGCGCGGATCGAGGCCGGGCCGCCGCCCGGCCTGTTGGCCTTCGAGGGTGGCCAGGCGGTCGGCTGGATGCAGATCGGCCCGCGTGCCGACGTGCCCGAATGGAACAACCAGGGCAGGGGGTCGGCGCCGATCGACCCCGCCGACGCCAGCGATCCGGGCGCCTGGGCGATCTCCTGCTTCTTCATCCGCGCCAAAGCACGCGGCAAAGGCCTGTCGCACCGCCTGGTCCAAGGCGGCATCGAGTTCGCCCGCGAGAACGGCGCGCGGCTGATCGAGGCCTGCCCGATCGACCTGTCGAAGGATTCGCGCTCGATCGGACTGTTCGTCGGCTCGTCGCGGGTCTTCGAAAAGGCCGGGTTCCAGCGATTGGTCGAACGTAAGCCAGGCCGACCGCTGGTGCGGCTGGTGCTTTAGCCGGATGCGCTTTTGGCCTACAGTCGGCGTCTTGCGGCTGCAACGCTGTTTCACTAACACAAGCAATGATTTGGCCCGAGACAACGGAGAATCGACGTGAAGCGTGTATTGCCACTTGTTCTCGCCGTCGCGTTTAGCGCGCCCGCTTTCGCCCAGACCGTCGACAGCCAAGGCGCGAAGAAGCTTACCGATGATCTGGCACATTATTTCGGCAGGCAGGGTTTCGATATCGGGCTGGTGAAAATCACTGCCGACGGCGATGCGTACAAACTCGCCGTCGATTTCAAGCCGCTCGTCGCTTTGCTGTCGAAACAGGATTCCTTCAAGTTCGACGTCACGCCTTACGACATGCGGGTCAAGCCGCGCCAGGACGGGCAGTGGGACGTGTCGGCGGATACGTCGCTGACCGGATCGTTCGATTTCAAGGGGCCTCAAGGGCCGCAGCACATCGACTTTTCGGTGTCGAACAACAAGTTCACCGGTGTGTATGATCCGGCCCTGGTGGCCTTCGTCAGCGCCACGGGGTCAATGGACGCTATGACGATGAAAACCCGGGAGCCGAAGCAAGAGGCCGATGTCTCTGCCGGTGCCGGCACCGCCACGCTAAATTCGACGAAATCGGCGAACGGCGGCATCGATTTCACTGTCGCGGAAAAGATCTTGAATTTTGCTGAAGTCCTCAAAATCAACGATCCCGAGCGAGGGTTGAATTTTCCGGTCACCCTCAATGCGCCGGAACTTTCGGTGCATGCAAACGGCAAGGGTGTTCGGACAAAGCCGTTGATGGATCTGCTTGCTTTTGCCGTCGCTAATGAAGACGAGGCGAAACTGAAAGTAAATCAGGCGGAACTTAAGTCACGTCTCCTTGCGGCGTTGCCTGTCTGGGAAAGAATCGACGGAACGTACGCCTTCAAGGATTTCGCAATTGAGAGCCCAGTCGGCAAGTGGGGTGCGAAGCAGTTGGATTTGGCCAGCGGCATGGATGGCGTCTCCCAGAACGGCAAGATCAACTATGGGATCAAGGCCTCCGGTCTGACGATCCCCCGGCAATTGCTGCCCGCCTGGACTGGTCCACTGGTGCCGACGGATATCGACCTCAACTTCGGCGGTGCCAATATCGATCTCGACACGATGGCGAAGAAGGCGATCGAAGCCTTTGATCTCAATAAGAATCCGCCGTTGCCGGGGGAATTCGGCAAGGCTTTGGTCGCCGATTTCAAGGCCAAGAAACCCAAAGTAATCCTCGGCCACTCGACCGTGAAGAATGGCGACGTCGAAGTCGCCATGGAAGGCGAGATGACTTTCCCGGGCGGCGAAAAGCCTGATGCGACCGTGACCGTCGCTGTGGCCGGCTACGACAGGATCGTCGATGCCTTGAAGGAAGGCGCCAAGAGCGATGAGCCGATGGCGCAGGCCTTCCCCTTTGCGCTGGCCGTCAAAGGTTTTGGCAAGACGCTGCCGGATGGCCGGCTGGAATGGGTGATCAACACCAAGGCCGATGGGTCCGTTTCGGTCAACGGCGCCATGCTGAAGGGGCCGGATGAAGTCCAGGACGACAGCGCCGGCCAGGATGACAACTCGGGCGATGATGGCGCGAATGGAACGGACAATTCGACCGGGGGCGAGGATTCGGACGGCGGCGACAATGGCGGGGCAGGACCGAAGCTGCAGCCCTGAGCGCTCCCATTAAAGCCCCAGAGCGCTCGCGATCTTCGGCGCGGCGTCGCGCCAGTCTTCGACGACTCTGACGCCGTCCGGCGGCGGCGGCAGGAAAGCGCGCAGCGAATTGTCGGCCATCAGATGGAAGAGATACGCATCGGCGACCGAGTTCTGCACCGACACAAGATTGGACGGCTGATCGTCGACGAAAGCGACCGGGCGGCCCTTGTTGCCGCGCAATTTGGCCACCGCCGGTCCCTTGGCCATTTCGGTGGTCAAAAGCGGGTAGGGCAATCCGAGCGCGTCGAGATGCGCACGGCGCACCACGCGGTGCTTGTGCGGCATGGCGGTTAGCAGAACGATCTCGGCGCTGTCGCTAAGCGCTGCAAGAGCATCCTCGGCACCGTCGGTGATGCTTTGCCAAGCGGCCTGGGCGTCAAAGAATTCCCCCAGAAGTGCCGTAACCTCGGGCTGTTCGATCAAACGGCCGCTCGCCGTTTCGGTGATGTTGCCGGTGAGGCGGAAGGAAGCCAGCGTCAGGCCGAAGCCGCGCGATTTGAGGAAATGCGGAAACGGCCGGATGAATTCGAGCACGACGTCGTCGACGTCGAGCACCAGCAGCGGCCGGTCGTCGTCGGCCAGCTCCTCGATCTGCCGCGCCGTCTCGGGATCGTCGCTCATACCGAATGCTCATGATTGTCGTCGCCGAGCGGCAGCGCCCGCAATGCCTTGCCGACTGCGGCCGGCGGCGTCCCGGTCTCCTCGGAAAAACGCATCAGCGTCGGCTCGTGGGCAAGGATGAACTGCAGCACGCCGGCCAGGAATCCAGGCTCGCCCGCCGCCCGGCGGATGGAATGGGCTTCGATGCCGGTGATCGCCAGGAAGCGGGGCAGAAGTTCCGGATCGGCGGCGACGAAGCCCAACGCCTTTACGGCAATGGTTTCCGCTTCCTCGCGCATTGACGCTGCGTTTGCCATCGCTACCTTCCTTCATGGGCGGAATCGTTCTGTTTTCGCAGTAGTGGCAAGTGTCGCCGGCAGCAAGCTCGCCCACCTGGAATCCGAACGCTTTTAGGGCGGCCGGTTTGCGTTTCGTCAATCATATTGCCGTATAGTGGGAACAGGTTTGGTGCGTGCCGACAAGGGGGCGCATGACGGCACCCTTCGAGTGGAAGGTCAGCCGGGACGGGAAATCGATGCCAAAGAAGGTTATGATCGTCGAAGACAACGAGCTCAACATGAAGCTCTTTCGCGACCTCATCGAAGCGAGCGGCTACGAGACGGTGCGCACACGCAACGGCCTGGAAGCGCTGGATCTGGCGCGGCAGCACAGGCCGGACCTCATCCTGATGGACATCCAGCTGCCGGAAGTGTCGGGCCTCGAGGTCACCAAATGGCTGAAGGAGGACGATGATCTCCACGTCATCCCGGTCATCGCCGTCACCGCCTTCGCGATGAAGGGGGACGAGGAGCGCATTCGCCAGGGCGGCTGCGAGGCATATATCTCCAAGCCGATCTCGGTGCCGCGTTTCATCGAAACCATCAAATCCTACCTGGGCGATGCCTGATGTCCCTTTCCAGCCGAGCCGGAGCTTTGTGAAATGACCGCGCGGATCCTCGTCGTCGACGACATCCCAGCCAATGTCAGGCTGCTGGAGGTTCGGCTACTCGCCGAATATTTCGAGGTCCTGACCGCCACCAACGGGCCGGACGCGATCGAGATCTGCGAGAACGGCAAGGTCGACGTCGTGCTGCTCGACGTGATGATGCCCGATATGGACGGGTTCGAGGTCTGCCGGCGGCTGAAGGGCGACCCGGCGACGTCGCATATCCCTGTCGTGATGATCACCGCGCTCGACCAGGTTTCGGACCGGGTGCGCGGCCTCGAGGCCGGCGCCGACGATTTTTTGACCAAGCCGGTCAACGATCTGCAGTTGATGACGCGCGTCAAGAGCCTGGTCAGGCTGAAATCGCTGACCGACGAGCTGCGGCTGCGCGCCTCGACGACACGCAATATCGGCATCGAGGAGCTTTTGAGCCGCAACTTCGCTGCCGACGATGCGGTGCCGAAGGTGCTGCTGGTCGACGAGCGCAAATCCTCGTTCGAGCGCATCCAGAAGATGCTGCGCGGCAGTGCCGATCTCGACGTCGCCAACGATCCGCATGCCGGCTTCTTCCAGGCCGCCGAGCAGCCGTATGAATGCGTGATGATCTCGACGGCCTTCGCCGATTTCGACCCGCTGAGGCTCTGCTCGCAATTGCGCTCGCTCGATCGCACCCGTTTCCTGCCGATCATCCTTCTGGCGGACGAGGGCGAGGAGGGACGTATCATCCGCGGCCTCGAACTCGGCATCAACGATTATCTGATGCGGCCGATCGACCAGCAGGAGCTGACCGCGCGGCTGCGTACGCAGGTGCGCCGCAAGCGCTACAACGACCAGCTTCGCGCCAGCGTCACCCAGACCATCGAGATGGCGGTGACCGATGCCCTGACCGGCCTGCACAACCGGCGCTATCTCGACAGCCATCTGCAGACGCTGTTCGACCGCGCCGTGGCACGGCGCCGGCCGCTGTCGGTGATGATCACCGATCTGGACCGCTTCAAGAGCATCAACGACGCGCATGGCCATGACGGCGGCGACGACGTGCTGCGCGAATTCGCGCGGCGGCTGCGCAAGAATGTGCGCGGCATCGATCTAGCCTGCCGCTTCGGCGGTGAGGAGTTCGTCGTGGTGATGCCGGACACCGACGGCGCGGTAGCCGAAAAGGTCGCCGAGCGCATTCGCGCCGAAATCGCCCAGCTGCCGTTTGCCATCGGCACCGAAGGCAAGGCCGTCGAAGTCACCGTCAGCGTCGGCGTGTCGTCGGTGCTGAAGGGGGTAGACACGGTCTCGGCGCTGATGAAACGCGCCGACCTCGCGCTCTACGAAGCCAAGAGCGGCGGCCGCAATCGCGTCGTCGCCAAGGCGGCTTAGCACCGAACACCAATTGCCCGGTCAACGCGACAAGGTTACGAATTTACCTTAATCCAAGCGATTTGCGAGGCTTGGTTAAGAAACGGTTGATTTCCATAAGTTGTTGCGCAAATGTGCAGCCCTTAGACGTAACCGGCACGAGGCTAGATCGCCGGTTCGACCCGAAGAATACCCCATGATGCTCAGGTCCGCCGCATCTCCTGGGTCCGTGGGGTCGGCCGGCCGGCGCTGGCACATAGTGGCCTCCTCGTACCGCTGCCAAACGCCGGCCGGCCCCCAATTTTCAAAACACATCAGGATTCTACGCCAAGACCCGGAAAACGCTTGGTTTTTGTTGCGGCAGGGACAGCGCCTTTTGAAATAGCCGGCTGGGCAGAGCGTATGCGACCGCAGTCGGTTGACAGGGCCTGTCTTCTATGCAGAAATTGGTTGGACCATTGAGCCATTTGGTGACCCGTTGGCATGACCGAATTCGGCCTTTCCCCCATACAGGCAACTGCTCGCGACGACGCGGTGCTCAAGGCGCTGGCCGGCTTTGTGATACGGGAAGCTCTCGGGCCCGGCCAGAGACTGCCGACCGAACGCATCCTTGCCGAGCGCCTCAAGGTGAGCCGCAACACCGTGCGCGAGGCGCTGACGCGCTGGGAAGGGCTCGGCCTGGTCGAACGGCGGCAAGGCAGCGGCACCTATCTCAAGGGAGTGGTCTCGCTGGACATGCTGCACATGCCGCTGACGCTGGCCGGCGGCAATGATTTCACCAGCCTGATGCAGACGCTGGAAATCCGCCGCGCACTGGAAGCGGAAGCCGCCGCCCTGTGCGCCGTCCGCGCGGGCCAGGCAGATCTCGTGGAGATCGGGCGCAAGCTCGACATTATGGAGCAGGCCTTCCACACCCGCGCCGGGATGTCGGCGGAGGAGGACTGGGAATTCCACCAGTCGATCTACCGCAGTTCCGGCAATCCGCTGTTCGAGCAGATCATCGCCGCCATGCACGAACTGTTCCATCGTTTCTGGGAGCATCCGCTCGGCGTGCGTGATTTCGGCCACGCCAGCTTTCCTTACCACCGCACCATCTACGAACGCATCGCCGCGCACGATCCGGAGGGGGCCCGGGCCGAGGCGCTCAAGCTGATCGCCACCGTCGAGGACGATCTGAAGCGCGGCGCGGCCAAACTCGAACTTTCAGGCCAGAAATGAGCGATCATCCCGCCGGTTTCGAAAACGACTATCTCGCCGAGGCAGCGACGCTTCTCGCCCATGACGAGCCTTTCCCCGGCGGCGCGGTGGTCCCGCCGATCTACCAGACTTCGCTCTTCACCTTCGCCAACTATTCCGAGATGGCCGACACATTCGCCGGCAGGCGACGTCAGCCGATCTATTCGCGCGGCGACAACCCGACGGTCATGGAGTTCGAGGCGCGTGTCGCCGCTCTCGAAGGCGCGGAGGCCGCGCGCGGCTTTTCCAGCGGCATGGCGGCGATCAGCGCCACGGTGCTTGCTTTCGTCGGTGCCGGTGAGCGCATGGTTGTCGTGCGCAATTGCTACGGCGATGCCTACCGGCTGTTCGAACGGCTTTTGCCACGGCTCAACATCAAGGTCGACTATGTCGACGGTTCGGATCCGGACGCGGTCGCGGCAGCACTTCCCGGCGCCAAGCTGCTCTACCTGGAAAGCCCGACGTCGATGATGTTCGAGCTCCAGGACATAACCCAGCTGGCGCGGCTGGCCAAAGAGCAGGGCATCATCACCTCGATCGACAATTCCTGGGCGACGCCGGTGTTCCAGAAGCCGATTTCGCACGGTGTCGACCTGGTGCTGCATTCGGCCTCGAAATATCTCGGCGGCCACAGCGACACCGTCGCCGGTGTGGTGGCCGGTTCGGCCGCCCATATCCGACAGATCAACGAGCAGACCTATTCCTATCTCGGCGGCAAACTTTCGCCTTTCGAGGCCTGGCTGTTGCTGCGTGGCCTGCGCACATTGCCGCTGCGGTTGCCGCATCACATGAAGAGCGGGCTGACCATCGCCGAACGGCTGAAAGCGCATGACCATGTCGAGCGGGTCAATCACCCGGCCTATTCCAACCATCCAGGCAAGGCGACGCTTGCCGGCTATGCCGGGCTGTTCTCGTTCGAAGTGACGGAAGACATCGACATCCCGGCCTTCGTCGATGCGCTGAAACTCTTTCGCATCGGCGTCAGCTGGGGCGGCCATGAGAGCCTGGTCGTTCCGGCAAAGGCCTCGCTCGAGCAGACGCCGGGCCTGAATTCGATGGCGCGCTTCGGCGTCAGCCCACGAACCATCCGCTTCAGTGTCGGATTGGAAAGTGTCGAAGACCTGTGGGCGGATGTTGCCCAGGCCTTCGACAGAGCAAAAAGATAAAGGAGCCGTTCAAAATGGGAGTGCTGAACATGAAAAAACTGAGCATCCTTCTTGGTGCCGTCGCGGGTCTGGCGATTTCCGCCGGCAGCGTGCTGGCCGATTCCACGATCAAGATGGTCGAGGTCATCACCAGCCCGCCGCGTACCGAATTCCTCAAGAAGCAGATCGCCGAATTCGAGGCGGCCAATCCGGGTGTCAAGGTCGAGCTGGTATCGCTACCCTGGGGACAGGCGTTCGAGAAGTTCCTCACCATGGTGCAGGCCGGCGACACGCCCGACATCGTCGAGATGCCGGAGCGCTGGATGGGCCTCTATGCGACCAACGGCCAGCTCGAGGATCTCGGGCCATACATGGCCAAATGGGATGATGCCAAAACGCTTGGCGAGCGTGCCAAGCAGTTCGGCTCGACGGTCGATAACAAGCAGTACATGATCCCTTACGGCTATTACCTGAACGCGCTGTTCTGGAACAAGAAGCTGTTCAAGGAGGCCGGTCTGGACGGTCCGCCGGCGACGCTCGATGAATTCGTCGAGGACTCCAAAAAAATCTCGGCGATACCGGGCAAATATGGCTACTGCCTGCGCGGCGGCCCGGGCGCCTTCAACGGCATGCATATGTTCATGAACATCGCCGCTGGCAAGGGCGGCTATTTCAACGAGGACGGCACCTCGACCATCAACGAGGAAGGCTCGGTCAAGGGCCTGCAGATGCTCGCCGACATGTACAAGAACGGCCTGGCGCCGAAAGATGCGGTGAGCTGGGGTTTCAACGAGACCGTCACCGGGTTCTACAGCGGCACCTGCGCCATGCTGAACCAGGATCCCGACGCGCTGCTCGGCATCGCCGACAAGATGAGCGCCGACGATTTCGCCGTGGCGCCGATGCCGGTCGGGCCGAGCGGCAAATCCTATCCGACGCTCGGTTATGCCGGCTGGGCGATGTTCGCCAATTCCCAGCACAAGGACGATGCCTGGAAGCTGATGGCGACGCTGTTGTCGCCCAAGGACAATCTGGAATGGGCAAAGGAAGTCGGTGTCATTCCAATCCACAACGGCGCCGACCAGGACGCCCACTTCAGGACCGAGCAGTTCAAAGGCTGGTTCGAGGAACTGAACAACGGCGACAAATACGAGATGGTGACGCCTCCGACGCATCTGGAAAACCTTGGTAATTTCGTAGACCAGGTGGCGATCAAGAATTTTCAGGAAGTGCTGCTTGGTCAGAAGGCGGCCAAGGACGTGGCCGACGAATGGGCCAAGTTCCTGACCAAGGAACAGCAGGACTGGCTGGCCAAGAACAAGAAATAGCTTTTCTTCCTTCTCCCGTTCACGGGGAGAAGGTGTCACGACGTGACGGATGAGGGGCGGCGCCAACCCGACTTGGCTCGCGCTGCTTCTCATCTGCCTGCCCGTCCTCCGCAGCAGCTGCGCTGCAGCTGCGGAGGGTGGACCGGCATCTCCCCGCAAACGGGGAAGGCGCTGTCGCCAGCCCGTGCTTACCCAGGAGACGATCAAGTACCAATGACCTATGCCGTGTCCGAAATCCGATCCGCCGGCAGGCCGCGAAAGAAGCGGCTATCCCATGCCGCGATCGAGCCTTGGCTCTATCTCAGCCCGGCGATCGCGCTGCTGGTCGTCGTGCTCCTGGTGCCGCTGGTTATCGGTGTCGGCTACTCGTTCCGCAAATTCTCCGCTTTCAAATCCGAATATGTCGGGCTTGGGCAGTATCAGGCGATGCTGTCGGATCCTGTGCTCGGGCAGGCGCTCGTCAACACGCTATGGTGGACGGCAGCCAGCCTGTTCTTCCAATTTTTCCTTGGACTTGGCCTGGCGCTGCTGCTCGATACGCCGTTCCGGGGCAGAAAGATCGTGCAGGCCGTGGTGTTCCTGCCTTGGGCGGTACCGTCCTTCCTCTCGGGCCTGACCTGGGCCTGGCTGTTCAACCCGATCATCGGGCCGCTGCCGCATTGGCTCTACGCCTTGGGGCTGAAAGCCGAGCCAACCAACGTGCTCTCCGATCCCTCGACAGCCATGTGGGGGCCGATCGTCGCCAATGTCTGGTTCGGCATTCCCTTTTTTGCCATCACCCTTTTGGCGGCGTTGAAGTCGATCCCGTCAGAACTGCATGAGGCGGCGGCGATCGACGGCGCCTCGCCGTGGCAGCGCTTCACCAAGGTGACGCTGCCGTTCCTGGCGCCGACCATCGTCATTACCGTCATGCTGCGCACGATATGGATCGCCACATTCGCCGACCTGATCTTCGTCATGACCGAAGGCGGGCCTGCCGGTTCGACCGCCACAGTGCCGGTCTATATCTATGTCAGCGCGTTCAAGTCGCTGGACAAAGGCTATGCCTCCGCAGTGGCGGTCCTGCTGCTTGTGCTGCTCATCGTCTACGCGGTTGCGCTTATCGGCATCCGCCGTTCGCTGGTGAGGCACGTCTGATGATTGCCGGACGCTCCGCTTCCTCGCGCGTCCTCGGCGGTATCGGCCTTTACGGCGCCATCGCCGCCTATATGGCCTTCGCGTTGTTCCCGATCTTCTGGACGTTGAAGATCTCGGTTACGCCGGAGCGGCTGCTCTATTCCGAAGGCATCACTTTCTGGCCGTCGCAAGCGACGCTGCAGAACTTTGTCACCGTGCTCGAAGCCACCGATTTTCCGCGCTATTTCCTGAACAGCGTTATCGTTTCGGTGTCGACGGCAGCCTTCGTAACGGTCATTGCCACGCTGGCCGGCTACGCCATGTCGCGATTTTCGTTCCGCGGCAAGGCGACCCTGGCCATCCTCCTGTTGCTCACCCAGACTTTTCCGCTGGTGATGGTCATTCCGCCGATCTACCGCATCATGGGGCAGATCGGCCTCATCAACAGCCTGACCGGCCTCGTCATCATCTACACCGCGTTCAATACGGCCTTTGCGACCTTCCTGATGCAATCTTTCTTCGACGGCATCCCGCGAGACCTGGAAGAGGCAGCCATGATCGACGGCTGCACGCGCCTGCAGGCGATGCGCAAGGTGATCGTGCCGCTGACGCTACCCGGCATGGGCGCGACGCTCGGTTTCGTCTTTACCGCCGCCTGGAGCGAGTTGCTGTTTGCGCTGATGCTGATTTCCAGCGACGACCAGAAGACCTTCGCGGTCGGCCTGCTCACCTATATCGGCAAATTCGCGGTCGACTGGGGACAGATGATGGCGGCTTCCATCCTGGCGCTGATCCCGGTCTGCGTCTTCTTTGCCTTCCTGCAACGCTACCTCGTCACCGGCCTTACCGCCGGCGCCGTCAAGGGATAGATCGATGGCCTCCGTTACACTCGACAAAGTCCGCAAAGACTATGGAGCGGTGCGCGTTCTGCACGCGGTCGATCTCGAAATCGCCGACGGCGAGTTCGTCGTTCTGGTCGGCCCGTCCGGCTGCGGGAAGTCGACACTGCTGCGTATGATCGCCGGGCTGGAGGAGGTCTCCGACGGCGAAATCCATATTGGTGAGCGCCTGGTCAACGACATTGCGCCAAAGGACCGCGACATTGCCATGGTATTCCAGTCCTACGCGCTCTATCCGCACATGGACGTGTCGAAGAACATGGGCTTCAGCCTGATGCTGAGGAAGGCCGGGAAGCCGGTGATCGATGCAAGGGTGGACGGGGCCGCCAAGCGGCTCGGGCTCGATGCGCTTCTGCAGCGCCTGCCTCGGCAATTATCCGGCGGCCAGCGTCAGCGCGTCGCCATGGGCCGTGCCATCGTACGCGACCCGAAGGTCTTTCTCTTCGACGAGCCGCTTTCGAACCTCGATGCCAAGCTGCGCGTTCACATGCGTGCCGAGATCAAGGCGCTGCACCAGCAATTGAAGACCACTTCGGTCTATGTCACCCACGACCAGACCGAAGCGATGACAATGGCCGACCGCATCGTCGTCATGCATGACGGCCTCGTCCAGCAGGTCGGTGTGCCGCTCGATCTGTACGACCGGCCGGTCAACATGTTCGTCGCCGGGTTCATCGGCTCGCCCGGCATGAATTTTCTGTCTGCCGTGGTTGAAAAGGGCGCCAAGCCGGATGCCATCCTGGCCGACGGCCAAAAGCTGAGGCTGCCGGACGGACTGCCGCTCAGGGATGGCGATGCGATCACCGTCGGCTTGCGGCCCGAGCATATCCGGCTCGCCGACAATGGCGCGCTGAAGGGCGAGGTGGGTGTCGTGGAGCCGCTCGGCCTGTCCACCCAGTTCTATGCCAGGCTTGCCGGCCAGCAGGTCTGCGTGTTTGCCATGGGCCGGGCCAGCGTGAAGCCAGGTGAGGCCGTGCGCCTGTCGGCTGATCCGGCATCGCTCCATCTGTTCGATCCGGCATGCGGCGATCGCATCGGCTAACCCTGCATCCCGAAATGAAAAACGCCGCCCGGAAGGCGGCGTTTCGGTACTGCGACAGAAAACCCGATTACTTGATCTTGGTTTCCTTGAATTCGACGTGCTTCTTGGCGACCGGGTCGTATTTGCGGAACGACAGCTTGTCCGTCTTGGTGCGGCTGTTTTTGCTGGTCACGTAGAAGAAACCGGTGTCGGCGGTCGACAGAAGCTTGATCTTGATGTTTGCGGCTTTGGCCATGATATTCGTCCGTTAAATGTTCGTGGAGTTTTGGCCGCTGGAGCACGGGGAAACACCCGGACGCGGGAAACTTGCCGCGACACATAAAGAACGCGCCCGGAAAGTCAACCCTTGTCCAGGTTCTGTGTCGTAAGCAGATGAGTTGTCCGGATTAGGTAGCACATGAGTTGTCCGGGTTTATGCCAGCCGATGGAGGCTGGGGACGAAGCGGACATTGAGTGCTACCAAAACCCGACAAGTTGATTGGGTGCCGACAGCCGCGGGAGGCTCCTGTGTGCCTCCGGCCGTCCTCTGGGTGGCGTCTCAGTTTGAATGCTGGCTATGAATATCGAGCGATGGACGGCTGATCGATCACCCAAAGCCAGTTCCCGTCACCTTGCCGGCGAGCGATTTCCGCAGTAACGGTGCCGTCGGCAAGGCGCGTGGAAGTGAGCGCCAAATCCCTGTTGATGATAGCCGGACGCTGATCTCCGAGATCAAACTTTCGTCCCGCTGCCACCAACTTGGCGTAAAATCGGCGGATGGCATCTCTGCCGCAGGCCAACTGTCCGTTGCCGGTATCGAGGATGGCACCGGGTTCGTAAAGAGCAGCCATTCCTTCCGCGTCTCCCGCTTGCTCGCGAGAAACCAATAGCCGCGCCAGGTCCTGGGGATCGCTTGCCGGTTTGCGGTTTGCTTCATCATTCATCGGCAGGCTTCCTGACAGCCAAATTCAAACCGAGATACGACCAGGTTCCGGTCACTCCGCCGCGACGGTTTCCGGTTGTAACGCCTTCTTCCAGTCTCCCGTCGTGTTCCACCAGCGGTTCGGGTTGGTGCGGTCGTCGAGACCCTTGGAGCGGCTGGCAAGCAGTGGCTGAATGCGGATCACCGGTTCCTGATAGCTGTGAACCTGATAAATCGCCTCGACGACGCGTGCGGCGAGCTTCTGGTCATCAGGCAGTTCGAACGACACCTCGACAGTCCCCGACCGCCTGCGCAATTCCGTCTCGGCGCCGGCGGCGGCACCTTCAAGCGGCCGGTAACGTTCGATGCCGTCCGCCGACTGAAAGGCATTGCGGTCATATTTGCCCATTCCGAGCGGCGCGATCGCGACCACCGCCTCCATGATGCGGTCGACATCGGCTGCCGGTGCCTGAAAGGTCACCAGCAGCAGCAGTTCCATCCGCAGCGATTTCGTTTCAAAGCCACTATCGATCATCCGAGGTCTCCCTGCTTATGCACTTTGGGGGAGCATATACTCGAGCCCTCCTGACATGGTTGTGTCAGTAGTTGGTCAGCAGTGGGAGCGATGTCGGCAGCTGGGCCGACTCAGAGGATTTTGCGGAGCAGCCTGGTGCCGACCAGCACGATATAGCAGGCGAAGAACAGGCCGAGCGCCCAACCGAAGCCCGACGGCCCGAAAGCGTCCATGCCGATGCCGATCGCCTGCGGGCCAAGCACCATGCCGACGCCGTAGCAGAGCACGAAGGCGGCGTTGGCGGAGGCCAATTCGTGGCCGGAAAGCTGCGAGCCGAGATGCGCCAGGCCGATTGTGTACATGGCAGCGACCACACCGCCCCAGACGAACAGAAGCGCTGCCATCAAATGCCAGTTCTGCGCGAAGTACGGCATGAAGACCGTGCCGGCAAGCCCGACGGTGGCACAGGCCATCAGCAGATAGCGACGGTCGCTTACGCGGTCGCTGATCATGCCGATCGGGATCTGTAACAGCACGTTGCCAAGCCCGATCATGGTGAGCAAAAGGGCGGCGTCCGCCTCTGAGTAGCCGATGCGGCTACCGTAGACCGGGAACAGTGCAAAGCCGCCGGTCTCGACCGCGCCGAACACCAGCACGGCGGCGGTCGCCGTCGGCACCAGCCAGATGAAACGCAGGAAATTGCTGGTTTCGCCGTCCGAGACGATCGTCGGGCTCTCGTTGCGTGCCGCCAGGACCGGTATGGCAGCGAGCGTAACCAAGGCGATGGTAACGCCGAAGGGCAGGAAGCCACTGCTGCCGAGATGGGCGAACAGCCAAGGCCCGGCGGCAAAGCCGAGAGACAGCACGGTGGCATAGATGCCGAGGACCAGTCCGCGCCGGTGTGGCGGCGCCGAGGTGCTGATCCAGAATTCCGACAGGATGAACAGCACCGTCAGCGCGATATGCAGCAGCACGCGCAGCGGAAACCACATCCAGAAAGCTGGCGCGAAATGGAAACCGACAAAGGCCAGCGCCCCGGCGGCGATCATGGCAAGCATCGTCCAGGCGACCCCGAACCGCATGGCAAGCGGAGTGGCGAGCGGCGCGCCGGCTATCGAAGCGAGGCCAGCGACCGCGGTGTTGAGACCGATCATCGACGCGGAATGGCCACGCGTTTCCAGGATCACGCTGAGCAGCGGCATGCCAAGGCCGATGGCAATGCCGACGACGCTGATCGACGAGATCGCCGCGACCATCGGCAGCCAGTGTACGCGTTCCTTGCCCTGCGGCTGGATATCGACTGTCATGGAATGCCTGGCTGCTCTAGAGAATTTCGCGGACGAAGCGATTGCGGACAAGCCGGTAGAACGGCACGGGACCGCCGGGGCTCAGCAGCGGATCCCGGGCGAGCCGCGTTACCAACTCCTCCAGGACGGTGCGCGTGATGTCTGGAATATCGGTTTGCCGAGCCTTGGCCAGCGGCAGCCAAACGACGTCTTCCAACTCGTCGGTCGGACCGCCATCCGGCAGTTCAACGGCGACATCGTCGCGCCATGCGGCGAGAAAGCGCGTATCGAAGCGGCGCACCCGGTTGGGCGGGGTGATGGCGCGTGCGACGAAGCGCAGCGCTTGCAATGATGGGATGACGCCGTGCTCGACAAAGCCCTGCCAGTCGCGCCTGGCGGTTGCGAACACGCCTTTTTGACCGATCAGCAGGCCGGCCTCCTCATAGGTTTCGCGGATTGCCGACAAGGCTATGGCGCGGGCGCGAGCCGGGCTGGTGCGACCGATGCCAGCGGTCAATCTCGCTTCTTCCTCGGGATGAAGTGCGGTGGCTGTCGAGATGCGGCTGTCGGCCGGATCGGTGCGGCCGCCGGGAAACACGAATTTTCCCGGCATGAAGGCATGACCGGCGTGGCGGCGGCCCATCAGCACCAGGAATTCGTCGCCTTTGCGGTCGAGCAGGATCAGCGTCGCGGCGTCGCGCGGGCGTATAGGCTTGGCCTCGAGCGCGTTCCGCTCAACCTTGTCGACTTCCGCCTTGGTCATAACGTCCATGCGCTCGACCTAGCGGAATCTTCTCCGATGCGAAAGTGGCGTCCAGCCATGCCGATTGCGCCAGCCTCGGTTTCAAGCCTCGGGATGCGACTCGATCAGATCTTCTTCACCGCCAAAGCCGTGCATATAAAATGCCCATTGCAGGCCGATGACAGCGCCCTTGACTGGCTGCAGCAGGACGACGGCCAGAATGATGGTCAATGGCACCCAGATGGCGATGTGCTGCCAGGTAGACAGCGTCGAGGTCGCCTCGACACCCATGAAGGCCCCGAGCACGATGTGGCCGACAATGACGACCACGAGATAGGCCGGCAGGTCGTCGGCGCGATGGTGGTGGAGCTCCTCGCCGCAATGATCGCATTTGTCGACGGTCTTGACGAAGGCGCGAAACAGCTTGCCCTCGCCGCAATGCGGGCAGCGGCCGAGCATGCCGCGCTTCATTGCCGTCCATAGCGGCCGGGCGGTCCGGCCCGAGTGATGTTCGCCACCGAAAATCCGTTCTTCCACCTGCAGTTCTGTTGGCATTACCGTCTCCTGCCGCGCGAGCCTGGACGCGATTGCGACGCCCGGGCGCGGCCTTTGGCCTTGTGGAACGACCGTTTGGAGCCGGGCAGCGGCTTTGGCTCGGTCAGCATCTCGAAACGCATCGCGCCGGCCATCGGCGCCACCTCGATCAGGCGAACCTCGACGCGATCAGCAAGCTGATAGCCCTTGCCGGTGCGTTCTCCGAAAAGCGATCGAGCAGTTTCGTCGTATATATAGTAGTCGCCGCCCAGGGTTGAAACCGGAATGAAGCCATCCGCGCCGTACTGCGGCAATTGGACAAACAGGCCCGATTTGGTGACGCCCGAGATGCGGGCGTCGAAACGGTCGTCGATGCGCTCGGCGAGAAAGGCGGCGATCAGCCGGTCGACCGTGTCGCGCTCGGCGGCCATCGCGCGCCGCTCGGTCGCCGAAATCAGCGCCGAGACCTCTTCCAGCCGCTCCGCCTCGTCCTGCGTCAGGCCCCCCGGACCAAGGCCGAGTGCGGCAATCAGCCCACGATGCACGATCAGGTCGGCATAGCGACGGATCGGCGAGGTGAAATGCGCGTAGCGCTTCAGGTTGAGGCCGAAATGGCCGATATTGGCGGGCGAATATTCGGCCTGGCTCTGCGAGCGCAGCACCACTTCGTTGACCAGCCCCTCATTATCGGCGCCGCGCACGCGAGCGAGGATGCCGTTGAACTGGTTCGGCAGCATTTGCGCGCCGCGCGCCAGCGACAGGCCGAGCGTCTGCAGGAATTCACGCAGCGATTCCTGCTTGGCGAGCGAGGGCGCATCGTGGATGCGGTAGACCAGCGCCTGGCGCTTCGCCTCGAGTGTCTCGGCGGCGGCGACATTGGCCTGGATCATGAACTCTTCGATCAGTTTGTGCGCGTCGAGCCGCTCCGGCACGACGACCTTGTCGACGGTGCCGTCCTGCTTGAGCAGGATCTTGCGCTCGGGCAGATCGAGTTCGAGCGGCTGGCGGGTGTCGCGGCCGCGCTTCAGGATCGCGTAGGCGTCCCATAGCGGCTTCAGCACCGTATCGAGGATCGGGCCAGTCGTGTCGTCCGGTGCGCCGTCGATCGCCGCTTGCGCCTGCTGATAGGCGAGTTTCGCCGCCGACTTCATCATGACGCGATGGAAGGAATGTCTGAGTTTGTGGCCATCGGCCGAGAAAGTCATACGCACCGCTATCGCCGGACGATCCTGGCCCTCGCGCAGTGAACAGAGGTCGTTCGAGATGCGCTCCGGCAGCATCGGTACGACTCGGTCGGGAAAATAGACCGAATTGCCGCGCTTCAGCGCTTCGCGATCGAGCGCCGTGCCATAGCGCACGTATGCAGCGACATCGGCAATGGCGACGGTGACAATCACGCCGCCGGCGTTCTTCTCGTCGGTGTCAGGCATGGCGAACACCGCGTCGTCATGATCCTTGGCATCGGCCGGATCGATGGTGAGCAGCGGCAGCTCGCGCCAATCCTCGCGGCCGGCAAGCGTCGCCGGCTTGACCGCCTCCGCCTGGGCGATGACGTCGGCGGGGAAAATATGCGGAATGTCGTGTGCGTGGATGGCGATCATCGAGACCGCCTTTTCGCTGGTCAGCGACCCCAACACCGCCAGAACCTTGGCTCGCGGCAGCCCGTAGCGCGAGGCCCGTGCCGGCTCGACCTCGACCAGGTCGCCGTTCTTGGCGCCGTTCTGGAATTCCTTGTCGACGACCAGCTCCGGCTGACGCCTTTCCACCGGTTCGATGCGGAACGTGCCGTCCTTCAGCACACGGAAAACGCCGAGAACCGCATCGGTGCGCTTCTCGAATATCTTCATCACCCGGCCCGTATAGGCCGGGCCTGCCGGATCGTCGGTCGGAAAGGTCTTGGCCAGCACGCGGTCGCCGATGCCCGGCGTCGGCCCATTGCCGCCGCGCGACACGCGGATCGCTATGACCGGAGGTTCGCCATTGCCGATCGCTTCGGTCGGGTGCGCCAGCAGCACACCGTCGGCGTCACGGCCGAAGATGTCGAGCACCGCGACGTGGGGCAGGGCGCCGACACGGGCAAGCCGCTTGCGCTCCTTGGTCAGCAGGCCTTCATCCTGCAGGTCGCGCAAGACGTCCTTCAGCCAGATACGGTCTTCGCCGCGCAGCGCAAACGCCTTGGCGATGTCGCGTTTTCCGGCGCGGTCCGGATTTTCGGCGATGTAACGCAGTATCTCGTCGCGTGAAGGCCGGTAATTGTCCCTGACCTTGGCACGGGTATCGGCGGTGCGCAGATCGCCGTGGCTTCTTCCGGAGACTTTGCGCGCCAACCCGTCCTATCCCTTTTTCCTGGCCGCCGGTTTTTTGGCCGCAGCCGGTTTCTTCGCAGGCGCGGCCGCTTTGCGGAAGGGCTTCCTGGCACCGTTGCCGCCCTTGGCTTCCTTTTCCGCAATGAGCGCCACCGCATCCTCGATCGTCACCGATTGCGGATCCTTGCCCTTCGGCAGCGTCGCATTGACCTTGCCGAAATTCACATAAGGCCCGTATTTGCCGTCGCGCACGACTATTTTGCCGCCGCCGGCAGGATGCTCGCCTAGTTCCTTGAGCGCAGCGGCTGTGCCGCCATTGCGGCCGCCTTTGCCCTTCAATTGCTTCTCGGCGATCACCGAGACGGCGCGATTGAGGCCGATCGAGAACACGTCCTCGATGCTGTCGAGATTGGCGTAGGTGCCGTCATGCAGCACGAACGGCCCGTAGCGCCCCAGCCCGGCCGAAATCATCTTGCCGGATTCCGGATGCTTGCCGACGTCGCGCGGCAGCGACAAAAGGGCGAGTGCTTTTTCGTGATCGATCGAATCGACAGTCCAGCCCTTGGGCAGGCTGGAGCGCTTGGCATCCTTGCCGTCGCCGCGCTGGATATAGGGGCCGAACCGGCCATTGCGCAGCGTGATCTCCTCGGCGGTATAGGGGTCCTTGCCGAGCACTTTGGTGCCGTCTTCGCCACCGCCGTTCTCGCCATTGGGATTGGCGGCGTCGCCGAGCTGGCGGGTGAAGGAGCATTCGGGATAGTTCGAACAGCCAACGAAGGCGCCGAACTTGCCGAGCTTCAGCGACAGGTTGCCGGTGCCGCATTTCGGACAGATGCGCGGGTTCGAACCGTCTTCCCGCGCGGGAAAGACCAGCGGCGCCAGTTCCTCGTTCAACGCATCGAGGACGTCGGTGACGCGCAACTCCTTGATGTCGGCGACGGCGCCGGAAAAATCCTTCCAGAAATCGCGCAGCACGTCCTTCCATGCGAGCTTGCCGTCGGAAATCTCGTCGAGCTTTTCCTCCAGCGAAGCGGTGAAGTCGTACTCGACATAACGCTCGAAGAAGCTTTCGAGGAAGGCCGACAATAGCCGGCCCTTGGCCTGCGGCACCAGCTTGCGCTTGTCGATGGTGACATAGTCACGATCCTCGAGCGTCTTCAGGATCGCCGTATAAGTCGACGGCCGGCCGATGCCCAACTCTTCCAGCTTCTTGATCAGCGAAGCTTCCGAATAACGCGGCGGCGGCTCGGTGGTGTGCTGGGTGGCGTTGATCGCCTCGCGTGTGAGCTGCTCGCCGGCACGGATCTCGGGCAGGCGGCGGCTTTCCTCGTCTTCCGAATCTTCTTCCTTCTGCTCGATGTAAGCGGCAAGGAAGCCGTCGAAGCGAACAACCGAGCCTACAGCGCGAAGCTCGGCGGTGCGCGGGCCGTTGACTGCCTCTATCTCGACCGTGGTGCGCTCTATCTCGGCCGGCTGCATCTGGCTGGCGATGGCGCGTTTCCAGATCATCTCGTAAAGCCGCGCCTGGTCGGCGTCGAGATACTGCCTGACGGAAGCCGGCGTGCGCATGAAATCGGTCGGACGGATCGCTTCGTGCGCCTCCTGGGCATTCTTGGCCTTGGCGGAATAGTAGCGCGGCTTTTCAGGCAGGTATTTAGGGCCGAATTCCTTGGCAATCGCATCGCGTGCGGCAGAGATCGCCTCCGGTGCCATCTGCACGCCGTCGGTCCGCATATAGGTGATCAGGCCGGTGGTCTCACCGCCGATCTCCATGCCCTCATAGAGCCGCTGCGCCACCTGCATGGTGCGGTTGGCCGAAAAGCCGAGACCCGATGAGGCTGCCTGCTGCAGCGTCGAGGTGGTGAAGGGCGGCCCGGGATTGCGCTTGGTCGGCTTCGCTTCGACAGACGCCGCCTTGAAGCTGGCGCCTTCGAGCATCGCTTTGATGTCGTCGGCCTGCGCCTTGTTGGAAATGTCGAGCTTTTGCAGCTTCTTGCGCTCGAAGGCGGTCAGCCGCGCCTCGAAATTATCCTTGCGCGGCGTACCGAGAATGGCGGCGACCTGCCAGTATTCCTCGCGGATGAAGCGCTCGATCTCGGATTCGCGGTCGCAGACCAGACGCAGCGCCACCGACTGGACGCGGCCGGCGGAGCGGGCGCCGGGCAGCTTGCGCCACAGCACGGGCGACAGCGTGAAGCCGACCAGATAGTCGAGCGCGCGGCGAGCGAGATAGGCATCGACCAGCGGCGCGTCGATCTGGCGCGGATTGGCCATCGCCTCCAGCACGGACGCCTTGGTGATGGCGTTGAAGACGACGCGGCTGACCGGCTTGTCCTTCAATGCGCGCTTTTGCTTCAGCACTTCCAGGACATGCCAGGAGATCGCTTCGCCCTCGCGGTCCGGATCGGTGGCGAGGATCAGCCCGTCGGCGTCCTTGACCGCCTTGGCGATATCGGCGAGACGCTTTCCAGACGCGGTGTCGACGGCCCAGGACATGGCAAAGTCCTCATCCGGACGCACCGAGCCATCCTTGGCCGGCAGATCGCGGACATGGCCGAACGAGGCCAGAACCTTGTAGTTCTTGCCGAGGTACTTGTTGATTGTCTTCGCCTTGGCCGGCGATTCGACGACGACGACGTCCATACGGTCTCATATCAGTTGTGATGCGGCAGAAGAATTCCGCTGCGCGCGACGAAATCTCGTTCAATGTGTCGCTCACATGGCCGCGCTTTTGCATCCGGTCAAGGCCAAGCAGTCAAAATGCGGCCCTGTACCGAATGCGCAACCCAACGGCGCGCCATGCGATTTCCGCAATCCTGGACAAGGGAAATGAGCAGCCTATCGCTGGACAAACCCGGCAATTGATCCTGGAGAACGGGACAAACTCTCCCGCGGATATAAGAGAAACATGGAGCACGCGCCAGCCCTGCTTGAACAGATGCTGTAAAGCGCGCAATCGCTTGCCCGGCATTTTGCTCGGACAGTCGCAAGGAAGTACCGTGCTGAAAAGCTGGCCGCCGGGGCGGTTGGGTCGAGTTCCCAGCGACCAGCCGTGTTACCGCCCGTTACGGCCGATCAGAAGCTCAAGGCCTAGTCGGCCTTGGCGATATGCCAGACGCCGCCGACACCCTCGCCGGTCACGTCGCCGGCCTTCTTGTCCTTGATGAACGTGTAGAGCGGCTTACCTTCGTAGGCCCACATCCTGGTGCCGTCGGTGCGGTCGACGATCGTCCACTCGCTCTCGGCCTTGGCGTTGGCGTCAGCCTTCAGCGGCGGCCAATTGGCGGCGCATTTGTCGTAGCAGTTCGACTTGCCCGCCTCGTCCTTGTCGTAGGTGTAGAGCGTCATGCCGCTGGCGTCGGTGTAGATCTTGGTGCCGCCGACCTCCGCTTCCTTCCACGCCTCGGCAGCGAAGGATGCGGCAGTGCCGAGCAAAAGCGCGGCCATGCCAATTGCGATCGTTTTCATGGACTTCTCCCTGGGTCATTTCGAAAAGCGTGCGGAACAACGCAGTTTCGTTTGATCAACGCTGCCTGGCTGCCCTTTCTTCCCGGGCGGGCGCCGACTTGCTACCCAATGTGATGGGGCCACGCGATGGTGATTGGCGGACGGCTGTTGTCGCGGCTATATGGCTGCGCAGTCATCGGGAGACGGAAATGGCATTGGACGTCGGCTATGTCAGTGCGATCGGGGCGGGAGCAATTTCCTTCCTGTCCCCCTGCGTGCTGCCGCTGGTGCCGCCTTACCTGTGCTATATGGCCGGCGTGTCGGTCGACGATTTCCGCGGCGAGGCCGGCATTACGGCAAAGGCCGGCGCGCGAGGCGCGCTGATTAATTCCTCAATCGCCTTCGTGCTCGGCTTCTCGACCGTCTTCGTCGCGCTCGGCGCCGGCGCCTCGACCATCGGCCATTTGCTGCGAGTCTGGCAGGAGCCGCTGGCAATGGCGGCAGGCGTGCTGATCATCCTGATGGGGCTGAATTTCCTCGGCGTACTGCGCATCCCTTTGCTTTCACGCGAGGCGCGCTTCCAGTCACAAGGCAAGCCGGCCAGCCTGATCGCCGCTTACGTCATGGGCCTGGCCTTCGCCTTTGGCTGGACGCCCTGTATCGGCCCGGTGCTGGGGCCGATCCTGACGCTTGCCGGCGGCCGCGAGACGGTGGGCGAGGGCGCGCTGCTGCTCGCCGCCTATTCGCTCGGCCTCGGTATTCCCTTCCTCGTTGCGGCGCTGTTTTCAGGCGCCTTCATGCGCTTTCTCGGGAAATTCCGCGTCCATCTCGGCCGCGTCGAAAAGGCCATCGGCGCGTTGCTGGTGGTCGCCGGCGTGTTTTTCCTGACCGGCGGCGTGCAGGCGGTGTCCTATTGGTTGCTCGAGAATTTTCCGGTGCTGGGGCAATTGGGATAGGTTTGCCGCCCGACATGGGTCTGTTCAGCCTTCGAAATAGCCCGGCTGGTCGATATCAGCGATCAGCCCGGGTCCGCTCGGCTGCCACCCCAGCAGCGCCTGGGTCCGTTCGCTCGAGGTCGGGACATCCATCGCCGCGAACATAGCGAACCAGCCAAAATGATCGGCGGCTTCTTCCGCGGACTTGGCGACGACCGGCACGTTCAGGCGCCGGCCGATCACGCCGGCGATGTCCTTGAACGGCACGCCTTCTTCGGCGATCGCGTGATATCGCCCGCCATCGGCTCCATGCTCGAGCGCAAGCCGGTAAACGCGGGCGGCATCGAACCGATGCACGGCAGGCCAGCGATTGAGCCCTTCGCCGATATAGGCCGACACGCCCTTCTTGCGAGCGAGGTCGATGAGAATAGGAACAAAAGCGTGGTCGCCTTGGCCATGGACCGACGGAGGAAGGCGCACAACCGACGCGCGCACGCCGCGTGCCGCCAGCGCGGCGGCTGTCGCTTCGGAGGCGCGGGGATACGAAGCGGAAGATGGGACAGGCGCATCTTCCTCGGTCGCGATACGGCCCCGCGCCTGGAGCGCGGTCCCGGAGGTGACGAGCAGGGGCCGCTCGGAGCCTTCGAGTGCACCGCCCAAGGCCTCGATGGCGCGCCGGTCCATCTCGCAATTTTGCGCGAATTTCGAGAAGTCGTGGTTGAAGCCGGTATGGATCACTCCATCAGCTGCCGCTGCGCCCCTGCTGAGGCTTTCGAGGGCTTCGAGGTCACCTCGATGCACCTCGGCTCCGGTGGCTGCAAGCGACTTGGCCGACGCCGCCGAGCGGGCGAGGCCGAGCACCTGATGGCCGGCGCCGATGAGTTCTTGAACGACGGCAGAACCGACGAATCCGGTCGCTCCGGTAACGAAAACACGCATCACGACTTCTCCTGTCCGTTTCTGGCCACGACCATTTTCGCGGCTCAGTTGTGTCGTGATAGGCGCTTGAGAAAATACGATCTATGCGGCAAAGTCCGTATTATCTTCGCAATCGTCCGGAATGACCTGTGGATCCCCTTTCAGATGTGCTCTCGCTGCTGAAGCCGCGAAACTATATGTCGGCCGGCTTCGATGCTGGTGGTGAATGGTCGATCCAGTTCCCCGACCAGCAGCAAAGCATCAAGACCGGAGCGGTGGTCTCCGGCCGGTGCTGGCTGTCTGTGGAGGGTGTTGCTGACGCAGTGCGCCTTGAGACGGGAGACAGCTTCTTGCTGCCGAGTGGACGGCCTTTCCGCCTTGCAAGCGACATGAGCTTGACGCCTGTTGAAGCCGTCAAGATTTTTCCGCCTGCGCGAGCCGGCGGTGTTGTGACCCACAATGACGGTGGTGATTTCTTTCTGGTCAGCAGCCGCTTCGCGCTTGGCGGCAATCATGCCGGCATGCTGTTGCGGATGCTGCCAGCCATTGTGCATATCCGCAAAGAGTCGGACCAGTCGGCGCTGCGCTGGTCTGTGGAGCGGATGATGCAGGAGCTGCGCGAGCCGCAGCCGGGCGGCTTTCTGATGATCCAGCACCTCGCCCACATGATGCTGGTTCAGGCGCTGCGGCTGCATCTTTCGGAAGGATTGAAAGGTGGCATCGGCTGGCTCTTTGCCCTCGCGGACAAACAGATCGGCGCGGCGATCAGCGCCATGCATGACGATCCGGCGCATGGCTGGACGCTACAGGAACTGGCGGAACGGGCCGGCATGTCGCGATCGACCTTTGCGCTCAGATTCAAGGAGACGGTTGGCGCGTCGCCGATGGACTATTTGACGCGCTGGCGAATGCTGCTGGCTGGCGACCGGCTGACGAATTCCAGCGATCCCGTCGCCGTCATAGCGCTTTCGCTCGGCTACGAATCCGAAAGCGCCTTCAGCACAGCCTTCAAGCGGGTCATGAACTGTTCGCCACGGCAATACGGCCGTGGCCGAGCCCCCAGCTTCGCATCACGCAACGAGGCGGAAGCCGCCTGAGCCGATCGGCTTGAGCGTGTCGCGGGTTGGAGGTTCCACCGTCTCACCGGAATTTAACCGCATTGGTGCAGCATGGCGCCGGTGCTACTAACGCTTCGATTCCAGACCCCTTTCAACGGTTGCTGTCCCCATGAGCCAGAGATCCTGCCTGTCCATCATCCTCGCCGCCGGTGAAGGCACGCGCATGAAGAGTGCAGTGCCGAAAGTGCTGCACACAATCGCGGGCCTGCCGATGGCTGCCCATGTCGTCAAGGCGGCCGAAGCCGCCGGCAGCGGCGAATTGGCGCTGGTGATCGGCCATGGCGCCGATGAGATGCGCAAGGCTGCACTCAAGTTTGCGCCGAAGGCCGAGGCTTTCGTTCAGGAAAAACGTCTAGGCACCGCGCACGCCGTGCTTGCCGCACGTGCAGCAATATCAAAAGGTTATGACGATATCTTGGTGATGTTTGGCGACACGCCGTTGATCGATCCGGAAGCGCTCGCGGCGGCGAGGCTGAAGCTGGCGGAAGGTGCGGCCGTCGTCGTGGTCGGCTTCCGTACGGAAAATCCTTCGGGCTACGGCCGGCTTATCGAAAAGGCCGGCAAGCTCGTGGCCATCCGCGAGGAGAAGGACTGCTCGGACGAGGAGAAAAAGATCACCTTCTGCAATGGCGGGCTGATGGCGGTCGCCGGCAGGCACGCGCTGAAGCTGCTCGATCAAGTCGGCAGCAAGAACGCCAAGGGCGAGTATTATCTCACCGACATCGTCGAGATCGCCGCTGCCCAGGGACTTGATGTCGTCGCCACCGAAGCCAGTTTCGAGAACGCGCTCGGCATCAACAACCGTGCCGAGCTTGCCCAGGCGGAAGGTATCTGGCAGCAGCGCCGGCGGCGCGAGGCGATGCTTTCTGGCGTTACGCTGATCGCGCCCGAAACTGTGTTCTTCTCGCACGACACCGAGATCGGCGCCGATACGATCGTCGAACCCAATGTCTGGTTCGGGCCGGACGTGAAAATCGCGACGGGGGTCAAGATCCATGCCTTCAGCCATATCGAAGGCGCCACCATCGCGTCGAATTGCGATGTCGGGCCGTTCGCGCGGCTGCGGCCCGGGGCCGATCTGAGAACCAAGGCCAAGGTCGGCAATTTCTGCGAGGTCAAGCAGGCGATCGTCGAGGAGGGCGCGAAGGTCAACCATCTGACGTATATCGGCGATGCCCGCATCGGTGCCGGCGCCAATATCGGCGCCGGCACCATCACCTGCAATTATGACGGCTATTCGAAATTCTTCACCGATATCGGCGAGGGCGCCTTCATAGGCTCAAACTCCTCGCTGGTGGCGCCGGTGTCGATCGGCAAGGGCGGCTACATCGCCTCGGGCAGCGTCATTACCGAAAGCGTACCCGACGATGCGCTGGCTTTCGGCCGCGCCCGCCAGCGGACTCTACCCGGCAAGGGCAAGGAGTTGCGAGAGCGTTTTTCTCAGGCCGCGGCGGCCCGCAAAAAAGGGTAGACTAGCGGAACTCGGCGACAAGCTGGATTTCGCCAACAATTGCATCGTTGAAGGCCGACAGGTCTTCGGCCGGGATCCAGTATTCCAGATGCGCCCGGCTGCCGGCATGCTGGACGCTGTAACGATCCAGAAAGCTGCGACGCACCTCGAAACGCGTCACGAAACCTGATCCGCTCGCGGGCACGTTCCAGTCTCGGGCGATCTGGGTGGCATAGGCCTCGCTGGTAACCGGATAGAAGATCGGCTGATCGGCAAGTCGAGGAGGAAAGGCGCGCATCCCTGCCCTCTGGATCAACTCCAGTTCGCGGGGACCAACCGGACGCCAAAGCGTCACCGTGTCAATTCGTTCGTTCATAGCCGCATCATGTCTTTGACTGATTTCTGGAGCCGTTGAGCCGAGATAGGATACATAAGCGGAGAAACTGAGCAATTGCAGTAACCGGATTGCAAGTGCGCCCTGTCATGGTGCATCTGTGCAGGATAGTCCGGCTGATACCGGACGAAATGGAATGTGATTTTTCGCGACAGCCCGGCAGTCTCTAAATAGCGCCGGGTTTGAGGTCGGAATCGGGGGCAAGCGCCATGTGCGGTATCGTTGGAATTGTCGGTGACTCGCCGGTCGCGCCGCTTATCGTCGATGCGCTGAAAAGGCTCGAATATCGCGGCTATGACTCGGCCGGCGTCGCCACGATCGAGCACGGCAGGCTTGACCGCCGCCGCGCCGAGGGCAAGCTGGTCAATCTCGAGCGCCTGCTGAAGGACGAACCGCTCGACGGCATGATCGGCATCGGCCACACGCGCTGGGCCACGCATGGCGTTCCGAACGAGAGCAATGCGCATCCGCATTTTTCCGACGGCGTCGCCATCGTCCATAACGGCATCATCGAAAATTTCGCCGAATTGCGCGACGAGCTGATGCGCGACGGCTACAGCTTCGCCTCGCAGACCGATACCGAAGTCGTCGCTCATCTGGTGGCGCGCGAACTGGCCAAGGGGCTGAAGCCGGTTGAGGCGGCGCACAAGGCGCTGAAGCGGCTGGAAGGCGCCTTTGCGCTCGCCATCATGTTCAAGGGCGACGAGGATCTGATCGTCGGCGCGCGCAATGGCCCGCCGCTCGCGGTCGGTCATGGCGACGGCCAGATGTTCCTTGGCTCCGACGCCATTGCGCTTGCCCCTTTCACCAATTCGATCACCTATCTGGAAGACGGCGACTGGGCGGTGGTGCGCCGCAACGAGGTCGATATCTTCGACATGGGCGGCAACAAGGTCGACCGCAAACGCCAACAGTCGCTCAGCACGAGCTTCATGGTCGACAAAGGCAACCGCCGCCATTTCATGGAAAAGGAAATCCATGAGCAGCCGGAAGTGATCTCGCACACGCTGGCGCATTATGTTGATTTCATCAGCGGCGTCTCGAAGCCGCTCGACCTGCCGTTCGATTTCGCCAAGATCGACCGGCTGGCGATCTCAGCCTGCGGCACCGCCTATCTCGCCGGGCTGATCAGCAAATACTGGTTCGAGCGCTATGCGCGGCTGCCGGTCGACATCGATGTCGCTTCGGAGTTCCGCTATCGCGAGATGCCGCTGTCGAAGAACGATGCCGCTTTCTTCATCTCGCAATCGGGTGAGACCGCCGACACGCTGGCGTCGCTGCGCTACTGCCGCAAGGCCGGCATGAAGATCGGCGCGGTCGTCAATGTGCGCGAATCGACCATGGCGCGCGAATCCGACGTCATCCTGCCGACATTGGCCGGCCCGGAGATCGGCGTCGCCTCGACCAAGGCGTTCACCTGCCAGCTTTCCGTGCTGGCCTCGCTGGCGGTGCGGGCCGGCGTGGCGCGCGGAACGATTTCGCAGGAGCAGGAGAAAACGCTGATACGCGAGCTGTCGGAAGCGCCGCGTTATGCCAACCAGGTGCTAAAGCTCGACGGGCAGATCGAAAAGATCGCGCGCGACCTCTCGCACTACAAGAACGTGCTTTATCTCGGCCGCGACACCAATTTTCCGCTGGCCCTGGAAGGCGCGCTGAAGCTCAAGGAAATTTCCTATATCCACGCCGAAGGCTATGCCGCCGGCGAGTTGAAACACGGCCCGATCGCGCTGATCGACGAGAACATGCCCGTCATCGTCATCGCCCCGCATGACCGTATCTTCGAAAAGACCGTCTCGAACATGCAGGAGGTGGCGGCGCGCGGCGGCAAGATCATCCTGATCACCGACAGCAAGGGCGCCGCGCACGCCACGGTGAAGACGATGGAGACGATCGTTTTGCCGGACGTGCCGGAAATCATCTCGCCGATCATCTACGCACTGCCGATCCAGATGCTCGCCTATTTCACCGCCGTGTTCATGGGCACGGATGTCGACCAGCCGCGCAATCTGGCGAAATCGGTAACGGTGGAATGATCGGTTTCCAAACGGCTGCCGATAGGGTCCAGCGACAATTTAGTATCAGTTATTGATACGTATTTCTTGCACCCTGTCTTGTATCAATGTATGATACAAGACGAGGGCAGAAGTTGATCGTTTCGTTCAAAGGCAAAGCGGTGGAAGCGGTTGCCGAGGGGAAGACTCCGAAAGGTTTTCCACCGGATCTGGTTGCCCGTGGCGAACGTCGTCTTCGAGCGATCGAAAACGCCGCACAATTGGTCGACCTTCGATCGCCACCCGGAAATCGCCTTGAAGCCCTGAAAGGGAGCAGAGCTGGGCAGCATTCAATTCGTATCAACGACCAATGGCGTATCTGCTTCAAATGGACCAACGCTGGCGCCGAAGAGGTGAAGATCGTCGACTACCATTGAGCGGGCACTTGCCCTAAACCCTTGAGGTCTCTGAACCATGCTCAAGTTCGTACGTCCAATTCACCCCGGAGAGTTCCTGCGCGAGGAATATCTCGTCCCGCTCGGTATGAGTGCCGGTGCGTTGGCGAAGAAGCTCAATCTTCCTCGTACCCGTATCGAACGCATTGCCAAGGAAGAGATCGGCCTGACTCCTGATACCGCGCTTCGCCTCGCCAGGTTCTTCAACACCACGCCGGAATTCTGGATGAATTTTCAGCAGGCTTATGAACTTGAAACCGAGGCGAAGAAACTCGCACCGGAGCTCGAGAAGATCGAACCGCTGGAAGCCGCGGCATAGTTGATCTTTTAAAAACTTCGCCATTCCAAAGCGCCTTGGGGTTCAGTAGTGTCGCGCTGCAAACACACGCTGCGGTGAACCATGTCGGATGCTCTCAAGACCTCAGGCATGACCCGGCTGAGAAACTATTTCCTGACCGGCTTCGTCGTTTGCGCGCCGCTGGCGATTACCGCCTACATTGCCTGGTCGCTGATCGGCTGGGTCGATTCCTGGGTGAAACCCTACATTCCGGTACGCTACAATCCGGACACGTACCTGCCGTTTCCAGTGCCGGGTTTTGGGCTGATCGTTGCCCTGATCCTCATCACCTTCATCGGCTTTATGACTGCAAATATCGTTGGCCGCGCCATCGTCAACTTCGGCGAGCGCCTGCTTGGCCGCATGCCGCTGGTGCGCGGCATCTACCGTTCGCTGAAGCAGATTTTCGAGACAGTGCTGTCGAACAAGGGCGACATGTTCCGGCAGGTCGGGTTGGTCGAATATCCGCGCAAAGGGGTCTGGTCGCTTGTCTTCGTCGCCAGCGAGAAGGAAACCGAGATCAACCAGAAGCTCGACCGGGAAGGCGATCCGCTGATTGCCGTGTTCATGCCGTGTACGCCCAACCCGACGACCGGCTTTCTGATGTATGTGCCGAAATCCGACATTGTGCTGCTCGACATGACAATCGAGGACGGAGCCAAGCTGATCGTGTCGGCCGGCCTGGTGGCGCCAGCTGTCAAAATGGTGACGGTGAACGGCGAGCATATCCACGGCGCGCTTGCCAATCCTCCGCTCGACACGATGCCTCAGCCGGCACGCAGGAGCCGCACGGCCTCGTCGCGGCCGAACAGATAGAGCAACAGGCGCAGCGCCGTGCCGCGTTCGGACTGCAGTTCCGGATCGCGCGACAGGATCAGCCGCGCATCGTCGCGAGCGGCCTCGAGCAGGTCGGCATGCACCTCGATGCGCGCCACCTGGAAGCCCGGCGTGCCAGACTGGCGAGTGCCGAGCAACTCGCCTTCGCCGCGCAGCTTCAGATCCTCTTCGGCGATACGGAAGCCGTCCTCGGTCTCGCGCATCACCGACAAACGGCGTTTTGCCGTCTCGCCGAGCGGGTCCTTGTAGAGCAGCACACAGGATGAAGGCTTGTCGCCACGCCCGACCCGGCCACGCAATTGGTGCAACTGGGCGAGGCCAAAACGCTCGGCATGCTCGATGACCATGATCGTCGCATCAGGCACATCGACGCCGACCTCGATGACGGTGGTGGCGATCAGGATACGGGTGTCGCCCTGCTTGAAGGCGCGCATCGCCTCGTCTTTGTCGGTGCCTTTCATGCGGCCGTGCACCAGGCCGATGCGGTCGCCGAACAGCGGCTTCAGCGAGGCAAAACGGTCCTCGGCCGACATCAGCTTGATCTCCTCGGATTCCTCGATCAGCGGACAGATCCAGTAGATTTTCTGGCCATCGGCGACGGCGTCGAGCATGCGTCCGATCAGTTCGTCGAGCCGTTCAAGCGGCAAGGTGACGGTGCGGATCGGCTGGCGGCCGGCCGGCTTTTCCGTCAGCTTCGACACATCCATGTCGCCGAATGCAGTCAGCACCAGCGTCCGCGGTATCGGCGTTGCTGTCATCACCAGCATGTCGGGCGCATCGCCCTTGGCGGTAATGGCAAGGCGCTGATGGACGCCGAAACGGTGCTGCTCGTCGACGACGGCGAACACGAGGTCACGGAACGTCACCGTTTCCTGGAACAGCGCATGGGTGCCGACGACGATGTCGATGTCACCATTGGCCAGCCCGGTCAGCGTGTCGGCACGCTCGCGGCCCTTTTCGCGACCTGTGAGGACGGCGACACGCAGGCCGGCCCGTTCCGCCAACGGCGCAATTGTTGCCAGATGCTGGCGCGCCAGGATTTCGGTCGGCGCCATCAATGCCGCCTGGCCGCCGGCCTCGACGGCACGCGCCATGGCAAGCAGCGCGACCACCGTCTTGCCGGAGCCGACATCGCCCTGCAAAAGGCGCAGCATGCGTTCGGGGTCACCGAGATCGGCGTTGATTTCGGCAAGCGCCATTTCCTGCGACATGGTCAGCGAATAGGGGAGTGCCACGCGCAGTTGTTCGACTATGCGGCCGTCGCCGACCAATGGCCGGCCAGATAATCGGCGGACCTTGGCCCGCACCAGCGCCAGCGATACCTGGCCGGCCAAGAACTCGTCATAGGCAAGGCGCCGCCACGCTGCGCCGTCGACAGAGACGTCGATCGGGTCGGCAGGATTGTGGATGCGGTTGAGCGCATCGCTGAAAGCAGGAAAGGCATGGCGGCGCCGGAACTCACCGTCCTGCCATTCGGGTAGCACCGGCAGGCGGGCCAGCGCCTGGCCGATGGCCCGGCGCAGCACCTTGCCCGAGAGCCCGGCGGTCAGCGGATAGACCGGCTCGACCAGCGGCAGGTTTTCCGCGTCACCGGCAAGTGCGATATGGTCGGGGTGAACCATGGTCGGGCGGCCGTTGAACCATTCCATGCGGCCGGAGACGACGACATGCTCGCCTACGGGCATTGCTTTTTCGAGATAGGCGGCATGGGCATGGAAGAAGGTCAGCGCGATCTCGCCGGTGTCGTCATGGGCGTAGACCCGGTACGGGACCGACCTGTTGCCGCGTGGCGGCGGCTGGTGGCGGTCGATGCGGACGTCGAGCGTAACGATGGCGCCTTCCGCCGAGCCGGCGATGCCAGGCCGGTTGCGGCGGTCGATGACAGTATGCGGCAGCACGAACAAGAGATCCCCGGCGCGCGCGGCCCGGTCGCCGAGGTCGGCTGCTACGACTTTTTCGATCAGGGCGCCAACTTTTGGCCCGACCCCGGCAAGCGAGGTGATCGGGACAAACAGCGGATCGAGGAGGGAGGGACGCATGATGTCAGCTTATGTTGCGGCGACTGTCGCGCAAGGCTGACACCGCCTTCTATCCACGCTATATGCGCCGCCTGGGCAAGGATATTGCAAGATGACCGGAACGAAACGATCAAGCGAGGGCCTCGATGCCCGCCGCCGCAAGCTTCTGTTTCGTTCGTGGCACCGCGGCATGCGCGAGATGGACCTTATACTCGGCAGCTTCGCCGATGCCGAGATCGGCGCCTTGACCGGCGACGAAATCGACCAATATGAGAGGCTCCTCGACATTCCCGACACCGAATTCCTGCCTCTCGTCACTGGCGAACGCCCGGTTCCGGCGGATATCGACTGTACCGTCCTGCAAAAAATCCTGGCTTCGCGCCGGGAGATGACCTTCTGAACAACGTGTAGCCATGAGCCTTATCCCTACGATCGGTCTGCCGAAAGGCCGCGCCGGCCAGTTCATCGTCGATGGCGTCGCCGACGGCTACGAAGCCTTTGCGCTGGTGCAGGCTGCGCACGAGATCGCCCCTGACAAGCCGGTGCTGTTCGTGGCGCGCGACGGCCAGCGCCTGCCGGCGATCGTCGAGGCGCTTGCCTTTGCCGCGCCGGGCCTGCCGGTGCTGGAACTGCCGGCCTGGGACTGCCTGCCTTACGACCGCGTCTCGCCCGGCGCCGACGCCGCCGCAAGGCGGCTCGATGCGCTGGCAGCGATGATCGCGCTGGCGAAGAAGCCGCACCGCGCCGTCATTCTCACCACCGCGAATGCCTTGCTTCAACGCATTCCGCCGGCGGAACTCGTCGAGGCGCAGACCTTTCACGCCAAGCCCGGCAACCAGATCGACATGAACGCGCTGGTGTCACGGCTGGAGACTTCCGGCTTCGAGCGGGTGCCGACGGTGCGCGGCATCGGCGAATTTGCGGTGCGCGGCGGCATTCTCGATCTCTTCGCGCCCGGCTGGACGGAGGCACTGCGCCTCGATTTCTTCGGCGATACGCTGGAATCGATCCGCGTCTTCGACACCGCAACCCAGCGCACCATCGGCCAACGCAAATCGATGGCGCTGCAGGCGATGAGCGAGGTGGCGCTGACGCCGGAAACCATCAGCCGCTTCCGCCGCGCCTACATCGAAGCCTTTGGCGCGCCCTCCCGCGACGATGGGCTCTATGCGGCGGTCAGCGAGGGCAGGCGGTTTGCCGGCATGGAGCACTGGCTGCCGTTCTTCTATGAGCGGCTGGAAACCGTCTTCGATTACCTGCCGGATGCGCCCGTGGTGTTTGATCATCTGGCGCATGAGGCACTGGCCGAGCGCCACACTCTGATCCTCGATCATTACGAGGCGCGCAAAAAACAGGCCGACGGCGCCTTGAAGGATGCCGTGCCCTACAAGCCGGTGTCGCCGGATCAGCTTTATCTGTCGCCCGAGAACCTGATTGCCTCGCTTGGTCCGCGCGAAGCGATCGACTTCACCTCCTTCGACGCGCCCGATGCCGGTGCGAAAAAGGTGTTCCATGCCGGCTCGCGCCATGGCCGCAGCTTCGTCGAGGAACGCGCCGACCCTAACGCCAACGTCTTCGACGTCGTCGTCAAACACATTTCCGACGAGCGCGCTGCACGCCGCCGTGTCGTCGTCGCCGGCTGGACTGAAGGTTCGCTCGACCGGCTCGGCCAGATCCTGGTCGAGCATCACCTTGGCAATCTGGAGCCGGTGGCGACGCTTGCCGAAGCCGAAAGGCTTGAGCCAGGGCAGGCGGCCCTGGCCGTGCTGCCGCTCGAATCCGGCTTCGAGACCGAGAAACTGGTCGTCGTCGCCGAGCAGGACATTCTCGGCGACCGGCTGATCCGGCGCTCGAAGCGCAAGAAGCGCGCGTCCGACTTCATCGCCGAGGCTTCGGCATTGTCTTCAGGCGATATCGTCGTGCATGCCGACCATGGCATTGGCCGCTTCATCGGGCTGCGCACCATCGAGGCGGTCGGTGCGCCGCACGATTGCCTTGAAATCCACTATGCCGGCGACGATCGGCTGTTCTTGCCGGTGGAAAACATCGAGCTGCTGTCGCGCTATGGCTCGGATTCGGCCGAGGCGACGCTCGACAAGCTTGGCGGCGGCGCCTGGCAATCGCGCAAGGCACGGCTGAAGCAACGTCTGCTCGACATGGCCGGGCAGCTGATCCGCATCGCCGCCGAGCGACAAATGCGGGCCGCACCGGCGCTGGTGCCGGCGGAAGGCCTCTATGGCGAGTTTGCGGCGCGTTTCCCCTATGAAGAAACCGACGACCAGCAAACGGCAATCGATTCGGTCATGGGTGATCTGGGCGCGGGAAAGCCGATGGATCGGCTGATCTGCGGCGATGTCGGCTTCGGCAAGACCGAAGTCGCGCTTCGTGCCGCCTTCATCGCGGCGATGGAAGGCTTTCAGGTCGCGGTGGTGGTGCCGACGACATTGTTGTCGCGCCAGCATTTCAAGACCTTCTCGCAGCGCTTCTCCGGCCTGCCGATCCGCGTCGCCCAGGCCTCGCGGCTGGTCGGCGCCAAGGAACTGGCCGAGACCAAGAAGGGCGTCGCCGAAGGCCAAGTCGACATTGTCATCGGCACGCACGCACTGCTCGGCTCCTCGATCTCGTTCAAGAATCTCGGCCTGCTGATCATCGACGAGGAGCAGCATTTCGGCGTCAAGCACAAGGAGCGGCTGAAGGATCTCAAGACCGACGTCCACGTTCTGACGCTGTCGGCGACGCCGATCCCGCGAACGCTTCAGCTTGCCTTGACCGGGGTGCGTGAGCTGTCGCTGATCGCCACGCCGCCGGTCGATCGCATGGCCGTGCGTACCTTCATCTCCCCTTTCGATCCGCTGGTCATCCGCGAGACGCTGCTGCGCGAGCGCTACCGTGGCGGCCATTCCTTCTACGTCGTACCGCGTATCAGCGATCTCACGGAAATCCATGATTTCCTGCGCGAATCCGTGCCTGAGCTGAAAGTGGCGGTGGCCCACGGCCAGATGCCGCCCGGCGAGCTCGACGATATCATGAATGCCTTTTATGACGGCCAGTACGATGTGCTTTTGTCGACCACCATCGTCGAATCCGGCCTCGATATACCGACCGCCAATACGCTGATCGTACACCGCGCCGACATGTTCGGCCTGTCTCAGCTCTATCAGTTGCGTGGCCGCGTCGGCCGTTCGAAGGTGCGCGCCTATGCGCTGTTCACTCTGCCCGCCAACCGCAAGCTAACCGATACAGCCGAGCGTCGGCTGAAAGTGCTGCAATCGCTCGATACGCTAGGCGCCGGTTTCCAGCTGGCCAGCCACGACCTCGACATCCGCGGCGCCGGCAATCTGCTTGGCGAAGAGCAGTCGGGCCACATCAAGGAGGTCGGCTTCGAGCTCTACCAGCAGATGCTGGAGGAGGCGGTGGCCGAAGTGAAGGATTCCGGCGAGGTGCAGGACGGCGGCTGGTCGCCGCAGATCGCCGTCGGCACGGCGGTGATGATCCCGGAAAGCTACGTCCCGGATCTGCAGCTCAGGCTGGCGCTCTATCGCCGTCTTGGCGATCTCGAAAATACGGAAGAGATCGATGCTTTCGGCGCCGAGCTGATCGACCGGTTCGGACCGTTGCCGGAAGAGGTAAAGCATCTGTTGAAGATCGTCTTCATCAAGGCGCTTTGCCGCAAGGCCAACGTGGAGAAGCTCGACGCCGGGCCGAAAGGTGTCGTCGTCCATTTCCGCAAGCGGGAATTCCCCAATCCGGTCGGGCTGGTCAAGCTCATCGGCGAACAGGGCTCGCTGGCCAAGATCCGACCCGACCAGAGCGTCGTCTTCAGCCGTGACTGGGCGACGCCCGAGAAGCGGCTGGCTGGCTCAGCGGTTGTCATGACGCAGCTGGCGCGGCTGGTGGAGAAGGCGGCGTAGCAGCGCGTGGCTGGTGCTCTGGGCACAGCCGCATCGGCACTTTCGCAGTGCCGTGCTCATTCGCCACGCGACCACTTCCGGTCTAGAATAGGAAATCGGCTTCGTGTATGGAGCCGCGACCCCATATGGGGCGGATTGGCGGGCGATGGCGTCCGTGTGAAAGAGCGTTAGGTGCTTCGATGACGAAATGGTCGCCGAATTCGTGGAGAGCCAAGCCGATCCAGCAGGTTCCTGCCTATCCGGATCTTGCCGCGCTGAGGAACACGGAAGCCCAGCTTGCCACGTTTCCGCCGTTGGTTTTTGCAGGTGAGGCACGCAAGCTGAAGAAGCAGCTTGCAGCCGTCGCTGCCGGTGACGCATTCCTTCTGCAGGGCGGCGATTGCGCCGAGAGCTTCGCCGAGCATGGCGCCGACAATATCCGCGACTTCTTCCGCGTCTTCCTGCAGATGTCGGTGGTGCTGACCTTCGCCGGCGCCCAGCCGGTGGTGAAGGTCGGCCGTGTCGCCGGCCAGTTCGCCAAGCCGCGCTCGTCCGACAATGAGACCAAGGGCGGTGTAACGCTGCCGAGCTATCGCGGCGACATCATCAATGGCATCGAGTTCGACGCCAAGTCGCGCATTCCCGATCCTGCAAGACAGGAGATGGCGTACCGCCAGTCGGCGGCGACGCTCAACCTTTTGCGTGCCTTCGCCCAGGGCGGCTACGCCAGCCTGGAGAACGTGCATCAATGGATGCTCGGCTTCGTGTCCGACAGCCCGCAGGGCGAGAAATACGAATCGCTCGCCAACCGCATCACCGAGACGATGGACTTCATGAAGGCCGTCGGCATCACCTCGGAGACCAATTACGCGCTGCGCGAGACGGATTTCTACACCAGCCACGAAGCGTTGCTGCTCGGCTACGAGGAGGCGCTGACCCGCGTCGATTCGACCTCCGGCGACTGGTACGCCACCTCTGGCCACATGATCTGGATCGGTGATCGCACGCGCCAACCCGACCATGCGCATGTCGAATATTGCCGCGGCATCAAGAACCCGCTCGGGCTGAAATGCGGTCCGTCGCTGACGCCGGATGGCCTGTTGCAGCTCATCGACCTGCTCAATCCGGAGAACGAGCCCGGCCGGCTGACGCTGATCGCCCGCTTCGGCTCCGACAAGGTTGCCGACCATCTGCCCAAACTGGTGCGCGCGGTGCAGAAGGAAGGCCGCAGCGTGGTGTGGTCGTCCGATCCGATGCATGGCAATACGATCGAGGCCGCCGGCTACAAGACACGGCCGTTCGACCGCATCCTGAAGGAAGTGCAGACCTTCTTCGAGGTGCACCGCGCCGAAGGCACGCATCCGGGCGGCATCCACATCGAGATGACCGGCAAAAACGTCACCGAGTGCACCGGTGGTGCCCGCGCCATCACCGCCGAAGAACTGCAGGACCGCTACCACACCCATTGCGATCCGCGCCTCAATGCCGATCAGGCGATCGAGTTGGCGTTCCTGGTCTCCGATCTGCTCAAGAAGACCCATCCGGTCCAGCACAAGCAGGCCGTTAACGGCTGATATGATCTGAACTTTGATGTCATTGAAGAAGCGCCGGGCGAAAACCGGCGCTTTTTGTATTCAATCCCGCCGGTGTCGCATTTGCTCGTGCCTAACGCGCGCAAAACTGGAATCCTGCCAGGCGATGGCAATTGCATCGGGAGGCCGACATGGCTGACAGTCACACCGGATCATGCTTGTGCGGGGCAGTGCGGTTCAAGACACGAGGACCGCTACGCGGTGTCATCTACTGCCATTGCTCGCAGTGCCGGAAGCAGAGCGGGCATTTTTATGCGGCGACCAACGTTGCCGACCGCGACATTACAATCACCGGCGCGGAGAGCATCACCTGGTACGAGGCCTCTTCGTTCGCCAGGCGCGGCTTCTGCAAGACATGCGGCTCTCTGTTGTTCTGGAAGCCGAGCGATGACGGCTATGTTTCGGTGATGGCAGGGCTGTTCGACGCGCCAACTAGGCTCCAAGGCGAATGTCATATCTTCGTCGGCGACAAGGGCGATTATTACGCCATCGATGACGGGCTGCCGCAGTTCGAGAAGTCGACGCCGTCGATCAAGGTGGCAGACGGCTGATTCTTTGCAGAGGCCGCCTTATTCCCTTGGTCCAGCCATTGCGCTATCCCCTGCCGGTGATTCCGAAGGGTTTTGGCATGCAGCGACTGATCGACGCTTTTTACAATTCGGTGCGGGCGTTTCGCAAACTGGCCGCCGGCGAGGAGGCCTTCCAGCTGGAGCTGATGCTGCTCGTGCTTGCCTTGCCGCTCGGCTGGTTCCTTTCGGAATCGTGGCGCGGCTATGCGTTGCTGATCGGCGCGGTGCTGCTCATGATCATGATCGAGGTGCTGAACACCGGCATCGAGGCGGCATGCGACGCGTTCAGCCGCGAATTCAACGTCGATATCCAACTGGCCAAGGATTGCGGTTCGCTGGCGGTGCTGATTTCGGTGGTGATCGCTGCCGGGGTATGGGGCGTCGCCGTCATCGAGCGGATCCTCGGGGTACCGATCTGACGTTTCAGACACTACATGCCGGTCAACTGAGGGGCCCGACATGGCCGATACCACCGGATTTCTGTTGCTTGAACGTGACGGCCTGCCGGACGATCTGCACTGGCTGGTCGAAAAATTTCCGCGCGAGGACTGGCAGGCGCATGCCAATATCCACGGCATAGCCAATATGTGGCTGCAGCGGCACGACATGTTCCGCGAGCTTGGCGGCATGCTCACCAATGGTATCGGCGATTATCGAGAAAGTAGGCTGAACGCGCCGGAATTCGCGCGCTGGTTCGCGCCGCGCCTCAACCATTTCCTCGGCAATCTCGACGGCCATCACAATGTCGAGGACCATCATTATTTCCCGGTCTTCGCCAGGGCCGAGACCCGTCTGAAGCGCGGCTTCGAGATTCTCGATGCCGATCACCACACAATCCATGAGGGACTGGAGCGCAATGCCGAGGCGGCAAATGCCTTCATCCGCACGCTTCAGGAGAGCGAAGACAAACAGCGTTTCGCCGCCGATGCCTATGCCGACGAGAACGGCCGGTTGATCGCCATGTTGACCCGGCATCTTGCCGACGAGGAAGACCTGATCATTCCGCTGATCCTCGAGAAGGGTGATCGTGCGCTCGGCATTGATTGACGATGATTGACGATCAGCTTCCCTTGTGGAGTTCCTTCTTGGCGACGATATGGGCCGCGAGCCAGCCGAGGATGGCCACAACGAGGCCGATTGCCAGAGCGATCAGTAATCGCTCGTGACGAGCCAGCGCTTGGCCGACGATGTGCTCCGCGCCCAGCCCGAAGACATAACCGACAGTGCAGAACAGTGCCGCCCAGACCACCGATGAGATGGCGTTGAGGATGACGAAGCGCGCCGCCGCAATGCCCGACAGCCCGGCGGCGATGCCGCCGACCAGGCGGAGGCCATAGATGTAGCGGTTCGACAGCACGAAAATGTTGGGATGAGAGGTGACAAGGCGGTAGGCGTGGCTGAAGCCCGGCCGGGCTCGGAGCCTGATCACGAATTTATGGTCGGCGAAGCTCCGTCCCAAGATGAAGAAGAACGTGTCGCCACCGAAGGCGCCGAGCGCGGCTGCGAGAAACGCCTGCCACGGGATGAAGACATGCTGATGCGCAAAAAAACCGCCAAGAATTGCGGCGCTTTCGCCCTCTGCGACGCAGCCCAGAAAAACCGCGACCAATCCATATTGCTCAATGAGACGATGGATGACTTCCGTCATGAAGACGTTCGCTGCTTCGACAGAATGTCGTCGATGCGCTTCACCTGCTCGGCCAGCCGGGCGATCTCGTCTCGCATGCCGATGATCTGGCTGTGGCGCAGTTCGTCGAGCTTTTCGTGTAACGCCATGATCTCGATCTCGGCCTTGAGATTAACCTCATAGTCGTGGGCGGCGTCGATTCGATCGCGCTCCGTCTGGCGGTTTTGCGCCATCATGATCACTGGCGCCTGCAGGGCGGCAACCATGGAAAGCACGAGATTGAGGAAGATGAAGGGATAGGGATCGAAGGCGGCGCGCGACAAGAGCCAGACATTGCCTGCCGTCCACAGGATCAGGAAGCCAATGAATGCCAGGATGAAGGACCAAGAGCCGCCGATCCGGGCGATGGTGTCGGCCAGGCGATCTCCAAACGTCTGGTGAAAGGCGACGGCCTTGTTGGTGTCCTTGGAGATCGTGGTGCGCTCGAGCGTAGATTGCAGTACCCGGCTTTCGAGCGCGCTGAGGCCGTCCGGCTTTCGCTTCAGCCAGCGGCTTGCCAGGTCCTCGATCGTTTTGTTCATCGTCGCCTCCGTCGTCCGCGATGAGGTAGAAGCTGCCGGTTCCTACGGGAAGTGGTAGATTGACGCGATGGGGTCAGGAAACAATGGTGGATTTTCAGAAAATTCGCGCCCGTGCAGCGAAGCGCAAAGGCGGTGAGGCAGCGCTGACGTCGCTGCTGGGTCCTATGCCCGACAATGCCGCGGTGGCAAAGATTGCGGACGACCGGATCCTGTCGACTATGGCCGAGCGGGTTTTTGCCGCCGGCTTTGTCTGGCGCGTCCGACCGTAGTCTTTTGGACATAGGGAGGGCCTTGCAACGGCGTGGGTTTAACCTACATGCGTCCGAAGGATGCTAACCACATGAATTATAATGACAAAGTTATGATAGAAAATCTCAGAACAATTGAAAGTTTTGAGCCGGCCAAGCGTATGGCTCTGAGCTATGCACGTGTATCGAGACTGATTCAGGCTGAAGGTGATGGGCTTAGGCGGCAAAAAAGTTTGAACGATGAAGGTTGCGAACGGTTTGGTGTGACCATCGCCACCAAACATCAAATGACAGACATGGGATTGTCAGCTTACCGGGGCAAAAATCTGGAATCCGGTGCCCTTGGTGCACTCTTGAAAGAGGCAGAAGCGGGCAGATTTCCAGATGGCACAATCCTGTTCGTGGAGTCGCTTGACCGTATCAGCCGTGCGAAGCCGGAAGACGCATTGCGGCTGTTCCTACAGATCATCAACACCGGGCTGGTGGTGGTCACAACGATTGACTGGCAAGAGTACCGAACCGGCCAAATGGATATGATGAAGCTGTTCGGTTCCATCATGATCATGTCGGCAGCGCATGAGGAGTCAGCCAAAAAAGAGTTCCGGACCAAACAGAGCTATGCCGAGCGATACGCCAAAGCAGCCGCTACCGGTGTTTTGCCACGGCAGAGCATGTTTGGATGGCTGACCAAAGACCCGGTGACAGGATTGGCCGTGTTGGATGGTGTGCGCAAGCCAGAGATTGTGCGACGCATTTTTGACATGTGCCTGAACGGTTGTGGTCTGCCCAAAATCGCCAAGACGCTGAATGCAGCCGGTGAAAAGCCTTTTGCGATGGACAAGAAAACTAAGGGCCGTGCGACGTATTGGACGGTTGCGAACGTCGCACACATTTTGAAATCCAAGGCAGTGTACGGGGATTACCATCGCAAGAATGGTGAAGTGCTGATTGGGATTTTTCCAGAGGTGGTTTCGAAGGAAGATTTCTATCGGGCACAAGCCGCCATGACGTCCCGTTTGAAGGTTGGCAGAGGCAGAAAGGGGGAAGCCTATTCGAACCTGTTCGGTGGCATTGCCAAGTGTCACTATTGCGGGGAACCCATGACGATCAGGAACCCTAAAAAGGGCAGGGCCATACAGTTCTATTGCAAGGGGTCGTTGGTGGGTAAGTGCACGGACGCAGCCCCATGGAACTACGAACGGTTTGAAAAATCGTTCCTGTCATTCGTGGCCGAAATCGATTTGCAGGCCATCATCCATGGCGGCACAGGATCACGCCAAGGCACCATCACTCAACAGATACAGCAACTGGAAGGCGAAGGGATTGCTATTTTTAAATCCCAACAAGCCTTCATTGGAATGATCGAACAGGACGCAGTGCTAGGAGATTCGTTGAGGCCTTCCATGGTGAAGAACGCCACCAAGCTGAAAGCCGTCGGCGAACAGATTGCGGCGTTGGAAATCGAGCGGAACAAAATCCAGTCAGAACAGCAGGCGGCCAGTGATGGCAACCGGATTGCCTTTCCAAAGGTAGGAACTGGACCCGGTGACGTGACGATGGCCGAACTGTGTCTGCTACGAACAAAGGCGGCTGAGCACATCAGGACCATTGTGGAATGCATCGAACTGGACCGGCCACACTTGACCAACCGGGCTAGGAAAGCAGCGCAGAGCGAACCTAACGAAGCTGGTAAGGCGTTGTGGATGGATTACGCCAAGCGGGTTGCGAACAGTCGGGACGCATTGGATTCAAAATATCTGGTGCGTTTCAAGGGTGGCGCATCACGCTTGATCTATCCAGATAACCGGGATGCCACAGAGTCATTTGTCGTAGCCAACATGGGCCTTGAAGGTGACAGGTCCAAGCTACCCCAAGCCACAAGAACCATTGAACAATTTGCAGAAGCCCGGATGGCGTGATGATGAACTGGTCAAACATCGAGTTCGCCCGTTCGCCCACCTTGTCCGCTCCTTTCCTCGCCGCTGGTGACGTCGCAACCACGAACAGGCTTCTAGGCTGCCAAAGGCAGACGACCTACAAGTACGGCAAGAAGTTGATCAGTAAAATACGAGCCGTGAATGGCTGCTAACGATTATCGCTTGGAGAATTGGACGGGAACCATAACTAAAACAATACCTTGCGAGGCAATCCAACAGCCGTCAATCAGGTGTCAGAAAACTAACCGATTGCAAGGAATTCTCTAGAGGGGGAGTTTCCGATATCGTCACGGTACGTTTTGATGATCTGCCGGCTTTCAGGATCGTAGGAAATGCTCCCTTGCATCATGGCCGCCGCAACCTTGGGGTTATCTTTCAACAGGCGGCCATAGTTCTTTCTCGTCCAGCTGAGGACGATGCTTTGTATAGGGAACGATTCTTTTCGGTCATTTCCATTCCTTTTTATCGGCGTTAGACCGAGCACATTAAGGCAGTATCCTATCGTGCGAGCACCCTTGAAATTCGCATACCTATCCATTTGAATCACATCATTATAAATCAATCGATGGACCTTCTTTCGGAGAATTTTAAAGGGGTACGAGTCGTCAAACGAAAATAGCTCAGCCCACAGTTCGTTGTGCTGAACTACCCATGAAGTCCAAGAGGGTTGTGCAACGCTGCCGGAGGAAAGAATAAGTTTATGAACTAGTGATGACAGCTGGTCATATATATTGAATTCGCTTCGATCAACATATTTCAGCGATCCAATTCTGTGATTGCCTTCTTTCAGCATTATCAAGGTTCCTTTGATAAACTCAACAGTTTCGACCAGTGAATGATAGTCCCTTGATTCGTAAAGCTGCTCTGAAGGCGCTCCATTAAGGCGATATATACTTGATGAAAATGCGCTGAAGGTGGCAAATACGTCATAAACCCCTTGTGCACGGGCGGTGCCGCCTGTCTCAACCAAGTAGTCCTTCAGATAGTGGAGAGCAGCTCTCGAATAGCCGTTCATGCACACTCGGTCGAACGTGCGGGAGTAGGAAAATCCGATGCTCAGCGGAGTTAGACTGCTCTCCGATCCGCACCGCTCAACAAATCGATACGATCCAAAAATCGCAGTAGTAATTGGCTTCTCGTAGCCAAAATAGCTGCCGTCGAGGGGCTCAGCCTCTTCATAGTAAGCAGAGTCCGGGTTGGAGATGAAGGATATTGCAGCCTGTCGAGCAAACTTTCCAACCGGAATCAGTTCGAACTCCGGCTTCTGGCATAGCCGGAGTACGATCACGGCTAGGTACGGAACACGATCCCCGATCACCTTACAAAATCGACGATCGGAAATTAGTAAGAAAAAGTCATGCGCAAAAGCGATTCGTGCTGGAATTCTTCCCTTCCCTTTCTCCCGAATCGTTGGTGCTAAGAGGCGGGCGAAGCGGGCAACTGACAATATTGAATGGCTTAATTCATCTGCGATCACACGAAGCTGATCAGGGTCAGCTTGATGCAAATAGTGATAGTGGACATCAAAAAAGCGCTGGGCGTTAAAGCGCCCATACATTGGAGGTAAGACATAAGCTTTTATGGCAACAACAAATAGGAGCGCTATAATAATTAGTCCGATGACGCCCTTAATAATGCTAGGATCATTTAGGAGGGACGGTATGGGAAGTCTGTTTTCAAACCAAAATTGCACAAACAGAAGTAAAACACCAAGAGAAGCGGAGATCGAGAGCGATAGAAACTTCCAGTTTATCGTTTGTAGGTGGAGACGATATCTGTAGCGAAACTCGGATATCGAGAATATTACAAGGAGAAGAGCTAGAGCGGCCAGATACTCGGAAAAACCGAAGATAGCACTGCCGCTAGACGGTTCAGCAGGGACGAGGGTGTACCAAGCCAGAATACTTTGTGCGTCAGTCATATTTTGAAACCTGCCGTCCTTTGCGATTTTGCAACGTTGGCTTGAATACCACAGACATCGGTCTTTACCCTAGGTGACGTGAGATAATGCTTCGATGCGTAGGCCACCATCTTCCGCATATCAGTGTCGGCTTACGCAGGAGCCAAATGCACTTCTGTAAATGGATGAGGCCGAGCAGCCCATTTTCTCAGATCCTTCGAAGAATCTGTCTGGACACCAGCAAACGGCATGGATGTGCGGGCAGGACATGCCTTCGTATTTGTCATCAATGTAGGCGTGGCAAATGGGCTGTAGGGAACGTTGCAGCGGTCGATGGAACTGGGGAAAATACCTTTTCAGGCCTCCGATCCACCAGCCTCGAAAGCGGTCAAATATCACAGGGGCAAACTGGCTGACCACCTATGCTCTCTATAAGGGCCACAGCGGCCCAACAGACGGCATGGACGTGTCATAGGCATCGTTTTAGCGCTTGTCGTTCAGAAAGCCGCTGCTTGTCATTGTTGGCAAGGAGTGCCCTTATGGAATGTGTTGTATCCGGTGGCGGGGGCCTCATGGAATCCTTCTTGGTCTCGAATCGAATGCAAGGCATGGGTCCGATAGGACTGTCGCCTTGTATACCTACGCTCGATCCGATGGTTCGGCCTGCAAAGGCAAGTCAGGGGTGCTGACGACCTACAAGTACGGCGAGACGTTGATTAGCAAAATACGGGCCCGAACGGGTGCTAACGCCGAGGAATTGGACACACAATGCGCAGTTGGTGGGTGAATCATAAGCAGACGTTTCGGGAAGAAACTGAGGGTGGCTACATCTGGTCACCAAAACAAAACCAAAACGGTGCTCGCAATCAGACGTACGACAATATGGCGTTAGTCGAACCGGGCGATTTCATATTCTCCTATGCGAACCAACTTATTCAACAAGTCGGCATCGCTTCTGATGGTGGAATTGTCAGCACCAAACCCGCCGAATTCGGCACCAAGGGAGAAAACTGGAATGCCAATGGTTGGCTCGTGCCTGTGGAGTGGCGAGCGCTTCAACGACCATTGCGTCCCAAGACCTTTATTGCCGAACTGGTATCGCTGCTCCCCGAAAAACATTCGCCTGTATCGCCTGATGGTGATGGCAGGCAAAACGTGTATCTGGCGGCGATTTCAGATCAGATGTCCCGAGTGCTGCTTTCCAAGATTTCCGAACGGGCGACTCTCGAATCTGCAAGTGTTCACGTCCAGATCCACAACCCAGTTTTAGAAAACGAGGAGGACCACGTTGAACGGTCGATCCTAAACAACACCGATATCAATGCAACCGAGAGAGAAGACCTGATCAAAGCCCGCCGTGGACAGGGGAGGTTTAGGCGAAATCTCGAAGGCATTGAAGGTTGCTGCAGGATAACAGGGGTAGCTGACCGGCGCCTATTGAGGGCAAGCCACATCAAACCGTGGCGGCTCTGCGAAACGAACCATGAGCGGCTGGATGGTCACAATGGGCTGCTTCTCACCCCAACATTCGATCTGTTGTTTGACCGAGGATACATATCATTCAACGATGAGGGCACTTGCCTCGTTGCAGATAGAATCGCTGCATCGGAGCTTGCGCTTATCGGGCTAGTGAACGGTCGGTTTCCGACAGCATTCGACGAAACACAACGCACGTACCTGCGATTTCATCGGCGCCTATTTTCGTTCGCCGATTGATAATTTAAATCTTGGCTGAACAGATTTCAATTCGTGGCTCGCAAATCGAACCTGTCGAAAACAGGTTGCCCGGCCGTATCATGGAAAACAACACGCTCGCCATGAAGAAATTTCTGCGCAACTATCGCCGCCTGCGCAATCGTCTGGCGGCAGCACCGCTGCTTGAATCGTTGGAAGTCATCCATGCTTACATGGTGTTCTTTCAGTTCAAAACGCCGCTTCCTGCTTGGATCAAGCCCATAGAAAATTTCGAGACCAGAGATAAAATCGAGTTGGGACTTTTTGAATGGGAACTGGACATTCTTTGCCGTGAATTGCTGCGTTATGCTTCCCGGTGGGGAACTCTTAACTTTGCACATTGGGATGGACTGGCCGACGCAATAAACCACATGAAGGAGATTCATGACGATGTTCAGAGTGCCTATTCGGACATATTGGACACTAAGATCATGTCCGAAGTATTCCGGATTCAGAACCAACAGTTTCCATGGCAGACGAAACCCAGTAGCCGCTGGCTTGTGCGGTATCTAAAGATATTTGGAGTGAAAGAGTTGGACGAAATGGTCGTCCAGAAGGTCGGATTGCCAGTCGAGAAGATCTTAAGAATAGGTATGGCTTTCTTTGCGATCTATATGAAGAACTTTTCTCAAGGTATTCCGATTGCGGTGGATAATAAGTTTGCTACGACCGAAGAAATGTCGACTTTTGTAAAGCATTTTTCGAGTCAGTTTTGGAACTTGTTTGAAGAGTCGGAAAAAAGCGGAAGCATGGGGGAGGATTTTATTTATGTCAGGAATCCGTTAGTCGTTAAGCCTCTCATACTCCACGATCTGAATGGATCAATGGAACTTGTATGTCCTGTCCCTAACTACCTTATCCGGCGGGTATCGGAAGGCTTATATTATGATATATGCGCTCTGCCGAATTTCTCAGACTTTTTTGGGCCTGCATTTCAGAGTTATGTTGGCGAGATGTTTGAAGCGGCAAATAGGGCTGGGACGTTCGAAATTACGCCGGAGGAAACGTATATTTCTGGTGGCAGTCCCAAGCACACCATCGATTGGATTGTTTCCGACAAAACGGCGCATCTCTTTGTGGAGTGCAAAACAAAGAGAATTACGTATCTCGCCAAAACTAAGGTTCTGGACAGTTCTGCGCTCGACGCAGATGTAAAGGAATTTGGCAAGGCGGTAGCACAGATGTATAAAGCTCTACAGGCTGCGCTCGATGGTGAACATCCGCTTTGGACGGGCGACAATCGGCCGATTTATCCTATGGTTGCAATGTTGGAGGATTTCTATTCGGTGGGGCTATACGAACCAATCCGGAAGGTGGCCATTGAGCGACTCGGAAAAGCCGGGATCGATGCGAAGCTGATGGACCAATACCCATTCACGTTGGCATCCGTGTGGGATTTGGAACTGGCCGTGTTGATAATGTCAGATGTCGGAATTGAAACTTTCATGTCTAGGAAGGTCAATGGCGAGCCCAAGGAATGGGATCTACAGGCCTACACGATGAACAATTTCAGGGATAAACTTAAAGGAATGAACGGAAGCCTATTTCCAGAGGAAATGGATCGGATCTTTCCGGGACTTGCCCAAGGCAAAGGGCGGTGAAACGGAGGCGCCTGATCCATGAAGCAAACCACGTACAAGAGCAGGGGCAGGCCCTGGTTGGCGGCACTGAGCGGTGTCCCGTCGTGTGAGCGTCGGCGCTAGGCCGGCAGCGACATTCGAAGTTCGTATGCGCTTTCGTGCAGAACCCATTTGGCATGATACTTCGATGCATAACGCACCGTGTTGGCAAGGTGCTCGTGCGTTTCATCCGCCGCACGGACATCAAGTTTGTCGAAGCTCGGCCACGGCCTGTCGGACCATCGCCCAAAGCCCTCTACAAGGGCCGTAGGGACCCAACAGACGGCATGGATGTGTGGATATGGCTCGCCATCGCCTTTGTCGTCTAGGAAGGCATGGCAGACTGGCTGAAGAGGTTTTTTGTTTGGCCGGTAGAAGTTTGGAATGTAGTCGGCCAAGCCGTGGACCCACCATTGCCTGAATAGGCCCAAAAGCTCCGACGCAAGTTTCCCGATCAACTCGTGCCGGGCCAAGCCGGTCTTGCCGCTCCACACTCTGCCGTTGAACCAATGGGGGCTAAAGACCGCCGTCACGTGATAGATACGTGATTGTGGTTCGCATCGCTGGCGCTCTGCGAAATCTTCGATTATCCGGTCAGTCTCAAATGTTTTGTAATAATGTAACAACTCTAGTTTCGTAAGCAATCGAACAGGTCCTTATTTTTAGGCAGTTTATAGGTAATAACGTAATTACAGCCGTATAAAATACGTCAGTACAAATGGGGTGATGTGGCGGGGTTCTCGTTCAGGGGCGTTTAAATGAGATACAAAAGCTCCCCGCCGACATCTTGCATGTCAAAGATTGGTCATCTCAAACGACCATAGGTATATATAACGAAAGAAAGCAGTGATTCTGATTTTAATTAAAGATCTTATTCGTGTAGGCCCGACAGCTCATTCGAAAATGTACTCCTTGTTCAGGTATCCAGAAAAGACGACGCCTTCGACGAAGGAGTCAACTACGTCAAACATTTCCTTCAGAGCCTCTTTTTCATGTACCGGCAGCGGTTCTCCAACCTCTGATTTGAGCAAGCGGTCGTTCAAATCGGCAAGGATATTGTATAGAGTATTAAAAAATGCAATTGGATTTATCTGAATGTCTGAGCCAATTACAAAATATGAATCTGTCGCTTCCTTAGCCTTAAGTTCCATGCGATATACTCCTTTTCACGTTGACATCACATGGATATATGTAGCGTCGCATTCGCACAATTCAAATGGCAATCCGGTCAACTGATGAAGTTCGCAAAATGGTTCTAATCAATACATGAAAACTCCAATATATTACAAATGTTGGATTATCGGAGGCCTGTCAAGGCGGCCTTTAGAAAACTATTCCAACCCAAGAAGCACCAATCGAGCGAATTGGACGAACATAACCCCTATTTATACCGTGCTTCATGCAAGTCGCAGAGAAACGTTCTGGCCGGGATAAGCGGCAGACCTAATGTGTCCTGTTTTGACCATGGCGACAGAGCCTCATTACGGTTTTGTGGATGCGAGCAGCGAGCGCCCAATCCCATCGCCACCAACCAAGCCAGATGCCGGCAGTTTCCGCAGCTTCGCTGGACGGCTGCTGCTCGGTTGGATTCTGAGTTAGTCACAACGTGGTGCCAAGGCTGCGTTCGAAGTCCTCAAGCTCGGCTCTATGTTCCTTCCAGTGCTTGGTGAAATTCTGGACGCCGGTTTCCTTTAACAGTCTATCGATTTCGATGCGGGCGGCAGGGCTCAGATGCTCAACCCACCACTTGGCATCGTCCGGTAGTTGTTCCACCAAAAAGCTCACTGAATTTTCGCTCATGCCGACACCGCCATCATTCAGATTTTTCCGGTGTTGCGGCACTTTTTGCCGCCTTGTGTTCCTCGCTGGCGAGATATTTGTCCAAATGGTCCATCAGATGTTCGAAACGCTCGACGCCATCCCTTTCGTCAAGTTCAGCCAGCGTGAACCTGGGGACCGCTTCTTTTTTGCCTTTGTCGATTTGCTGTTCAATGCGTCTTCGCTGCAGATTGCTGGTTGTCCATTATGTCCGATATCACCCTGCGGACTGTGGATCGGCTCAACCCTGTCACGGCTGCAATTCGGCTCGGGCTTTTTTCACCCAAATGCATTTCGATGATCCGGAGCGTCTTCTTCTGGGTCTTCGGGCGACGATACATCAGTCGATTTTCGGGCATTGGGAAGTCTCCTCCTGGTTACTAAGCGGCTTCCTCCAAAATCCGATAGACGGATGACCGTCCAATGCCGAGTTCCTTGGCAATGTCGGTTGGCTTCCTGCCTGCACGATGCATAGACACGACATCGGATGTTTTGCGGCGAGCGGTGGGCGCACGACCCTTGAACTTGTGCTCGGCCTTTGCCTTGGCTATGCCCTCTCGCTGGCGTGCCAGCATGATCTCACGTTCAAACTGCGCAATCGATCCGACGAGGTTCATCAGCAGCCGGCCGGTAGGCGATGTGGTATCTATGGCCATGTCGAGGATTTTCAGACCGACCTGCTTGGCTTCGAGTCTGGCAACGATCTGGCTTAGGTCCGAAACAGAACGGGCAAGGCGATCCAAGCGGGTAACGACGAGCACGTCGTTCTCTCGAACGAAGTCGATTGCCCGCTCCAATTCCGGCCGATTGGAATTAACGGAAGCAACCTGCTCGCTGAAAATCTTGTCGCAGCCCTGCGATTTCAAATCCCGAAGTTGCGCCTCATAGCCGGCCTGCTGCTCAACTGTGCTGGTTCTTGCGTAGCCCACAAACATCCCATGTCCTTCCCAATAGCCTCCAAGACACTGTGGGACAAAATTCCCAAAATGTCAATACAACCCTTGTGGGGCACGGATGGTCGGATACAGTCATTCCCACAAGAGCAGGGCCTATTGGGAAGACCGCCAAGCTGTGATTTGAGCGACGGGGAATTGGAATATGGCGAATGCTTACTTTGATATCGAAGGCGTGTGGATGTCCGAGTTGGGCAATCTTCTCGTGCAAGTCTACCTGTATGAAGATGACGATCATCAAGGTGTCAACCTGCTAGGAAAGTCGCTGGCTCATTGTCGTTTTAGCAACGCAGCTGCCATCACCGTCAGCGCCCCATCCGATGACTCAAGGGTCTGGCTCTGGAGCGTCGCAATACCAGAACGAATGAAGGAAAGTGTCCAGAAGCTCGGTAGCAACTTTCGCTTTTACCGTTTGGCGGCCTCAGTACGAAAGGAGAAGTATTCCACAGTAGCGATTGCCAAGGAAGAGTCATGCTCGCCAGCGCAAAGGCGTGAGGGGTTCTTGGACTTGGAGGTGTGCTTCAATATTAGCGACAAGGACCACTTTTCGAAGGTAGGATATTCTTCGTACGAGTATGGAAAAACTATACTAGACGACTACAAGGCGCCTGAGATCGACGCATACTCTAGGAGCATTGCTGCGATATGGAAAATATTTCTGTCAGAGAGGGAATCTATTGCTTCGTTTGATCAAAAACAGCTATTACTTCCTGCAGAAAAACAGATCATCATAATGAAGCATGACACTGTTCAGAGCGTAGGTTTAGCTACTTCCGATTTGCTAATTTATCGATCCGCATTCATTTACGAAAGCCTATACAGAATTGTTGCTGAGATAAGTTTGGATAGTATCTGCGAGGAACATTATCTTGCGAGTAGTCAAGATCAGGGCGTAGGTGCCCTATTTGATTATTCTATTTTCTACCAATTTTCCAAGGTGGAAGATATTCTGAATGAGATCGTTGAGAGGACGACGAGAAATAATTGGACGTCAGTTCATTTGCCTATGCTAGAAAATTCAAGGAGGATCTTCTCCTCTAAGACGATAGAATTTGTTGGGGCAGAGCGGTATCACGATACGCATTACTCACTGCCACGGCTAATGAGGGCATCTCGCACTTTATTGATTTGCGTCGGATTTTTATTGTGCGGAGAAGTGACCTTAAAAACGACAGCCATAAGAGATCTAAACTGGCTTTTTCAGGACTTCTTTCGGCGTGGAAACGACCCGAGTGCGCTTATGGCGCTTGAGATAATGGAAAGCGCACTCTGGGAGGATTTTCCGATATTTTGCTTTTACAGCCGGGGGCACATTCACGGACCTCAGAGGCTCATGCGATGGAGTGACGATTCCTCAGCGTTGAGGCCAGTCTAAACTCCAAGGCTGCCGGCAAGGCGACAATCTGCAAGGACGACGGACCGGGGTTATTTGGATTTCACAGAGCCAGAAATCATACGATCTTTTTCAAACCGGGATTTGGGTGGAGCGAATGAACAGAAATCGGTCTGAGACATCTGCCGTAAGAATCCTTGCATCGATATTTGCAATTCTTGGAGCGCTGTTTTCCAGCTCATCGTCGGCCAAGACCGCAGAAGAGATAACTGTTCCTTTGATAAAACTGGAATACCCGGGGAATCCACCCAACATCCGGATGCTGTATGTAAAAATACTGCGCCTTGGAATTCGCAAAATAAATCAGCCGCTTTTGTTGGACACCGGCTCGAGCGGCATGACCATCGATTGCGCCGCTGTCCTTCCTGTCAGATTATGTTCCACCAAAGGAATAAAAATCACGAAAAACCTGGAACTGGATGGGATAACCGTCACCACCCAGAAAGCCATCACCCATTACGGAACCTACGACGAGTACGGCAATGTTGCGTTGGCCCGAGTGACGTTCGGCTCATCGAGTTCTCCCGCCTCCACCGAGGCATCGATCCCGTTCCTCATTCGCTACAAGATAGTCAGGCGCAGCACTGGTGAGATTGTCGGTGGCCCGCTGTGGCCAAAAGGCGTTTTTGGCATCTCCCCTGTTGGAGGTGGAGGGCCCAATCAAATGCTCAAATCGCCAATGGACGCAGTGAATGCAAGAAATGGCCTGCGAAAGGGGTACTATCTCTCACCGGTAGGGACCGATTGGAGAGCTTGCACGAACGAGAATGCGAATTGTCCGACGGTCAAGGCCCTCCACATTGGGATACCGGATAGCGTGAAGAGCGGATTCAAAATCCAGAAATGGAAAACCGCCGATGAAAGATACAATTTCCCGACCATCGGCTCTTGTATCTTATTGAAAGAAGAAACAACTTGCCGACCGACGCTGTACGACACCGGAAATTCCACAATCGTGATAGCGAACAACCCGCCAAAAGACTCGGGCGGATCAATGGATGTCGGGACCAAAGTGGCCGTAAAAAAAATGCTGGGGGAGTGGAAGTTCGTCACGTCATACAGTTCCGAGTTGGAATTCTCTCCAACGATCGGTCATAGCATTATTGGCATAAGATACTTCGAGACCAACAGTTTGCTTATTGATTTCGAAGCGAAAGAAATCGGCATCCGCATCGGTAATTGAGCGGAATTATGCGCCCTGACACCGCTTAGTGAACGGGTCCGCCGTCGTGCAGAAGAAGGGAGGCAGCTTTGCACTGGATCCGATTGGGGTACGGCTCTCCCGGCGCTAGACATTTGGCCGTGGTTCGCTGCGACACCCTTGGCAAGGTCAGTTCAGGGGCTGGGCATTGGCAAGTTAGGCAAGTTTAGTTGCCGAGAGCTCGGCGAGCTTTCCTATCAGACTCTCGTTCGTCTTGGCATAGCCCAAGCCGCCGACCCAACTCGACGCCCACCGGCTCTCCAGTTGAAGGAAGCGGCGTGTGCTGGAGTCTCCGCTGAGAGATACGGAGCACCCGGCGTGAAGCGCTTGGCCGTGACTCGGGAAATTCGGTGTGTAACTGGTCACGTGCCTAGCGTTAGCTAACAATCCAAGGCATGCCTATGTCGTCGAACGGTGACTGAAAGCAGCTTTCCTATGTTCGCTGAAAAAACGCTTTTGATCCTTGGGGCAGGGGCCAGCTTCAAGCTTGGCTTGCCCGTGGGCGATGCTTTGAAGTCGATAATCGCAAGCGCCTTGTTCGTGAAAAGCTCTGGTCCGATGGATTTCTCCCTCGAAGATCAAACAATTGAGTCCGCCTTGAAACATCTGGCGGCGCACGACAATCCCCAAGGCTTGAGTCAGGCTATGCTCATTAATGCCTGTAGCCAGATTAGTTCAGCAATGCCCTTAGCCCGTTCGATAGACAACTTTTTGTATTCGCATCAGGAATCCAAAGAGATTGAATTGTGCGGCAAGCTAGGCATCGTCAAATGCATTTTGAATTCAGAGGCTAATAGCCTTCTTCGGCTTGAAAACCAACCCTTTGGCGGGTCAGCAATCGACTTCGCTAAGTTGAATGTCTCATGGCACAACCGGTTTGCAAGCCTGCTTTTCGACTCGACCTATGAAGAGCTAGTGGAGCGACTGAAAAAACTAACTGTAATCATCTTCAACTATGATCGGTGCTTTGAACATTTCCTTTATCATGCGATCAAAACTCACTATGGCACTTCAAGTAAGGAAGCTGCCTATCTAGTCAACTCCATGGCAATCTACCATCCTTACGGAACCGTTGGGAAACTTCCATGGATGGGAGAAACGGGACCATTCGCTGATTATGGAGAAGCTGTGAGCGGATTTCAGTTGCTGGAACTTGTTGACGGCATAAAAACTTATACTGAAGGAGTGGACCGGGAGTCGAGCGAAATCCAAGAAATTCATGAAGCCATCCGCCAAGCCAAAACGGTAGTGTTCCTTGGCTTCGGCTTCATTCCGTTGAACATGCAATTGCTTAGGCCAACTGTTACTGAGAACACTGTAAAAAACAAGACAGTCTATACGACGGCAGTAGGCATATCGCCATTAGATTTCGGCATAGTGCAAGGGTCCATTTCCAACCTTTTATGGAGTACAACGATACGTAGCGGTGTCCATATGTCCTGTGAGAGCCTTTTCAATGACTACGCATTCAGCCTGTTCAATACCTGACCCACGAAAAACCCCGGATAAACCGGGGTTCTGTGTAAAGTGTGTAGAGACGATTTCAGACTCGCTTCAAACCCAACTGTGCCAGTTCTTCGGCATTGAATGGCTTCTTCTGGCCTTCCGGCTGATGCCGATGCCGCCGTGCATCATGCGGCGGTTCGGTGCGGAATTCACAGATTGGGCAAACCTTGTCAGCCGCCATTGCGCCCTTGCCGGTTCCGGTTGCCCCTTTGGATTTGGCAGGGCCACGTGTTACCCGTGAAGACAATCCCGAAACATCCGTGATGCGATAATTGAAGCCAAGCGCATTCAAGTCCGCAATAGCTTCTTCCACCTTCTTCATCGCTTCTGTCTTGGCAGATTCACGAAGCTTGGCCTTCTTTTCAGCAAGTGCTGCTTCTTCCTTTTCCAGCTTCTTCATTTCGTCAATGAACGAGATTGCCATAGGTTCCCTCACGCTTGGTTGAAGGATGCCAAATGGCGTCCCTTGTTGGCGATGAAAAACCATTACCGGATTCCAACAATCAAAGAAAGACCTTTTAGTGGGTTATCTGGATGTATCGGCAATCAGCGTAAAACTTTCCTGTCTTCCACGTGTAGCGGTGTTCCGTTTGATCGTGGGTTGAACAACTCGCCTTGGCGTAATCGGTGCCCGTTGGATTGGTGATAATTTCCTTGGTCGTGTAATTCCAAAACAGCCCTGAATCAGCATCATCCGGCTTTGCCAATTCGCTATAGGTGATGGTTCCACATGGGTCATTGGCTTGCACGGTTGATTGCCATTTCTTGGTGGAATTATTCACTTTGAAATTCCGTTCGAACGAATCCGTGGTGATTGTGCATGTGTTGCCTTCAAATTCTTGCACTGCCCTTGCCATGGCATCAGCATTGGGTGGATTTCGAGATTTACAGAAATCGAACATGCTTTGGACTAGGCGGGTTTGATCGGCTCTTTCCACCGGCGATTGCTTCCGCCAACTTTCCTGAAATTCCTGTTTGTCGGTTATGTCCGATGACGCAGCAGCGTTGCCAGTCTGAACGGCGGTCAAAAGCTGGGCTATGGCGTCGCACTCGTTTCCTTTTGGAACCGGAGTTTTGAGCAAATCCCCCACCAGTTTCTCAATGCGCTGCGGCGCTTCGGCTGCATCTGGTTTTGAAATTGAAATTCGCTTAAACTGGCATCGCATTCCGTCAGCGGACGGCGCATTGCAAGTGGCCGACAACGTTTCATTTCTATCGAAGTTTTGCACAATGATAGGAAAGACTGGAAAATCTTCATTGGCTGCGAATGCGCTGGTCGTAGGCATGATAGCCAGTGTCAGAAGCCAAGCTTTTCGCATGACAAAATTCCTCTTAGTTGCGGCCTTGTGCACATCGGTATGCCGCTGTCGAATTGTTGGGGTATGCACGAACGCATGAATGATAGGGGCTGAAATAAATGTACATCGCCATTGCAACCAATACGGCACCGGCGATGATCAAAGCGGCTCTGATTTGAACGCTCATATAAAAATCCCTCCGACAGGCAATTCATACCATCTGGCGGCACACGCTGAAAGTTCTGAAAAGTTCTATGTTCAATTGACTGTTGTCGGGTCATCGAGCAGAAATGGCCGGGTTTCGAGGAAGCATTTCTTGGCTTCGAGCCGAAGCGGCTGCTGTTCCAGCCTGACGATTTCTGGCACGATCTCACAGCCGACAAGCGCATCGTCCGCAATCCGCAGAAGATCAAATCCGTACGCGACAACGCAGCCTTCGTCGAGCGCGTGTCGAAGGAGCATGGCAGCTTCGGCAAGTTCCTGGCCAATTGGCCGGCGGATGACCAGGTCGGATTGATGGCCTATCTCGGCAAGCATGGCAGCCGGCTCGGCGGCAATACCGGCCAGTATTTTCTGCGCTGGCTGGAGTGGGACGCCTTCATCGTCTCGGCCGACATGGCGGCAGCGCTGCGCGACGCCGGGCTCGACCTCGCGCAGAGCCCGACATCGAAGAAGGACCTGGGCAAGATCCAAGTGCAGATAAACGCCTGGGCGGCGGAAACCGGACTGCCGCGCCGGCACATTTCGCGCATTCTGGCAATGTCGATCGGCGAGAACCATCCGCCGGAAGCCTTGCGCGAATATATGGGCGAATAGGATCGACTGTTTGGTCCAAACGAACGCCATTGCTCGACGAATTTTGCCGCGCTAAACCCACGGGCATGACAGACAAGACCGCTCCAGACATATTGCGCATCGCCGTCGCCCAGCTCAATCCGACGGTCGGCGACGTCGCCGGCAATCTTGCCAAGGCACGCGAGGCGAGGGCGGATGCCGCCCGCCAAGGCGCCGACCTCGTGCTGTTTACCGAGCTTTTCCTTGCCGGCTATCCGCCTGAGGATCTGGTGCTGAAGCCCGCCTTCCTGAAGGCCTGCGAGCGGGCGGCGGAGGATTTCGCCGGCGATACCGCCGACGGCGGCCCGGGTTTCGTCATCGGCACGCCGTTGAAGCGCAAGACCGGCACGCACAATTCGATCATCTTTGCCGATGGCGGCAAGATCCTTGCCGAACGCTACAAGCTCGATCTGCCGAATTACGGTGAGTTCGACGAGAAGCGCGTCTTCCAGGCCGGTCCCGAGATCCAGGGGCCGGTCAATTTCCGCGGCGTGCGCGTGGGAGTGCCGATCTGCGAAGATATCTGGGGCGAGGTTGCCGTCTGCGAGACGCTGGCCGAAAGCGGCGCGGAAATCCTGCTGGTCCCGAACGGCTCGCCCTATTACCGCGGCAAGGTCGACGTCCGCCACCAGATCGTTATCCGCCAGGTCATCGAATGCGGACTGCCGATTATCTATGCCAACCAGCTTGGCGGTCAGGACGAGCTGGTTTTCGATGGCGCATCGTTTGCCATAGGTTCTGACAAGACGCTGGCCTTCCAGATGAGCCAGTTCGAGGAGACGGTCAACGTCACCACCTGGAAGCGAAAGAATGACATCTGGGTCTGCTCTGACGGACCGATGTCGAAAATCCCGGAGAAGGAGGAGGCCGACTACCGCGCCTGCATGTTGGGCCTGCGCGATTACGTCAACAAGAACGGCTTCAAGAATGTCGTGCTCGGCCTCTCAGGCGGCATCGATTCGGCGATCTGCGCGGCACTTGCCGTCGATGCGCTCGGCGAGGAACGGCTGCGCGCCGTGATGATGCCTTACCGCTACACTTCGAAGGACTCGCTGAAGGATGCCGAGGACTGCGCCCGCGCACTCGGCTGCCGCTACGATATCGTGCCGATCTTCGAGCCGGTCGAAGGTTTCCTGCACGCGCTGACGCAGCTTTTCGAGGGCACCAAGGAAGGTATTACCGAGGAGAACCTGCAGAGCCGTGCACGTGGCACTATCCTGATGGCGATTTCCAACAAGTTCGGCTCGATGGTGGTCACCACCGGCAACAAAAGCGAGATGTCGGTCGGCTACGCGACGCTCTACGGCGACATGAATGGCGGCTTCAATCCGATCAAGGATCTTTACAAGATGCAGGTCTATGCATTGTCGCGTTGGCGCAACGCGCATGTGCCGCCGGGTGCGCTCGGTCCGTCCGGCGAGGTGATCCCGACCAACATCATCGACAAGGCGCCCTCGGCGGAACTGCGAGAGAACCAGACCGACCAGGATTCGCTGCCGCCCTATCCAGTGCTCGATGACATATTGGAGTGTCTGGTCGAGAACGAGATGGGCGTCGACGAGATCGTTGCGCGCGGCCATGACCGGGCGACGGTGGCGCGTGTCGAGCACCTGCTTTACGTCGCAGAATACAAGCGCCGGCAGGCGGCGCCCGGCGTGAAGATCACCAGGAAGAACTTTGGCCGCGACCGCCGTTATCCCATCACCAACCGGTTCAGGGATCGCGGGTAGGCCATTGGCCTGCGTAACGGTTTAGCCATGGCCAACCTTGAAATTAGCTTTGACCTGTCGCGGATCGACTTCCGGGCGACATCCGACATTTTGAAGGCGAGCTATTGGGGCAGCGGCCGCAGCGATGAACTGCACCGCCGCGCTTTTGCCAACTCACTGTGCGTCGGCGCCTATGTCGGCGGCAATCAGGTCGGCTTCGGCCGGGCGATCACCGACCGTACGGTATTTGCCTATCTCGCCGACATAATTGTCTGGCCCGGGTATCGCGGACAAGGCATCGGAACCCGGCTTGTCCAGGCGCTTATCGACCACTCGGACGTCAAGACGGTCACGCATTGGAGCCTGTCGACCAACGACGCCCATGCGGTTTACGAGAAGCTCGGCTTCAGGCCTTCCACCGATGGCCGCTATATGCGCCTCGACCGTATCCCGGCAACCTGAACAGAGGCAGCGCACAACCCGCGATTGTTGCAAAATCGTCTCACTGCTTGGACCAGATGCGCTTTTGGCTATCTACTGACTTGGCGCGGCGTTGAGGCGTCTCTATAAACACCTCTCCGCGATTCCCCTTCAGGAGGAACCGAATGCCAGGATTTGACATCGTTATGCGAGGCTGCGAAGCCTAGGTCTTGGTCAGTGCGCCGCGAGATAGCCTCGCGGCAAGGCTGAACCGAGGCAGGTATTTCGCCGCTGCCGGTCGCCGCCCCTCTACAGGGCCGCCAAATACGCCAAACCTCCGCATCTCCGGGCGCCAAACGGCGCCGACGCGGTTTTTCAATTTCTACTTTCGTGGGATCGGGCTCGTTTGCGCCCGAATGACATCATGACTCGTTTTCGAATAGATTTGCGCGCGGGCGCCTTTCGCAGCGTTCTTGGCTTCACGCTCAGCCATTGGCGGTGTCAGCCGTGGCGGCTTGCCGGCATTATGGGCACATTCCTGCTGTCGACCTTGGCCGACGTGCTGACGCCGCTCTATTCCGGCCGGCTGGTGGATGCCGTCGCCAGCAGTGCTGCGGCCGACGATGTTGCGTGGAACGCGGCGACAGCGGCCTTTTCGATGCTGGTGGCCCTGGCGCTCACCGGTGTCGTGCTGCGCAATCTCGCCTTCATGGCCATTGTCGAGCTGACGTTGAAGATGATGGCGGATATCGCCGCCGACGCCTTCCACCGCGTCCAGCGCTTCTCCACCGACTGGCACGCCAACAGCTTCGCCGGATCGACGGTGCGCAAGATAACGCGCGGCATGTGGGCGCTCGACCTGCTCAACGACACGATCCTGATCGCGCTGCTGCCATCGGTCGTCATGCTCGTCGGCTCGACGCTGCTGCTTGGCTGGTTCTGGCCGCTGATGGGTGCTGTCGTCGCCACCGGTTCGGTTCTGTTCATCGCGGTGACGACGATGCTGTCGCTTGGCTATGTCGCGCCCGCGGCAAGGCTTGCCAATGCGTGGGATACACGGCTTGGCGGCTCGCTGGCCGACGCGGTGAGCTGCAACGCCGTGGTCAAGGGTTTTGGCGCCGAGGAACGCGAGGAGACGCGGCTTGCCGAGGTCGTCGCCAAATGGCGCGGTCGCACGCGCCGCACCTGGATGCGCGGCACCGTCAACGGCACCACGCAAGGGACGATGCTGCTGCTTTTGAGGGCAGCGGTCATCGGGTTCTCCCTGCTGTTGTGGTCGTGGGGGCAGGCGAGCGCCGGCGATGTCGCCTTCGTGCTGACCTCATTCTTCGTGCTGCAAGGCTATCTGCGCGACATCGGCACACATATCCGCAATCTGCAGCGCTCGATCAACGACATGGAGGAACTGGTCGACTTCCAGTCCGAACCACTCGGCATCGAGGGTCGGCCCGGAGCCAAACCGATCCGGATCACCGATGGCCGTATCACCTTCGACAATGTCACGTTCCACTATGGCAGCCACCGCCTGCCGCTCTATCGCGACTTTTCGGTGGACATCGCGCCGGGCGAACGGGTTGGGCTGGTTGGCCATTCGGGCTCCGGCAAGACGACATTCGTCAAGCTGATCCAGCGCCTCTACGACGTGACTGCGGGCAATATCCTGATCGACGGCCAGGATATTGCGAATGTGGCGCAGGCGTCGCTGCGCGCGCAGATCGCAATCGTCCAGCAGGAGCCGATCCTGTTTCACCGGTCGCTGGCCGAAAACATCGCCTATGCTCGGCCGGCCGCCACGCAGGCCGAGATCGAGCACGCGGCGCGATTGGCCAGCGCGCATGACTTCATTGCCAATTTGCCGAAAGGCTATGGCACGCTGGTCGGCGAGCGTGGCGTAAAGCTATCGGGTGGTGAACGTCAGCGCGTTGCAATCGCACGCGCCTTTCTTGCCGATGCGCGCATTCTCATCCTGGATGAGGCAACGTCGAGCCTCGATTCGGAATCGGAGGTGCTGATCCAGCAGGCGATGGAGCGGTTGATGGTCGGCCGCACGACGCTGGTCATTGCCCACCGGCTGTCGACGGTGCGGGCGCTGGACAGGCTTTTGGTGTTCGATCGCGGCCGCATCGTCGAAGAGGGCTCGCATGACCAACTGATCCGGCTGCAAGGCGGCATCTACCGCCGGCTGTTCGAACGCCAGGCGCTTGAACTGACCAAAGGCCTGGTGATCTGACGGTTGCGGTGCCGCGCGTCTTGATAGACGTGCGGCGCTGCAGTCTTTTCTTCGCCTTTGTCATGTTCTATGTCTGCCGCCGAGCGCGGGGGCGCGTCTTGTCAACAGCAAAACCATCCGGTACGCCCCGCTCATGACAGTTACCGTCCGTTTCGCCCCGTCACCGACCGGCCGCATCCATATCGGCAATGCGCGCACCGCTTTGTTCAATTGGCTGTTCGCCATCAAGAACAAAGGCCGCTTCATCCAGCGCTTCGACGACACCGACGTCGCCCGTTCGACGCAGGAGTTTTCCGACGCTATCCTATATGACCTGCATTGGCTGGGCATCTTCCCCGATGCCACGGAGTACCAGTCGCGGCGGGTCGAAATCTACGATGCCGCACTGGAGAGGCTGAAGGAGGCGCGCCTCGTCTATGCTTGCTATGAGACGCCTGAAGAGCTCGACCTGAGGCGCAAGGTGCGCCGCACGCGTGGCCTGCCGCCAGTCTATGGCCGCGAGGCGCTGACGCTGGCACCCGAGCAGGTGGCGGAATATGAGGCCGATGGCCGGCGGCCGCACTGGCGCTTTCTGCTGCCCAACTTCAGCAGCGATCCGCTACAGCCGGAGCGCACCGAAATCCACTGGAACGACCTGGTGCGCGGCGAAGAGACCGTCGACCTCGCCTCGCTTTCAGACCCGGTTCTGCGGCGTGAGGACGGCACCTACCTCTACACATTGCCTTCGGTTGTCGACGACATCGACATGGGCGTCAGCCATGTCATTCGCGGCGACGACCACGTCACCAATACCGGCGTCCAGATAGCCCTGTTCCGAGCACTTGGCGCGGAGCCGCCGGTGTTCGGCCACCACAATCTCCTGACAACGGCATCAGGCGAGGGACTTTCGAAGCGCACCGGCGCGCTGTCCATCCAGAGCCTGCGTGAGAGCGGCATCGAGCCGATGGCGATCGCTTCGCTGGCGGTGCTCGTCGGCACCTCGGAAAACGTCGTGGCGGTGCCAACGATGGCCGAGCTAGTCGAGCGCTTCGATCCGACTGCAACATCGAAATCCGCCGCCAAATTCGACCCGGACGAACTCTTCGTGCTCAACCGCACGCTGCTGCATCACATGCCGTTTTCCGAGGCGCGCGACCGGCTGATCGTGCTCGGCATCTCCGGCGAACAGGCCGAGTCTTTCTGGCTGGCCGTGCGCGGCAATCTCGACAGGCTGGCCGATGCGGCGATCTGGTGGCGTACGCTTCGAGACGGTCCAGAGGAGCCGGCGGAGTTTTCCGACGAGGACCGCGACTTTCTTCGCCAGGCATTCGAGTTGCTGCCGGAAGAGCCTTGGAACGGCACCGTCTGGAAGGACTGGACGGGCAAGATCCGAGCGGCGAGCGGCCGTAAGGGCAAGGCGCTGTTCATGCCGCTCAGGCTGGCGCTTACGGGACAGCCTTCGGGTCCGGAGCTTGCAGATCTGTTGCCGCTGCTGGGTCGGGAAGGAACGTTGGCCCGACGACCCTGACCTTGCGCTGCTCCGGCGGCGGCAGCGATGTCGGCGAGGGCACAGGTTTGACAGCAAGGCGTCTGATCGCCCCACGGTCGAGGCCGTCTTGCGCATTGGCCAACGACTCCGGGTCGGCGCCCGGATCAGGCCTGGCAACCGGCAGCGGAATGAACGGGGTACTCTCTACATTCGCCTCGGATTGTTCCCGGGTTGGCGGGTTGCCGGCGATGATCTCGAAATTCTGCGCGGCGTTGCAGCCGCAGGTCGGCGGCCGCGGCATGTCGGATTGCTTGTAGAGGTAGGCCGTCGGCAGTTCGATATAAGGCCTGCCCGTCACCGAAGACGTCATCGACGCCGAATCGCTGTTCACGCCGCGCGTGTAGAAAACCTGCATCTCGGTGCCGGGGCAGCTCGATTCGCAATTCTTCTGATCGCGCTCGAAATCGCCCAGCGAGGCAGCATTCGACATCGGGAAGAAATAGCCGTCGCAGGTGCGCACACACATGGTGCGGAATTCGCCTTGGGGCTGGCCCATGTCGGCGCTGTTGAGCACGGTGCGGATGTTGCCCGGCTGGCTCAGTTCTTCAGCCTGGTCGGCCTCTTCGGGCTGACTGCCCAAAAGCTGGTCGAGCAGGTTTCGCTTGCCGTTTTCACGGTTGGCTTCGCGGACCGGCGGGGGCGTCGGCGCCGCCGCATCATCGCGGCAGCCATTGGCGTCAAGCAACGTCAATATGCGCGCACGATCACGTCGCGAACCACCGCCGGCAAGGTCGCCGCGCTTGGCCTGCAGGGCGTCGAGATTGGCTGCCATGCGATCGATGGTGGCGTCGAGTGCTGCGCATGCGTTGGCGTTGCGGCGAGACAGCGAAAAGCCGCAGCCGGCGCTGCTGGCCTGCCTGACGGCCTTTGAAATCTGCTGGCGCTGCCGGACGATTGCGTCGTCATATTTCCTGAGCAATGCCGGTTTGCCGCCGCCACCACGAGAAGCGGCGGCAAGATCGGCTTCAAGCTGGCGGCAGAGGCGGGAAGCGGCCTGTGCCTGAGTGGCGGCAATGCCGCACAGCACCACGGCGCCGAGCAGCGCAGCGGCCCGCGTCAGCTTCCAACTTGCGCCCGTCATCCCTCCGGAACTCCGACTGCCTGTCGTTCAGAAAGCTACCGCGCTTGCGGTTAACCGTTTGTTTAGCATACCGCCGATTCCGCCTTCAGCCCAAATCGGCGATGGCTTGCGCCTTGTGCGCGGCTTCGATCACGACCGGTGCTGTCATATCGACTACGCCACACGACATATTCGGAAAGAGCCAGATCCGCGACATCCTGGCGTTGCACGAAAAAAGGCGTATTCGCCCAGAAGAATGCCCGGATCCAGCAATGCCCGGAGGCTTGGCATGACCGCGATTACCCGTCGAGCCGCACTGCAATTTGGTCTTTTGTGCCTGGCGATGCCGGTTGCCTTGGCGCAGGAAAAGCCCATCACGCCGGATTGGGGTACCAAATTGGTCGAAGCTGCCCGTGGGCAGATCGGCGTCACCACACTCTACGATCCGACCTATACACGCCTGGCCTATCCGGGCGGGGACGTTGGGCCCGAGCGGGGTGTGTGCACGGATGTCGTGATCCGTGCCTATCGCCGCGCCTTCGATCTCGACCTGCAAAAATTGGTGCATGAGGATATGCGGGCCAATTTTGCCGCCTATCCGAAGGCTTGGGGCTTGAAAGCGCCGGACCGCAACATCGACCACCGCCGTGTGCCCAATCTTGCGGTCTATTTCGAGCGGCGCGGTGCCGCCTTGCCCGTCAGCCAAGACCCCGCCGATTATCGGCCTGGGGATCTCGTCGCCCAGATGCTGCCCGGCAATCTGCCGCATATTGCCATCGTGTCGTCCAATCGCTCCACATTGGTACCGACAAGAAGACTGGTCATTCACAATATCGGCGGCGGCGCCAGGGAAGAGGACACTTTGTTTGCCTTCAGGCAGACAGGGCATTTCCGGTTCAAGCCAATCTGAGAAGGCCCATGGCTAGCCCAGCTCGACGATGGCTTGCGCCTTATGCGCGGCTTCGACCACTGCCAGTGCCGTCATGTTGACGACACCGCGCGACGTCACCGACGGCGTCAATATGTGCGCCGGGCTGTCGGTGCCGAGCAGGATCGGGCCGACATGCAGCGCGTCCATCATCGTGCGCAGCGCGGTCAGCGTGATGTTCGCCGAATCGAGATTGGGGAACACCAGCAGATTGGCTTCGCCCTTCAGCCGCGAATGCGGATAGACGCGCTGGCGCAGCTGCTCCGACAGTGCCGAGTCGGCATGCATCTCGCCGTCGCATTGCAGGTCGGGCGCGATGCGCGCCAGGATCGCCGCCGCCTGCCGCATCTTCATGGCGCTTGGCGAATCGCGGGAGCCGAAATCCGAATGCGAAAGCAGGGCTGCCTTGGGCTCGATGCCAAAACGCTGAATCTCCTCGGCCGCCAGAACGGTCATCTCCGCAATCTCCTCGGCGGTCGGATCGACGGAGACATGGGTATCGGTGAGGAAAATGATGCCGCGCTGCGAAATCAGCATGGAAAGCGTCGACAGGTCGCGATCCCTAATGCCGGCGCGTGGCCCGATGATCAGCGTGACGTTGCGCAAATGGCGCTCGAAACGGCCTTCGAGGCCGCAGACCATGGCGTCGGCGTCGCCGCGCTTCAGGGCAAGGGCGGCGATCACCGTATTGTCGGTGCGCACCATGGTGCGCGCCGCTTCCGTCGTCACCCCACGCCGGCCGGCAAGCTCGATCAAAAGGTCGACATAGTGGCGGTAACGCGGATCGTCTTCCGGGTTGATCAAGCCGAAATCGACGCCCGGCTTGATGCGCAGCCCATAGCGTTTCAACCGCACCTCGATGACATGCGGGCGGCCGATCAGGATCGGTTCGGCAATGCCTTCCTCGAGCACGACCTGCGCGGCGCGAAGCACGCGCTCGTCCTCGCCGTCGGCATAGATGACGCGCTTGGCGCTCGACGTCTTGGCCATCGAGAATACCGGCTTCATGACCAGGCCGGAGCGGAAGACGAAGCGGTTCAGCTTGTCGATATAGGCGGCGAAATCGGTGATCGGTCGGGTCGCGACGCCGGTCTCGCAGGCTGCCTTGGCAACGGCGGGGGCAATGCGCAGGATCAGCCGCGGATCGAAAGGCGAGGGGATCAGGAACTCCGGGCCGAAGATCGGCGTCTCGCCGGAATAGGCGCGCGCGGCAACGTCGGACGGCTCTTCGCGGGCAAGCGCTGCGATCGCCCGAACGGCGGCCATTTTCATCTCTTCGTTGATGGCACTTGCGCCGCAATCCAGCGCGCCACGGAAGATGTAAGGAAAACAGAGTACGTTATTGACTTGATTGGGGAAATCGGAGCGGCCGGTGCAGATCATCGCATCGGGTCGCGCCGCCCGTGCCGCTTCCGGCATGATCTCGGGATTGGGGTTGGCCAGCGCCAGGATCAGCGGCTTTGGCGCCATGTGGTGCAGCAATTCCGTCTTCAGCACGCCGGCGGCAGACAGGCCGAGAAACACGTCGGCGCCGGGCAGAACGTCGGCCAGCGTGCGCGCCTCGGTGTCCTTCACATAGGGGTCTTTCCAGCGGTCCATCTCCTCGACGCGGCCCTTATGGGCGACCCCGAACCGGTCGGTGACCCAGATGTTTTCGACCCGCGCGCCGAGCGAGACCAGTAGGTTGAGGCAGGCAAGCGCCGCAGCACCGGCGCCTGACGTAACGATCTTGATGTCCGCGATGGATTTGCCGGCGAATTCCAGCCCGTTGAGCACGGCGGCGGCGACGATGATGGCGGTGCCGTGCTGGTCGTCATGGAAGACTGGTATGCCCATGCGGGCTTTCAACTGCTCCTCGACCTCGAAGCATTCGGGCGCCTTGATGTCTTCCAGGTTGATGCCGCCGAAGGTTGGTTCCAGCGCCGAGATCGTCTCGACCATGCGCTCGATGCCCGGTGCGTCGATCTCGATGTCGAAGACATCGATGCCGGCGAACTTCTTGAACAGCACCGCTTTGCCCTCCATCACCGGCTTGGAGGCGAGCGGACCGATATTGCCGAGGCCCAGCACCGCCGAACCGTTGGTGACAACGCCGACCAGATTGGCGCGGGCTGTATAGTCGGCGGCGGTTGCCGGGTCGTCGCGGATTTCAAGGCAGGGGGCGGCGACCCCCGGCGAATAGGCAAGCGCCAGGTCGCGCTGATTGCCCAGTGGCTTCGTCGCCTGGATTTCCAGCTTTCCGGGACGGGGGTGCTTATGGAAATAGAGCGCTGCTTCGTCGAGGTCGGATCGGGCCGCCTTCTTGCTTTCGCCTGTCATGACGGCCGCCTCCTCAGTTCAGTCCGTTTGATGTTTTGAGTCTCTTAGCATGCAGCCGAGGCTTTTCGAGAGGTGATATGTCGCAAGCGCGAGCTTGCGGCTTGCACCCCCGCCCTCCTGTGCGGTCTGCCATTGAGATGTTGGGGCGATAGGCGGGGTGCTGCGGCGAGGTACGCCGCCCAGTTCGAATGTCTGGTGGCGCTCGTCGCTCAGAGGCCTCGCGGCGAAACAAGTCGACATTGCAGTTCTCCAAAATCCGTGAGATTCTTCGAAAAGTCGCACGAAATAGCGTGCGAACAACAAAGCGCCCCGACGTTTTCGGCGGACATCCAAACGCATCACAGATCGTGCCCCTGATTGTCGGTCGGACTGCTTAACCTGCCAAGGGAGGACGACAATGACTGTACGGCCAGACCCGACTTTCCACGCGACTGCCAAGCTCGCAATGCAGGCGCCAGTCGAAAATTTTGCCTACACTTTGATGTTGAGTCCCGACTTCTCTCAGCCAGATGGACTAGCCATAGTTGACGTAAACCCGAAGTCGAAGGACTACGGCAAGGTCGTCCATAGCGTGATAATGCCGAACAAGGGCGACGAGTTTCACCATTTCGGCTGGAACGCGTGCTCGTCGGCCCTTTCGCCGCTGAATGGTCACCCGTTTCTCGAGCGCCGCTTTCTGATCATTCCCGGTATTCGATCTTCGCGCATTTACGTCATAGACACCAAGGGCGGACCGACCAAGGCCAAGATCCACAAGGTCATCGAGCCAGAAGAGGTGTTTGCCAAGACGGGCTATTCCAGGCCTCATACGATTCACTGCGGTCCGGAAGGTATTTATGTCTCGACGCTTGGGGGCGGTGGCCCTGACGGCACCGACGGACCTCCCGGCATCTTTGTCATGGATTGCCAGACGTTCGACGTCATCGGGCGCTACGAGATCGATCGCGGGCCGCAGGACAAGCAATATGATTTCTGGTGGAACCTGCCACGCGACTACATGGTGTCGAGCGAGTGGGCCCTTCCGCCCCAGTTCGAGCAGGGCATCGTGCCTGAAGACCTCCTGTCGAACAAATATGGACACCGGGTGCATTTCTGGAATTTGCGCGAACGTAGGAACGTGCAGACCATCGATCTGGGCGCCAACCACCAGATGGCGCTGGAAGTCCGCCCCGCCCATGACCCGGTCAAGGAATACGGTTTCCTTGGAGTGGTCGTCGACACGACAAACCTCGAGGGATCGATCTGGACCTGGTGGCGCGAGGGCGGCAAATTCCATTGCGAAAAGACGGCGACCATCCCGCCCGAGGCAGCCGCCAAGGATGACCTGCCGCCGTTGCTTCAGGGCTTCGAGGCGGTGCCGCCGCTAGTAACCGACATCGACCTGTCGCTCGATGACCGATTCCTCTACGTATCCTGCTGGGGCACCGGCGAGATGCGCCAATACGATGTGACCGATCCGATGAAGCCTAAGCTTGCAGGGTCCATCCATATTGGCGGCATCACGCGCAAGACCAAGCATCCCGGCGGCGGCGACTACAGGGGCGGACCGCAGATGGTCGAGATCAGCCGCGACGGCAAACGCGTTTACTGGACCAACTCCCTGTATTCGACTTGGGACGACCAGTTCTATCGCGATGGTATTCCGGCAGCCATGGTCAAGGCCAATGTCGGCGAGAACGGTGGGATCACCCTGGACAAGGACTTTTATGTCGAGTTCCCCGAGGGGTATCGCTCCCACCAGATTCGTCTGGAAGGCGGCGATTGCTCGACGGATTCGTTCTGCTATCCGTCGGTGTAACCGACTGCCCGGGTCAATAAAGCGATGAGCGAGTGGACGACGGCCGGTCTCTGGCTGGCCGTCGTCGCCAGCGGTATTTATCACGGTATCAATCCTGGCATGGGCTGGCCGTTGGCCGTTTCGACCGGACTTTTGGATAGACGTGCCGGCGAATTGTTCCGGGCGCTCGGCCTTTTGGCAATGGGCCACTTTGTGGCGATGATCGGTATCCTGCTGCCCTTCGGCGCGATGCTGACGCTCATCGTCTGGGAACGACAGATTCGCATCGCGGCGGGATTGATTGTGATCGCAGCCGGGATCTATCTCCTGATCAACCGGCGCCACCCGCGTGTTCTTGCCCGTATCCCGCCGGCACAACTGGCCTTGTGGTCCTTCGCGGCCGCCACCGCGCATGGCGCCGGGCTGATGCTGGTGCCGATTTATCTCGGCCTGTGCCAGGCAGGCGATCTCGATGTTGGACACCAGGCGGCTATCACGCTCATGGCAGGTAATCTGATCACCGCCACCGCCGTCTCCGTAGTCCATACGGCCGCGATGATTGTAAGCGGCGGTGTTATCGCCATTGCCGTCTATCGATGGCTCGGACCCAAGTTCATCTCACAAAGCTGGTTCAATCTCGACACTGTGTGGGCCGTGAGCCTGATCCTGGTGGGGGGAATTGGGATCGCGAGTATCGGATTCGCTCGGTAGGTTGCATGCATTGGCAAAGGAATTCTCCCTTCTCCGGATGTCAGGAAAGATCAGATCGCATCATGCGGCGCTCGCAACCCAACAACCGCAAAGGGTCGTTCTTCCGCCGTCCAGCGGGTATCAAGCCTTGGATTCTGCCACTAAAACGCGCTGACATAGAGGCCGCCGTCCACCGGTATGTTCTGCCCGGTCAGGTAGCCGGCATGGACCGAGCACAGGAAGGCGCAGATCTGGCCGAATTCCTCCGGCGTGCCGAGTCGCTTGGCCGGAACGTTGGCCGCGGCGTTGGCCTTGCGCGCGGCGGCGGCGACCGGATCTTCGGGCGTGCCAGGCTCGTGCGGGCCGCGCAGCCGGTCGGTGTCGAGCTTGCCGGGCAGCATGTTGTTGATCGTCACGTTGCGGTCGATCACTGTCCGTGCGACGCCGGCAAGGAACGAAGTGAGGCCGGCGCGGGCGCCGGACGACAGGTCGAGGCCGGGGATAGGCACATAGACCGACAGCGAGGTGATGTTGACGATGCGGCCGAAGCCGCGCGCCGCCATGCCGTCGATCACGGCCTGAACCAGTTCGACAGGGGTCACCATGTTCTGGGTGACGCCCTCGAGGATCTTTTCGCGGTCGAGCGCGCGGAAATCGCGAAACGGCGGACCGCCATTGTTGTTGACGAGGATGTCGGGATCGGGGCAGGCGGCAAGCAGCGCCTTCTGGACATCGGGCTTGGATACGTCGCCGACGATTTCGGTCACCTTGACGCCGAATTTCTCGCGCAGTTCAGCGGCAGTTTTGCCCAGCACGTCGGCGTTGCGGCCATTGACCACCAGATCGCAGCCTGCCTCCGCCAGTGCCATGGCGCAGCCGCGTCCCAAGCCTTTGCTCGAAGCGCAGACGATGGCCTTCTTGCCGCGAATGCCGAGATCCATGGTGATTTTCTCCTCTGATTGCCGCGGCAACCTATCCGGATGGCTGGACCAATCGCAACCGTCATACGGTTGTTGCATGATCGGGGCATAGCCTCACCGAAAGCAACGGTGACAAATGATGTCCGGCGCAGAGCCCTGCACTTTCCGCAGCATGTTCATCTCCGACGTCCATCTCGGATCGAAGGCGGCGAAGGCCGAGTTCCTGATCGATTTCCTGCGCCATCACGATGCCGATATCATCTATCTCGTCGGCGACATCGTCGACGGCTGGCGCTTGAGACGGAGCTGGCATTGGCCGCAGAGCCACAATGACGTCGTCCAGAAGTTGCTGCGCAAGGCGCGCAAGGGCGCCAGTATCACCTACATCGCCGGAAACCATGACGAGTTCGCGCGCCAGTTCCAGGGCGTTCATTTCGGCGGCATTGTCGTCGCCGACCGCGCCATCCATGAGACCGCCGATGGCAAACGCCTTCTTGTCATCCATGGCGACCAGTTCGACACCGTCGTCCATAATGCGCGCTGGCTGGCCTATCTTGGCGACTACGCCTATGACGCGGCGATGCTGGTCAACCGCGTCATCACGCGCCTGCGCCAGGTGCTCGGCCTGCCTTACTGGTCGTTCTCGTCCTGGGCCAAGGTCAAGGTCAAGAAGGCGGTGAATTTCATCGGCTCGTTCCAGACCGTGCTGACCGAGGAGGCGCGCCGCTCGCACGTCGACGGCGTGATCTGCGGGCACATCCACCATGCCGCGATCGAAAGCTACGAGGACGTGCAGTACATCAACACCGGCGACTGGGTGGAGAGCTGCACGGCGGTGGTCGAGCATTTTGACGGCCGGATGGAGATCCTGCACTGGGCGCATGTCCTGCCGGAGACTCCGGTCGGCAGCGAGATGCTCGTGCCGATCGACATCAAGGGCAGGGCAGTCCAGGCGGCTTGACCAAATCCGGCCGCATCTCGCTTCAATCGGTTAGTCCAGCGGTTTCATCGACTTTTTCGCCGTGTTAAGCAGCGGCAGGTGTGGCGGGCCGACTCGGCTGAATGCCGTGCCGACGGATCGCCTGTCAATGTCCTCGCTGCCGCCGCTTTCGCCCGAACAGCTCGTCAAGCCACGCCATTTCGAACTGCGCATGAGCTTGATCTTCTTTACGCTCTTCGTTCCGCTCGGGACGCATGTGCCGTATTTCCCGCTGTGGCTGCAGGCGAAGGGGTTCCATGCCGAACAGATAGCCGTGATCCTCGCCGCGCCGATGTTCCTGCGCGTGGCGACGACGCCTTTTCTTACTGCGCTGGCAGACAAAGCGAGCGACCGCGCCAATGTCTATGTTGCGCTGGTCGCCGCATCGCTGATCCTGTCCGCCGGCTACCTCCTGCCGCCGACCTACGCAACGGTACTTGCCGTGTCGTTGGCCCTGACGGTCGTCTGGACGCCGCATTCGCCGATTGCCGATTCGCTCGCCCTTTCAGGTGTTCGCCGCTTCGGCTCGAATTACGCAAGCATGCGCAAATGGGGCTCGATCTCCTATCTCTGCGCCAATCTCGCCGGCGGTTTCATCCTGTCGGCGAGCGGTGCCCAGGCTGTCCCGGTGATCATCTTCGCGGCGCTGTTTGCCGCGCTAGCCGCCGGACTGATTGCGCCGCGCCTCGGCCGCCCACGCCGCGCCTCGCCGCTTTCGGCCGCCGATATCCAGCAATCGGCACCGAAACTTCTCAACCGGTACTTCCTCTATTTTTCGACAGGCGTCGGCGTCATCACCGCCAGCCACGCATTTCTCTACGGTTTCGTGTCGATCTACTGGAAGTCGATCGGCATCAGCGATTCGGTTGTCGGGCTTCTGTGGGGGTGGGGCGTCGTCGCCGAGATATGCATGTTCGTCGTTTTCACCCGCGCTTTCGCCTCCTTCTCGGTCGTCTCGATCATGCTGATTGCCGGGATTGGCGCAATCGTGCGCTGGTTCGCCTTTCCGCTGATCTGGCCGCTTGGGCTTGGCGTTGGCGGGTTTTTCGCGATCCAGACGCTGCACGCGGTTTCGGTGGCGCTGGTGCTGATCGGCCTGCAAAAGATGATCGGTGAGACGGTCGCGGAAGAACGCACCGGGGCGGCGCAAGGCATCGCCTACTTCTCCAATGGCTTCTTCATGGCGGCGGCGACGCTGATTTCCGGTCCTCTTTACGACCGCTTCGGCGCGAATGGCTTCTTTGCGATGATCCCGATCGTCCTGACGGGCCTGGCTCTGATCGGGCTTGCCGCGCGTTCAGCCCCACAGCGCCCGCTCGGGCGGTGACACCAGCGAACCTTGGTAGACGAGACCGGGAACGCGGTCGCGGGCCAGCAGCAGCGGACCGTCGAGATCGACGAAATCGGCATCCTGCGCCAACAGTACGGCCGGCGCCATCGCAAGCGATGTGCCGACCATACAGCCGACCATGACACCAAGACCCAGTTCGCGGGCGCGGTTGCGAAGCACGAGTGCAGCGGTCAGGCCACCCGATTTGTCGAGCTTGATGTTGACGGCGTCGTAAAGGCCGACAAGCGCTTCAAGGTCCTTCGCCTCGTGCACGCTTTCGTCGGCACAGATCGGTACCGGATGCGCGATGTGGCGAAGAATACTGTCATGTCCCGCCGGCAGCGGCTGTTCGATCAAGGCGATACCGTGCTCGGCGGCAAAGGCGAGGTTTGCGACGATGTTGTCGTTATTCCAGCCCTCGTTGGCGTCGAGAATGATTCGGCTGTCGGGTGCTGCCGCCGTCACTGCACGGATGCGCGCGATGTCGTTGTCGCCGCCGATCTTGACCTTGAGTAGCGGGCGCTGGGCGTTGGCGCGGGCCTGCGCCGCCATCGCCTCCGGCTCGGCGAGCGACAATGTATACGCAGTCTCGAGCGGTCGTAACGGAACGGTTCGTATCGTATGCGCCACCGGTGTTCCGCTGATCTTCGCTTCCAGGTCCCAGAGCGCGCAATCGATGGCGTTGCGTGCCGCGCCGGCAGGCATGGCATCGAGCAGGGCGATGCGGCTGATGCCGTGCGCGATCTCGCTGCGCATCGCCTCGATCGCGTCGCGCACACCCTCCATGGTTTCGCCATAGCGCTTGTAAGGGACGCATTCGCCGCGTCCTGTACGGCCGTTTTCGGTGATGGCGCAGGAAATCACCTCCGCTTCGGTCTTCGAGCCGCGCGAAATGGTAAAGGTCCCGGCTATCGGAAAGCGCTCGGCCTCGACCGAAATGACACGCGCCATATTTTTCTGCTCCGGCTGTGCAACAAGGAGGATGTCGGCAAATCGACAGGTCGGCCCCGTCAGGCTAAACAGGACGCCATGTTGACCATCCGCAAACGCGACGCAAGCGGCCCTGCCAAGGAGCCCGACCACCAGCCGCGCATCGCGATCGGCGAGGAGGGCGGCGTTCTCGGCTGCGCTTTCTCGGGAACCTGGACGACGCGCACCGTGGCGCTGGTCGATGCCGAGATGCGCAAGATCGAGAAGCGCAGCGGCTTCAAGACGCTGGCGCTCGACCTTTCACAAATCGAGAAGATGGACACAGCCGGGGCGTGGCTGATCGACCGCCTGGTCAGCAGCTTCGAAAAGAAGGGCGTCGAGATCACGATGCAGGGGCAAAGCGAGATAGCCTCGATCCTGCTTGGCGCCGTCGGGGACGCCGTTCGTCGCGAGCCCGAATCAGGTCCGGCAAAGCCGCCCAACTTCATCATTCGCGGGCTCGAGGCGGTTGGCCGGCGCGTTTATGAGATGCGCGACGATTTCCTGGCCGCAATGAATATCCTCGGCGCCACGATACGCGGCTCGCAGATGAAGCTTGGCCGTGGCCATGCCGTCAACATGGCGGCAATCTTCAACCAGATCGATCGCATGGGTGTCGGCGCCATACCGGTAGTCGTGCTGATGTCGGCCATCGTCGGTGCGATCGTCGCCCAGCAAGGCGCTTATCAGCTCAGCTATTTCGGCGCCGACATCTTCGTCGTCGACCTGGTCGGCGTGCTGATCCTGCGCGAGCTCGGCGTTTTGATGACGGCGATCATGATCGCCGGCCGCTCCGGTAGCGCGATCACCGCCGAGATCGGCTCGATGAAGATGCGCGAGGAGGTCGATGCGCTGAAGGTGATCGGCCTTAATCCAATCGGCGTGCTGGTGTTTCCGCGGCTCGTCGCGCTGGTCGTCGCGTTGCCTTGCCTGACGATCATCGCCAACTTTGCCGCACTGGGCGGCGGCATTTTGGCAGCATGGCTCTACTCCGATATTGCACCGGCAGCGTTCATCGACCGGCTGCGTGTCGCAATCGACCTCAGCACCATCTTTGCCGGCCTGATCAAGGCGCCGTTCATGGCCATGATCATCGGCATAATTGCCTCGGTCGAGGGCATGAAGGTTGGCGGCAGCGCCGAATCGCTTGGCCAGCATGTGACCGCCTCCGTGGTGAAGTCGATCTTCGTGGTCATTATCCTCGACGGGCTTTTCGCCATGTTCTATGCAGCGATCGAGTTCTGAGATGGCGCTGCCGGGCACAAACACGACCAAGGTGGCGGCGAAAGCCAAAGAAGACGAGATCGTGCTGTCGGCGCACGACGTCACGGTGTCGTTCGCCGATCAGGTCGTTCTCGACAAACTGTCGCTCGATATCTGGCGCGGGGAGATTCTCGGCTTCGTCGGTGCCTCCGGTGCCGGCAAATCTGTTCTCTTGCGCACCATCCTTGGCTTGACGCGCAAGCAATCGGGAACAATCAAACTGTTCGGCGTCGACGTCGAGAAGGCAACCGAAAGGGAGCGCCTTCGCATCGACATGCGGCTTGGCGTGCTGTTCCAGCATGGCGCCCTTTTTTCGGCGCTGACGGTCCTCGAAAACGTTCAGGTGCCGATGCGCGAATATCTCGATTTGCCGAAGAAGCTGATGGACGAACTTGCCATGCTCAAGGTCGAGCTGGTCGGATTGCCGCCGGATGCGGCGCAGAAATTCCCCTCCGAGCTCTCGGGCGGCATGATCAAGCGTGCTGCGCTGGCGCGCGCCCTGGCACTCGACCCGGACATCGTTTTTCTCGACGAACCGACGTCCGGGCTCGATCCGATCAGCGCGGCTGAGTTCGACGAATTGGTCGTCAAGCTGCGCGATACGATGGATTTGACCGTGTATATGGTCACGCACGATCTCGACACGCTGTTTACGGCGTGCGACCGCGTGGCGGTGCTCGGCAACAAGAAAGTGCTGGTCGAGGGCACGATCGACGACATGCTCAGGAGCGAGGAACCCTGGGTAAAATCCTATTTCCGCGGAAAACGCGCCCGGCAACTTGATCTTGCGGCGCGCGCATAGCCATAAGTGAGCAATGGAAACCAGGGCCAACTACGTCATTGTCGGCATTTTCACGCTGGCCGCGATCCTCGCGGCTTTCGCTTTCGTCTATTGGACGGCCGCGATCGGCGACAGGGGTGAGACGGCGATGCTGCGCGTGCGCATCCCGGGCTCGGCTTCCGGCCTTGGCCGCGGCAGCTTCGTGCTGTTCAACGGCGTCAGGGTCGGTGAGGTCAAGCGTGTCTATATCGACCTCAACAATCCGACCGCCGCCATCGCCGACACCGAGATCGGCCGGAATACGCCGATCACCAAGTCGACGCAGGCCGATATCGGGATCGTCAGCCTCGCCGGCCAGGCCAGTATCGAATTGAAGGGCGCCGACCCCAAGGAAGTGAACCTTCTCGACCAGGCGGAAGCGGAGGGCAAGGTCGCCGAGATCGTCGCCAATCCGTCGGCGGTCACCAACCTTTTGCAGACGGCGCAGAACATCTTCACCCGCGCCGACAAGGTCCTTTCGGAGCTCGAAGGCTTCACCAAGGATGTTCGCGGGCCGCTGACGCAAACCGTCAACAATGTCCAGACCTTCTCCGATGCACTGGCCAGGAATGCGGACGGCGTCGACAAGTTCCTGGCCAGCGTCAGCTCGCTGGCGGACGAACTGAAGGGTGTTTCGGGCAAGCTCGACGGCACCCTGAAGGCGGCGGAAGGGCTACTCAACGCCGTCGACAAGGACCAGATCAAGAGCATCGTCGCCAATGTCGACACAGTCACTTCCAACCTGAAGGAAACCAGCAAGCAGTTCGACACGGTCATCAAGAACGTGGACACCGCGGTCGGCTCGATCAACGACTTCGCCCAGAAGACGCAAGGCACGCTGGCCAAGGTCGACGGCGTTCTCGACGGCATCGATCCGGCTGAGGTTCGCACCGCGCTGGCCAATATCCAGAAGGCCAGCGAAAACGCCAACGAGGCTGCCGCCGACATCGCCAAGGTGACCAACAAGTTCGCAAACCGAGCCGACGACATCGATGAAACCATCAAAGACGCGCACCAGCTCGCAGGACGCCTCAACGATGCCTCGGTGCGAGTCGACGGTATCCTTGCCAAGGTCGACAAACTGCTCGGCTCCGGTCAGGCCGACGGCGTCATGGCCGATGCGAGGGCGACGCTCAAATCGTTCAAGCAGGTCGCCGACACGCTGAACGCCCGCCTCGGCACCATCACCGACAATCTGGCGCGGTTCTCGGGACAGGGGCTGCAAAACGTCGAATCGCTGGTCCAGGACAGCCGTCGTTCGATCAACCGCATCGAAGAGGCGGTGACCGACCTCAGCCGCAATCCACAGCGGATCCTGTCCGGCGGCGAGGGTGAGGTCCGGCAGTTCGACGGCAGGGTGCGCCGTTGACTTCGGCCTGCGCCCACCGCAAGAACATAGCTTGCGGATGCGCGTTGTTTCCACGATCCGGGGGGGATCGCGTTTGAAATCGATCAGTTCAGGCAGCGTCAGATCGAGTGGGTTCAAGACCGGAGCGGCACTGCTGGCGCTTTCGCTCGCCGGCTGCGCGGCGCTGGGCGGCAAGCCGGCGCCGCTGGATACGTTTGAGCTTTCGGCGCCGTCGCTGGAAGCGCGTGCCCACAGCCGTCGCCAGATACTCATCGCTCAGCCATCGGCGCTCAAGGCGCTGGACAGCCAGAACATCGTCATTAAGCCATCGCCGCGATCGATCCAGTATCTCAAGGGCGCGCAATGGGCCGACCGGCTGCCGATGATCGTACAGGCGCGGCTGGCAGAGACGTTCCAGCGCTCGGGCAGCTTCACCGGCGTCGGCAAGCCAGGCGAGGGGCTGGCGATCGACTATCAGGTGATCGTCGAGATCCGCTCGTTCGAGGTGCGTGTCGATGGCGGCGAACATGCCGAGGTCGAGCTGTTCGTGCGCCTGTTGAATGACCGCAACGGTGAAGTGCGCGCTTCGAAGACGTTTAGCGCCATCGCGCCCGTTTCGGGCAATGGCAACCAGGCCTATGTCGGCGCGCTCGATGCCGCGTTCGGCGATGCGGCCGGGCAAATCGTCCGCTGGACGGACACCGTGATCTGAACCGGGCTAGCTGCTGTGAGGCGGCTGGAGACCGAAGCAGCTCACGGAGCGTATTCGACAAGCGTATGATCTTCGCCCGCGAGTTCATCGTTGATGATTGAGGCTATGGTTTCCCAATCACCTCCAGCCAGCCCTGCGCCAATTTTCGGGTAGCCGATTCTTTTGCCCGCGAATTTACCTTTGACGGCCTGCATGACTTTTCGAATTGCCTGGTAGTCGGCTTTCACGCCTTTGCCCTGCCAATGGAACTGAGTGTAGCCGTTGACAACATGGAAAATGCGGCTGCCTCGCTTGATTTCGGCAACGGATATGCTTCCCAGCTTGGCTGGGTCACCCTTCAATGTCGCGCAATCCGCAGCATATGCTTCGGGAAAACGCTGCTTTATGGAAAGAGCAATTCCTTTGCCCATCTGGCACTGGCAGTTGCATCCATGCACAATGACATCGAACGTTCCGTCGAGCGCAAGCTGAAGCAGATCACCGCGAATTGTCTGCATTGCCACGAGATACCGGCCTCTGCTCTGGGCGCAAACATCCGACCAAATCAGGAGATTTGCGGACTATCTTTTTCAGTATCGGGTCTAAGCAGAAAGGGCAGAGTGCACTTTCTGTTTTCCTGTCCCGCCGCTTAGTGCAGACGGCCGCTGGCATGGGCAAGCATGGTGTAGACCTTGCCGGTGTCCGACGTCAGGTAGGTCTGCGCCATGATGTTGTCGCGGTCGTTGCGCGACACGTCCTTGAGCAGCTTTTCGAAATCGTCGCAGTAACGATCGACAGCAGCGCGGAACTCCGCCTCTGACTGATATTTGCGGCGGATCTCGTCGAACGTCTGTTGGCCCTTCAGCGTGTAAAGTCGGCGCGTGAAGACGTCGCGCTCGCCGCGCCGGTAGCGGTTCCACAACTCGATCGAGGCGTCGTGATCGATGGCGCGTGCGATATCGACCGAGAGCGAGTTCAGCGATTCCACGACATGAAGCGGCGAACGCGCAGCGGGAGCCGGGCGCGGCGCTTCGGCAGGCGCTGCCGGCTTGGCGTCGTCTTCGCGCGATGCACCGGTCAGGAGGTCACGCACCCAACCGCCCTGCGGCGTGCGGCCGTTGGGGTCGCGCTGGCGCGGCGCTTGGTCTGCGGGACGTTCGAGGTCGAGCGTGCCGCGCAGCGCCGTCTCGCCCGAAGGCGCCTGCGGTGCACGGCGCTGTTCGGGAGCCGGAGCCGGGCGACGTGGCGGTTCGGCGGGGCGTGCGGCAGGCGCTTGCGGCGCCGGACGCAGGTTGCGCTGTTCCGAACTGTCGGCGCTGCGGCCAGATTTCGCAACGATTTCAGAAAGTTCCTTCAGCGCGTTGATCTGCTCTGAAACGGCACGGCGGATAGCCGTGGTTGATTCCTTTGCCTCTTCCGGCATCTCGATGACGCCTTTCTTAAGCTCGGCCCGGGTGAGGTCGAGCTCGCTCTTGATCGAGCCGGCGGTACGCCGCATCTCCTCGGTCGCATCGGCAAAGCGCTTGGTTGCCGAATCGACCACTTCGGAAATCGCGGTACGGATCTTGTCGGCGGATTCCAGCGTCTTGCCCTCGGCGTTCTGCAGCGTCTGGCCGACCAAATTCTCGAACGAGCGCATGACCCTTTCGAGATCTTCCGACTTCTTGACAAGGCCGACGGCGAGGTCCTCCAGCGACGATTGCCTTTCGAGCGTGTGCTCAAGATTGCTCTGGGCCGAGCTCAACAGGTCCGAGGCACTGGAAAGCAACCGGCTGTGCTCGTCGAACTTGGTGGCGATTGAAGCAACCTCGCGTAAGGTCGACGACGACAGCTCGGTGAGCCGCGTCGTGTTCGAATCGACCAGACGCGCCGAACTGGCGAAGGTCTGCGCGGTCTTTTCCGTGGTCGCCGCGAAGCTTTGCGTGCTCCCGGTCAGGCGTTCGTCGACCTGGCCGAGATTGGTCGCAGCCTGCTCGATCAATTGACCGAGCTGCGAGCTGGAGGTGGTCATGCGGCCGATGAGGTCGGCAACGCTGTCGGCAAGCGTCGAGCGCGCGCCTTCGACGGCCGACAGGGTTTCGGCCGTGCGGCTGGCGATGGCGTCGACGAGGGCGGCGTTTTGATTGCGCAGCTTCTCGGTCGCACGTTCGGTGACCTCTTCCATGCTCTTTTGCAGCTCGGAGCCGCCCTGGGCGAAGCGCTCGACCAGAGGCCGCGCCGTCTCGTCCAGGATTTTCGATATTTCGGCCGAACGGGCCGCAAGCATCGTACTGAGCTCGCGAGTATTGGCACCGATGGTCTTTGCAGCGTCATTGGTGCTCTGGCCGATATGCTGGCCGACCGCGGTGAAGGTTTCGGCGATGGTGTTGGCACGCGAGACCAGTTGCGCTTCGGCACCCGAGACTTGTTCGTTGAGCTTTTGGCCCATTGTCTCGGCGGAGTAAGCGAGGCGGTTCTCGACGCTGGCGACCTGCTCCTCGACGCGGGCCGCAGTGGCGGCAGCACTCGATGCCAGGCGTTCGTCGGCACCGGCAAGCAGTTGCTCGATTTCACGGGCATGGACTGCGAGTTCCTGGCCAGTCTGCCTGGCGCGTTCGGCAACCCGCTGCTCGGTGCTGGTGAAGGCACCGACAATGGTGTCGGCATGTTCGCCGATTGCGGTGCTGCTGTCAGCGATACGGGACACCAGGCGATGATCGGCCTCCTCGAAGATGCGGCCGATCTCGGACGCACGGGCCGAAAGTGCTTCGGAGCCCTCGGCAATGCGCGAAATAAGTTGCTGGTCGGCGGCATCGAAAATGCGGCCGAGATCCGACGCACGTGCCGCGAGCGCTTCGGCGGATTCGCCGATGCGCACGCCCAGCCGCTCGTCGGCTGTTTCGAAATTGCGCAGGATGTCGCCGGCACGTGCCGCCAGCGACTGGGCCGTTTCGATGGCGCGAGAGACCAGCCTGTGGTCCGCCGCGTCGAAGGTGCCGGCAATCTCACTTGCTCTGGCTGCCAGCTGATCGGCCGTTTCCTGGGCACGCGCGAGCAAGCTGTTCGACGTGTCGTCGACGCGGGCAATCAGTGCGCTCGACGTATCCTCGGCGCGGGCGGCGAGGCGACGATCCGCCTCTTCAAAGGTGCGGGCGATGTCCTCCGCCCTGGCGAGCAGGGCGGCCGAGGTCTGCTCGGCGCGCTCGGCGATCTTGCGGTCGGCATCGCTGAATGCCGCGCCCGCCTGCTCATGCAGCGCGCTGGTAACTTCCATGACCTTCTCGCGCAGCGCGCCGGCGACGAAGACCGCGCTTCTTTCGAGCACACTACGCACATTGTCGACACCCGTCGACAGCGCCCGCTCCATTGTGCTGGCGCGCTCTTCAATGATGCCTGTCTGCCGGCTGAACGCCTGCTCGATCTTTTCTACGTCCGCAGCGATCGCATCAGAGATGTCGGTGCTCCTGGCGGCGATCTGATCGATATGGCCGGACAGCGAACGGTCGACATCCTTGCGCGTTTCGGCGAGCCTGGAGAGATCGTCCTGCAGTGCGCGGGTCAGCATGTCGCGGCCCTCGCTCAGCTTGCCGACATGACCGGCGACAATCTCGTCGACCTCGCTGCGGCTCATTGCAAGCCTCTCCAGGTCGGCTTCCAACGCGCGCCTGAGGATGTCGCGGCCTTCCGCCAGTTTCTCGACCTGGCCGGCGACCAGCCCATCGATGCTCGAGCGGCTTTCGGCCAGCTTGGCGAGATCGTCCTCGAGCGCCTTCGACAGGGTCGAGCGGTCCTGGACGAGCTTCTCTGCGTGGGTTGCGACAAGGCTGTTGACGTTGCCGAGATCGGCTTCCAGCGCACGCGAAAACTGCGCGCGATTATCGGTCAATAGCTGCGACTGATCGGCGATGGCGCCCCTGATCGTGTTGAGATCGGCCTCCAAGGCGCGCTTGAGGATATCGCGGCCTTCGGCCAGTTTCTCGACCTGGCCGGAAACCAGTCCGTCGATGCTCGAGCGGCTTTCGGCCAGCTTGGCAAGATCGTCTTCCAAGGCGCGCTTGAGGATGTCGCGACCCTCAGCCAGCTTCTCGACCTGGCCGGCGACCAGCCCGTCGATGCTCGAACGGCTCTCTGCCAGCCTGGCAAGATCGTCCTCGAGCGCTTTCGACAGGGCCGAACGGTCTTCGGCAAGCTTGTTCATATGTTCGGAGACGACGCCCCGCACGGTCTCGAGATCGGTCTCCAGTGCCCGCGACAGCTGACCACGGTCTTCCGCCAGCTTTTCGGAATGGCTGGCGATGACGCCCTTGACGGTGCTCAGATCGGCTTCGAGCGCACGCTTGAGGATGTCGCGGCCCTCTGCCAGCTTTTCGACCTGGCCGGCAACCATCACATCGATGCTCGAGCGGCTTTCGGCCAACTTGGCGAGATCGTCTTCGAGCGCCTTCGAAAGCGTCGAACGGTCTTCGGCGAGCTTGTTCATGTGATCGGAGACAACGCCCCGCACGGCCTGCAGGTCGCTCTCCAGTGCCCGCGACAACTGGCCACGGTCTTCCGCCAGCTTTTCGGACTGGCCGGCGATGACGCCCTTGATAGCGTTCAGGTCCGATTCCAGCGCGCGCTTGAGGATGTCGCGGCCTTCGGCCAGCTTCTCGACCTGGCCGGCAACCAGCCCGTCGATGCTCGACCGGCTTTCGGCCAGCTTGGCAAGATCGTCTTCAAGCGTCTTCGAAAGCAGGCTGCGATCATCGGCGAGCCTGCCCGAATGATCGGCGATCAGGCTCCTGATGTCGGACAGGTCGTTATCGAGTGACTGGGAAAGCCCGCTGCGGTCTTGCGCCAATTTCGCCGAATGGGCCTCGATGAGGCCATTGATGCCGGCAATGTCGGCTTCCAGCGCACTGGCGAGTATGGCGCGGCCCTCGGCGATCTTTTCGACCTGACCGGCGACGAGGCCGTCGATGCTGGCGCGACTCTCTGCCAGTTTGCCGAGGTCGGCCTCGAGCGCGCGCGAAAGGATGCTGCGGCCTTCGGCGAGCTTGCCGACATGCCCGGCAACCATTTCATCAATTATCGTGCGGGCTTGCACGAGTTTTCCAGAGTCTTCGTTCAAGGCCTGGGCAAGCCTGTTGCGACCCTCTTCAAGGCTTTCGAGATGGCTGCCCAGCGAAGCGTCGATCGCTGCGCGCGATTCATTGACCTTGCGCAGATCCTCTTCAAGGGCGCGCGAGATCAGGCCGCGGCCCTCGGCTAGCTTCTGCACCTGGTTAGCCACCGCTGCGTCGATTTCGGCGCGACCTTCGGCGAACTTCGCCAGATCGGCCTGCATTGCCGCCGCCATCCGGTCGCGGCTTTCGGAAAGCTTGCGGCTGTGGTTCTCGACGGCTTCCTCGATGCCGGCGCGAGCATCGGCAAGCCGCTCGATGTCCGTATCGAACGAACGCGATACGACATGGCGCGCCGCTTCCATGCGCCCGGCGAAATCGCCGGCGCGGGCTTCAAGCATGGTCGAGGTCGATGAAATGATATCGGCCATGTCGGCGCCGATCTGGGTCTTGCCCTGATCGATCATCGCCGACAGCGTCTCCTTGCTATCCTGGAAGGTGTGGGCGATTTCGCGCGCGCGCTCGACGAGCGTCTCGTTGATCTGGCGTGCGCGAGCCTCCAGCGCGGCGTTGAGCTTCTGCGTGCCGGTGTCGAGCGCCTCGGCGCGGGTCTGGAACTCGCTGATCAGCGCCTGGCCACGTTCAGCAAGCGTCCGTTCGATGCCGTTGAGACTGGCTTCGAATTCCGAATTGAGTGTGCGAGCGGCACCGCCGAGCAGCGACACCATGCCGCTCGTGCGGTCGTCGAGCAGGTCGGTCAGTGACCGCGTCAGGCCGTCGGTGGTGTCCGTCAGCTTGGCGATCCGGGTGTCGAGCAGGCTGGCGAAGGCCTCGCCCGACGTCGACAGCCGATCGGTGATCGATTCGAGCCGGCCTTCCACCGAATCGAAGATCGACATCGAGCTTCCGTTGATCCTGTCGATCAGCGTGTCGCCGGATTCGTTGATCGTCATCGACAGCTTGGTCGAGGCGTTGAGAATGCTGTCGCGAATGATATCGCTGGCGGCGTTGATCTCGTCTTTCAGTGTCTCGTGGGCGCCGGTGATCGAGGCGCGCACGCGCTCGGCATGGGTGACGACCGCTTCGCGCTCGCTGCCCAGCCCGTCGACCAGCGAGCGGATGCGGGACTCGTTCTCTGAATAGGAGCGCTCGATCTGGTTCACCTCGCTGTGGACCAGCGTTTCGAGCTCGACGGCACGCGCAAGCGTGCGTTCGATGCCTTCGCCCATGGCTGCCACCTCGCGGCGAACCGCTTGGCCGATCATCATGACGCGATCCTGGGCAAGATTTTCCGGCTCGGCCAGACGGAAGGCCACCTCGGTCATCGACTGCGCGGCAAGGCGCATCTCCTGAGCGCGGCGAATCATCACTGCGAATGCCCAGAACAGGATGACGGGCACGATTGCCGCGACCGCCAGGCCGATCAGCTCGGGACGGGCGAAAAACTGATCGAAGGTGCGGATGTTCCAGATGCCAGGTCCGAACAACAGGTTCGCAAGGCCGCCAGCGCCGGCGATCCAGGCCAGCGAAACGAGAGCCACGACCCAGTAGATCGTGTTCGAGGCGCGCCGATTGAGGGTGTGCAGGAGCGTCTTATAGTCTTTTTGACGATCGTCGTTGGCCGGCGAGAAAGCTGCCGGCTGGGAGCCATTGCGCGTTGCGACAGGACGCAACTCAGCCGGCTTGGTCTTTGGCGCGGGATTTGCGATCTGGCCTTGATTGGCGGCAGGTGCCGCGTTCTGGGTCTGGTCCGGGGCAGGCGCTTCGTTCTGGCTGCGACCTTCGCGCGCCAGCTCGTCGGCGGCTTGCGATATTTGCGCTTCGAGATCTTCCATGGATGCAGCCATGTCGAAGTCGCCGCCGGCATCGCCGCTCAGATCGATATCAAGTGCCTTTTCAAGTTCCCTGGCTACGTCGCTGTCGAGCGTTCTTGTCGTCGTTGGTTTCTTCGCCATGCCTTCGCTACCCTGTACAAGCTGCCGCGGGACCTATGGTTGTGCTTATTGATTCTGCCTAGCGTGTCCCGCGCAGGAGGCTGAAAATGGACCTGTCGTATCGTAATGACACAGCCGGGTAAAGAAAACATGCATTCCGCCCGATACGTAAAACTTTAAATATAAGGTTAACACAGCCGTGATTCCGGCGCCGTTATCGCGACATTTTTCCGGGCCAATCATTAACCCGTTGTCCACCGGATACGCCTAGTTTTTGCGGCGGTCGAAGAACGGAGTCTCAAAGTGATACGTGGCGAAAACGGCATTGCCTTCTCGATGCCCGGCGGCGACGTGTCGGGGACAGCCGGGGCGCGGCCGATCGACTTGGCGCATCTTGCGCGCCAGACGATGGGCGATCGGAGCCTCGAGCAGGAGGTGCTGGCTCTGTTCGTGCAGCAGGCGCTGTCGGTGCGCGACAAGATCGTCGATGCGGATGTCAGGCAGCGGCTGCTATTGGCACACGGGCTCAAAGGCTCGGCGCGCGGGGTCGGCGCCTTCGCCATTGCCGATTGCGCCAGCGCGATCGAATGCCGGCCCGAAGACGCCAGCACGCTGAAGCGGCTTGGCTCGCTGATCGAAGAAGTGCGCGACTTCGTCGCCGCCATCAGCCGATAGGACTTATCCCAAAGACGCCACGCACGGGCGCTTTCGCGCCGCAGTTGACTTGTCCGGCAGAGTGATTATGTCGGCTCAGACTCCCTTCAGGTGACAAATGACCAAGCTGACCTTCATCGCCCATGACGGCACGCATTTTGACGTGGATGCCGAAAACGGCTCGACCGTCATGGAAAATGCGATCCGCAATGCGGTGCCGGGAATAGAAGCGGAATGCGGCGGCGCCTGCGCCTGCGCGACCTGCCATGTTTATGTCGACGAAGCCTGGACGGCGGAGGTCGGCGAGCCGGAAGCCATGGAAGAGGACATGCTGGATTTCGCCTACGAGGTCCAGCCGAACTCGCGGCTGTCATGCCAGATCAAGGTGCGCGACGCTCTCGACGGGCTGGTCGTGCGCGTGCCGGCCCGCCAGGGCTGAAGCCGATTTTTGCGGCTGCCGCTTGGCAGCGGACCAATGGTCATGCAGTGTCGCGCCGTTTTCCCATAAAGGCGCATGCCTCATGACCGCTATCACCAAGACGGACGTACTCATTGTCGGGGCAGGGCCTGTCGGCCTGTTTGCCGTATTCGAGCTCGGCCTCTTCGACATGAAGTGCCATCTGATCGACATACTCGACCGGCCCGGCGGGCAATGCGCCGAACTCTACCCGGAAAAGCCGATCTACGACATTCCGGGCTGGCCCTCGATCTCGGCGCAAGGCCTGGTCGACAAGCTGCTTGAGCAGATCGCGCCGTTCAAGCCCGAATTCACCTATAGCCGCATGGTTTCGAGCCTGGAAAGGCTGGACGACGGCAGCTTCCGCGTCATTACCGACGAAAACGAGGTGTTCGAAGCCAAAATTGTGGTGATTGCCGCCGGCGGCGGTTCGTTCCAGCCGAAGCGGCCGCCGATTCCAGGCATCGAACCCTACGAAGGCAAGAGCGTGTTCTACTCGGTGCGCCGGATGGAGGACTTTCGCGGCCATGACCTCCTCATCGTCGGCGGCGGCGATTCGGCGCTCGACTGGACGCTGAACCTGCAGCCGGTCGCCAAGAGCGTGACGCTGGTGCACCGGCGGCCCGAATTCCGCGCAGCGCCCGACAGTGTCAACAAGATGTATGCCATGCAGGAGATGAAGCAGCTGGAATTCCAGGTTGGACAGGTGACTGGCCTGACCGGCAGCGACGGCCAGCTAGTCTCGGCCACGATCAAGGGGCCGGAGGGCGATGTCGAAGTGCCGTGCACGCGGATGCTGCCGTTCTTCGGCCTGACGATGAAGCTCGGCCCAATCGCCGAATGGGGGCTCAACCTCCACGAGAACCTGATCCCGGTCGACACCGAAAAATTCCAGACGTCGGTGCCCGGCATCTTCGCCGTCGGCGACATCAACTGGTACCCCGGCAAGCTGAAGCTGATCCTGTCGGGCTTCCATGAGGTCGCTCTAATGGCGCAGGCAGCCAAGCGCATCATCAGCCCCGGCGAGCGCATCGTATTCCAGTATACGACCTCGTCGACCAGCCTGCACAAGAAGCTCGGCGTGGTCGACTGAAGCTCGCCGGATTTCGCCGGACAGGTCTATTCGGCCAGGGTTGGGGCCACAGCCTCGGCATGGCCGCGAAGCGTTTTCTCCGGCATCAGCCAGAGCGTGATCAGCGACAACAGCAAGATCGCGGCCGCGGCAAGAAAGATCATCACGAACGGCATGGCCGAGGCGATATGGCCGGCCGGCTGCGTGCCTTCGCTGGCCAGCGGCAGCCCGTAACCAAGGGCGACGGCACCGAGCATAGCGACGCCAAGCGCGCTGCCCAGCGAGCGCAGGAAGGTGAGAACGCCGGTCGCCACGCCAAGGTGCATACGATCGACGGCGTTCTGGACCGAGACGGTGGCAACCGGAAAGGTCGTGCCTGTGCCCAGGCCTACGCAGGTCGTCAACACCTCGACGAGCAACAGTGAGGCATGCCCGGCGACCAGGCTGAGCACGCCGAGGCACAGGATCGAGAAAACAGTTCCGATCATGGCAATGCGCTTATAGTGGAAAAAGCGCGGGATCATTCGCGCGCTGAAGGTCGCACCGGCCACCGTGCCGAGCATCAGCCCAAGCAATGCGGTGCCCGATTGACTGACCGACAGGCCGACGACCGACTGCAGGTAGACCGGCAGATAGACCGACAAGCCGACATTGGCGGCCTGCAGCAGGAACATCGACAATGTGCCGGCGAGAACGATCGGATTGCCGAGCACTTCGAGCGAGATCAGCGGTTCGGCCGCGCGCATGAGCCGCAGCGCGAACGCGCTCCAGAACACCGCCGAGCAGGCGAGCAGTCCAAGGATTTCAGGCGACAGCCACGGATACTCGCTGCCGCCCCAGTTCAAGGCAAGCAGCAGCAGCGAGGTGGCCGCGACCAGAAGCAGCGCGCCGAGGCCGTCGATGCGGTGATGTTTTGCGGCGATCGGCAGCTTCTTGAGCGGGTTGTTGATGATCGCCATGGCCAGCAGGCCGAGCGGAATGTTGATCCAGAAGATCAGCGACCAATGCAGATGTTCGGCGAAGGTGCCGCCGAGCAGCGGCCCGGCGATGCTGGCGACGGCCCATGTGCCCGAGATCCAGGCGGCGTAGCGGGCCCGCTCGCGCGGCGGCACGAGGTCGCCGATCACGGTCTGCGTCAGGGCGAACAGACCGCCGCCGCCGGCGCCCTGGATCGCCCGGCCGACCACCAGGACCAGCATGTTGGGGGCCGTGGCGCTGACCAGCGAGCCGGCGAGAAAGATCAGGATTGCAGCATAGACGGTCGGCCGGCGACCATAAATATCGGAGATCTTGCCGTAGAGCGGCGCCACGGCGGTCGCGGTCAGAAGATAGCCGGTCACGATCCATGGCAGATATTCGGCATGCCCGAGCAGACGTGCCATCGTCGGCATCGCCGGCGCGACGATGGTCTGGTCGAGCGCCGCCAGCAGCATCGACAAAAGCACGCCGCCGATGATGGCGTTTTTCTCGGTTTCGGTCAGCGGCGCGCTGGTTTCCACCATCGTTTGCTTGTCGACAGCCTGGTCCATATCCGTTCATCCATTATGCCTGCGTGCCCGTCCGCGACGGGCTGGGAAGCATCTAGTACGCCGATTGGCGTTGCCGGAGGCTGATCCCTGCGAACCTGGCATATGTCGTTCGCTATAGGCCGATTTCGACAGCGGCTCGAAAGTTTTCCGAAGCTGGCACTATGTTTCGGCAAAATTGGCTTTGCCCGACGACGCGGAGTTCAGCCGGGAGAGAGCCGGCCGTTCTCAATGCGCTCGATGCGATAGTGCAAAAGCCGCAGGATGCGGCTTTGGAAATTGGCGCTTTCGACACGATCGAAGCGCATCTGGTCCTGGTCGTGTTTGGCAAGCATGGCCGCAGTGATTTTTGCGGCCTTGGTCTTTGCCAGTTCGCAGGTCTTTTCCGGGTAGCTCGCCTTCAAGGCGTCTTCTAGTTCGCGGCCGTGGTTCTTCGCAATCTCGACGTGGCGTTCCTCATGGCGCTTGATGTCGGCGGACAACGTATCCCAGAACAGCCTGACGCCGGCATCGGCTTTGCGCGGGCGGCGCCACTCAGGAAGGATGACCTTGACCTTGACGGTGACGACAGCGTCGGCAATCCAGCACGAGCCCGGCTTTTGCGCATAGCTGACGCGGGTGGTGAACGCCATCTGGGTAGCTCCCGGATGCCGCGACCCGGTGCTTTTCACCTGAGGCCCGAGTTTCGACAGCTGGGTCTCGATGTCGTCGAGCGTCCTGCCGCCGATCGGGAAATAACTATATGTCTTGACGAGCGTTGCAGCGCCGGCCGGGAATGCGGTCAGGGCGAGCACCAGGGCGCAAAGGAGGGATCGTTTCATCGTGTTGCCTCTTTGCCCACCTTGCTTTACCGCCGTCCTCGGCGCAACGGAATTGATCCCCCGCCACGCCGCGGGATCGAACATGGTTGATGGGCAATGATGACAGGGCGATGGCAGTTGGCGCACGGACGCCATCTCGACCTTGGCGGCAAGGCCGTGGTCGTCGGCATCCTCAACATCACGCCGGACAGTTTTTCCGACGGCGGCCTGTTCGATGCGCCGGAAAAAGCAGTGGCCCAGGCGCGCCGCATGGTGGAGGAGGGGGCCTCTGTCATCGACATCGGCGGAGAATCGACACGTCCCGGGGCGTCTGCGGTCTCCGCAAAGGAGGAACAAACCCGCATACTGCCCGTCATCGAGGCGCTGGTGAAGGCCGGCGGAACGCTGATCTCGGTCGATACCTATCGCGAGGATACGGCCCGGCTTGCCGTCCAAGCCGGCGCGCATATCGTCAATGACGTCTGGGGCCTGCAGCGCGAACCGGGCATTGCCCGCGTCGCGGCCGAAACCGGCGCTGGCCTTGTCGTCATGCACACGGGACGGGACCGGCAGAAACTGCCCGACGTGATTGCCGATCAGCTCTTCTTCCTCAGGAAGTCGCTGGAAATCGCGCGGCGGAGCGGTGTTGCCGACGATCATATCGTGCTCGATCCGGGCTTCGGCTTTGCCAAGGAGACGGCAGCGGAAAATCTTGACCTGATGGCACGGTTTTCCGAACTTCATGCGCTGGGTTTTCCACTGATGGCCGGCACATCGCGAAAGCGCTTTATCGGCACCGTCACCGGCCGCGACGCAGCCGCAAGAGGCGCCGGGACCGCGGCCACCAGCGTCATCCTGAGGCTCAAAGGCGCGCATCTCTTTCGCGTCCACGATGTCGCAATCAACGTGGATGGGCTGGCCATCGCCGATGCTATGCTGGCACGTGAGATCGGGGAAAGCTGAGCCATGTATGTCATCCGCATGAAGAACTGCGCCTTCTTTGCCCGGCACGGTGTGCTGGACGAAGAAGAGACGCTCGGCCAGCGCTTTTATGTCGATGCGGCACTCATGGTGGATCCCGGGCGGGCGCTGGTCGAGGATTCCATCGAGGACACCGTCAATTACGGCATCGCCTTTGCGGTCATCGAGAAGATCATTACCGGCGAACGGCGCTTTCTGATCGAAGCGCTGGCGCTCGAAGTGGCGAGGGCGCTGACGGCGCGGTTTCCGCAGATCAAAAAGGCCGAGATCACCGTGCGCAAGCCGAACGCCCCGGTGCCGGGTGTGCTCGATCATGTCGAGGTGACCGTTGTCTGGCCAGAATAGTAACAACAACACCGTCTATCTCAGCCTTGGCGGCAATCTCGGTGATCCGGCGAAGTCAATGGCTGCGGCACTGGGCATTCTGGATGCCAACGAGAGAACGCGCGTCGTTGCCGTTTCGTCGCTCTACCGCACGCCGCCCTGGGGCAAGCTCGATCAGCCGGATTTCCTCAACGCGGCGGCCGAAATCTCGACCGCGCTCGCGCCACGGGCTTTGCTCGACCTTTGCCTCGACGCCGAGCGAAAACTGAAGCGGGTGCGCGAGGAGCGCTGGGGTCCACGCCTGATCGATATCGACATTCTGGTGTTCGGCGACCGCATCATCCACGAGACCGGACTGGAGGTGCCGCATCCGCGCATGCTGGAGCGCGCCTTCGTGCTGGCGCCGCTGGCAGAAATTGCGCCGGAGCTTGTGGTCGACGGCAAGAGCGTATCGGAGCGGCTGGCCGCCGTCGACACATCGGGCATTGAACGGCTGGCGTCAGGCCGGGATTGGTGGAAAACCTGATGCTGTCGCCATCGGTGCCTGAAATCAGCCGGAGAACCCACCTCCGTCGAGGAACATTTGTTCGTCCGGTGTCGTCTCGCGGCCAAGCATCCTGTTTCGATGCGGAAAGCGGCCGAAGCGCTGGATGATGTCGCGATGCTCGATCGCATATTTCAGATAGATCGGGGCTTTGGCGGCGGTAAGCTCTACCGATTTGAGCTGATCGGCGAGGTCCTCCGAATGCTCATAGGGCAGATAGAGAAAAACGCGGAGCTCTTCGTCGAGTGCCAGGTCATGGCCGGCAGCGATCGCTTTCCCGGCGAAATGCCGCGCCAGCGGGTCCGTGGCGTACATGTGGCCGGTGGCGCGAAAGCAGTTTCGCGGAAACTGGTCGAGCAGGATCATCAGTGCCAGCGACCCTTCGGCGTGTTCGGACCAGCCGTCGCATTCGCGGCGGGCGGCGGCAAAGTGCAGATCGAGAAACCGGGTGCGGAAGTCGGCATCAAAGGCGTCGTTCTTCTCGAACCACGCGTCCTCCCCGGCGTCGCGCCAGAATCTGGTGATGGAGACAGCGCGGTCGTCCAGTTCGTTCATAATTCGCGTCTTTCCAACGTTTAATCGGCCGGTTCGGATTTCTGCAGCACGCCGGCGGTCTCCTCGTTGAGCGCCTGGCCCACGCGCCGTGGCGTGCTGAGCGGCGTCGGGATGGGGGTGCCGATATTGCCTTTGAGGAAGCGCCGCCCGGCGCGGATGCCTTCTGCCTGTTGAAGTTCGAAACGGGCAGCATCGCGGCGGCGGACGTCCTCGACTACCTCGGCGACCTCTTCCGGATCGACGCCGAGAGCTTCCAGTGTCGAGCCGCCGAAGACAAGCGCCGATTCGAACGTCTCGCGGAGCTGATAGTCGACGCCGGCACGAATGAGCTGCAATGCCGTGCCGCGGTCGAAAGCCCGCGCCAGCACCGTCAGCAATGGAAACTCCGCCTTGATGAGCTCGGCGATGCGCACGGCGGCATCGGGCTTGTCAACGCAGATCAGGACGGCGCGTGCGCGCCCGGCTCCCGCGGCACGCAGAATGTCCAGCCGCGTGCCGTCGCCGTAATAGACCTTGAAGCCGAAATCGGCCGCCGCCTGGATCATCTCGACCTCATTGTCGATGATCGACACATCAATCCCGCGCAACAAAAGCGGCTGGCTGGCGATCTGGCCGAACCGGCCAAAGCCGATGATCAGCACGCTGCCGGTCAGGCCTTCGGCGACATCGACGCCTTCAAGCGACTGCTCGTCGCGTGGCGTCAGATACCGCAATGCTATGATCGCTAAGGGCGTCAGCACCATGGAAATGATGACGATGGCGGTCAGCATCGCATTGGCCTGGCTATCGATGATACCGACAGCCGCCGCTGCGGAATAGAGGACGAAGGCGAATTCGCCGCCTTGCGCCATGAAGACCGCGCGCTCGAGCGCTTCCCGGTGGCCGGTTTTGAGAATGCGGGCGACGATATAGATGCCGATCGCCTTCATCATCATGTAGGCGACGACATAGATGGCAATGAGCTGCCAGTTGACGACGACCACATGCAGGTCGAGCGACATGCCGACGGCGAGGAAGAACAGTCCGAGCAGAATGCCACGGAACGGTTCGATGTCCGCCTCCAGCTGATGGCGGAAGGTCGATTCCGACAAAAGCACGCCGGCCAGGAAGGCGCCCATCGCCATCGACAGGCCGGAAAGCTGCATGGCGAGCGCCGACCCGAGCACGACCAGAAGGGCGGCTGCGGTCATCACCTCACGGGCGCGCGCATCCGCCAGGATACGGAAGAACGGATTGAGCAGATAGCGTCCTGCAAGCACCAGCCCGACGATCGCGGCAAGGCCGATGCCGACCTCCGTCAACCGATCCGACAGGCTCATGTCGGCGCCGCCCGGCGCGAGGAAGGCGATCAGCGCCAGCAGCGGCACGATGGCCAGGTCTTCCAAAAGCAGGACCGAGACGATGCGCTGGCCCTTGGGCGTGGCCAGGTCGCCGCGTTCTTCCAGCAATTGCATGACGATTGCCGTCGAGGTGAGTACGAAACCGGCGCCGGCGACGAAGGATTGCGCGATCGGGAAACCTCCCGCCAGGCCGACGCCGGTCAGCAGGACCGCGCAGACGCCGACCTGCAGCGCGCCAAGCCCGAAGATCTCGCGGCGCATGCCCCATAGCCGTGACGGCTGCATCTCCAGCCCGATAATGAACAGGAACATGACGACGCCGAGTTCGGCGACATGAAGAATGGCTTCCGATTCGGAAAAAATGCGCAGCCCGAACGGACCGATCACGACGCCGGCCGTCAAATAGCCGAGGATGGAGCCAAGTCCGATACGCCTGAAGATCGGCACCGCAACGACGCCGGCGGCAAGCAGCGCCACCACCTGGATCAGATCGCCGTTTGATGCCTCTGCCGCCATGCCTGCCGTTCCGCTCTCTTGCAACAAGCGGCCAAGATAGGGGCTTCGGGGCGGATCGAACAGTGCGAATCCGGCGCGTTGTGAAGGCGATATTGCAGGCGCACTGAACAGGATAATGGGCTCCTGCGCGTTGCTTGTTCCAGCAATCCGGCGCTAAGGACCCGGCTTCGGCCAGTGAAGGGCGAGCGACGATCAAGTCGCGGCCCTTTCAGGCGGTGACAACCAAGTATCAGGGCGGCACGACAGCAGCCGAGGCCTGCAAGGCCTATGACGAGGTGATTGCCGCGATCGAAGGCTGAGCATTTATTTGCAAATCAAAAGAGGCGGCGCCGTTTGGCCGCCGCCCTTCTCACGCTGAAAGTCAGTTCGGAGTTATGGAGCCGACCTCGACTGCATCGATCCGCTTCAGCTTCATGCCGATGACCGGGACCAGCTGCTGGTCGACGCGCACGGCAACGGTCACCGTCATTGAATTGTCGTCGGGGACAAGCGCCTGCATAACGCCGCGCAATTGATTGCGATTGATGGTGAAAACCACCTTGTGCGCATCGACGACATTGCCGCCGATAATGTCGAGGCCGGAGCCGGCGGCCCCGCCCATAAAGCTGCCCTTGTAGCCCTGCCGGCCCTTGTGTTCGATCGTTGCCGACATCTGCTGGGTGAACATGCCTACCCGACAGCCGCCGTCGAGCGACATGCCGACCTTGCCGTCAGGCGTCGAGCCGATGAAGCTGCAGGTGAATTTCGTGCCCTTGTATTTGCCGGCAACGATTTCCCCGGGGCCGACCCATTTGCCTTCGACCGACCGAAAGAACTGCTTGTCCGGTTCCGCCGCCGAGGTCTTTCCGGCAATGCCGACGGTTGCGACAAGCGCGAGCGCCACGGGCAGCCCGCTGGACAGAATAACGCTTTTCATCGACGACACCCGGCAACAAAGAGACTGGTTTGGACGCTTCCGACCATGGACAAGATTGGTTAATGCTTTGTCACCCCAAGGCAATAGTCACGTTCCGGAAGCGGATGTTTCTTTTTCTTTCTTTGCTGCAAAGGAGGTCAGCGCGGAGAGGAAATCGCCCAATCCGGGCCGCCTGACCGCGTAAAAGGGCAGGGGCCTTGCGGTTTCCATCGCTGCAATGCCGATGCGCGCAGTCATCATGCCGTTGACGACGCCTTCGCCGAGCTTGGCCGAGAGCCGGGCGGCAAGGCCGTGGCCGACGATCTGCTGGACGAAACTGTCGCCGACGGCGATCGACCCGGTGACCGCGAGATGGGCCAGAACGCTGCGCGCCAGGCGAAAAAAGCCAAGCGTGCCGGGGCGGCCGCCATAAAGCTCCGACAGCCGGCGAATCAACCGGCCGGCTTCGAACACGACATAAGCGACGTCGACCAGCGCGCGGGGGCTGACCGCGGTCACCAGGGAGACGCGCTTCGCCGCTTCGAGGATCATCACCCTGGCGCGGGCATCGAGCGGGCCGAGTATCTCGGTCTCGGCCAGCCGCACCAGATTGCCGCCGTCAATGATCTCGCCGCGCAATTCGGCCAGCGAGCGCCTGCCGGCCGCGGTTTCAGGCTTGGCCGAGACAAAGACCGACAACTCGTCGGCCACGGCGCGGGCGGCCTTCGGATCGTCGCGGGCAATCGCATCGAGCGCCCGCTTCTGCAACTTTTCGACCTCGGCAAGGCGGGCAATCGCCATGAATTCGCGCACGAGGATGATCAGAAGCGCCAGGATGGCGATCGCGGCCATAGCGGCAGCCAGCCAGCCCAGCCACTCGGCGCGCTCGAACAGGTCGCGAATCAGCTGGTCGGTCCAGAGGCCGACGGCGAGCGAAACCAGAACGCCCAGCGCGCCGAAGAACAGGCTGCCAAGCAGCGAACGTTTTCGCGGCGCAATCGCCGGCGGCGGTTCGGCGGCGACGATATCAGGCTCGTCGAAGACGTCGATCTCCGCCGGTGTGACCACGGCAAGATCCGCCGTCACGGTACGCGGCTTTCGCGCCGGCGCGGCCCCGGACGCAGCATGGTGAGCCGTCGAATCTTCCTTCTGCTGGGGCTCCGGCTCGATGCGAAAGGCCGCCGGTCTGCGGGGCGCACTCATGCGAGATGATCTCCGATCAGGAACTGCAGCGCGCGGTCGAGCCTGATATGCGGCAGCGACAGCGTGACGCCCTCGGCGGTGCGCTCGAGTTTCGGCGGGCGAAAGCGCACGAAGCGGATCGCGGGGTCGTCATCGTTCTGCCGGCGGGTCGATTCGGAAACATCGAACACCGCATCAACTTTCTCCGGCAAGTCACCGGGAAATATGGCTGTTTCTGTCTTTCCGTCAAAGGTTTCGCCATCGATTTTTTCGCCGCGCAACGGCATGCCGATAATGACCGGCAAAGTCTCGCGGCCCTGCTTGACCGTGCCTTCCCGGGTCGCGCGCATGGCAGCCATAGCGACGACGTTGACGTCGGCGCCGGTGAAATTCGCCCGCGCCACGGCTCGGTCGGCTAGCCGCCGCACGATCGCCTGCAGCCGGTCGTGGCTTTCGTGGTGCAGATGGTCGGCCTTGGTCGCGGCCACCAATATACGGTCGATACGCCTCGAAAACAGGTCGGTCAGGAAATTGCCCCGGCCGGGCCGGAAACAGGACAGGATTTCGGTGACCGCGCGCTCTAGATCGGCCATCGCACCGGGGCCGGCATTCAATGCCTGCAATGCGTCGATCAGCACGATCTGGCGGTCGAGACGCGTGATGTGTTCGCGAAAAAACGGTTTGACGACATGCGTCTTGTAAGCCTCGTAGCGCCGCTCCATCATAGCCTGCAGCGATCCCGAGCGGGCGCGCCGGCCGCCCAGATTCGGCAGCGGCGCGAAGGTGAGAGCGGGCGAGCCTTCAAGATCGCCGGGCATCAGGAAGCGGCCGGGCGGCAAGGTCGAAAGCGCCCGCTCGTCGAGTTTACAGGCCTTGAGATAGGCCGCGAAGCTCTCAGCGAGACGGCGCGCCGTCATCTCGTCGGCCTCGGCGTTGGGGTCGACCGGATCGGAGAGCGCCCGCCATTCCCGCGAAAGGTCGACACGCACCGCCAACACGGCCATCTCGAAGGCCTCACGCGAAAAATCGGCGTAGGACTTGCCGAGCAGCGGCAGGTCGAGCAGCCATTCGCCGGGATAATCGACGATGTCGACCGACAATTTGCCGGCGGAAAACATGCGGCTCCAGCCAGAGGCCGATTCGTATTCGATGGTGAGCCTCAGTTCGGAAATCGCACGCGTCGAATCCGGCCAGACGCGATCGTCGACAAGAGCTGCGATGTGATCCTCGTACTGGAAGCGTGGGACCGCGTCGTCCGGCTGCTCTTCGAGAAAAGCCCGGGCGATGCGCCCCGATTTTTGTGCCTCAAACAGCGGCAAGCGTCCGCCATGGACGAGATTGTGCACAAGGGCCGAGATGAACACCGTCTTGCCGGCGCGGGACAGCCCGGTCACGCCAAGACGCAGTGACGGAGCGAAAAGCCCGGCAGCGCGGCCTGACAACGTATCCAAGGCAATCTTCGCCTCGTCGGTAAAAGTCGTCAGCGCTGATGGCAAATCTGTTCTCGCGGGCCGGTCAGGATCCGATATAGGCTTTGATGCGCGGCTTTGAAATGGCCTCAGATATCGGCAGGCGTCAGGAAGGCTTCGAGATAGCCGGTGCCTGGCGCAGCCTCGGCAAGTCTGCCGTTGAACCGGACCACCGCAAGTGCGGAGGTCGGGAAGCCGTGGTTCAGCATGGCCCGCGCGGTCTCGTCGCCGTCGCCCGAGAGCGCCATGGCGAGATCCTCAATCATCGGATTGTGGCCGATGACGAGCAAGGCATCCAGCCCGCCATTCTGCCGGATGGCAGTGAGGTACGCGGCGGCATCGTCGCTGTAGAGGGTGTCACAGAACAGCACCCGGCCCGTGTCCGTGTGGCCAGCCAGGCTTTCCAGCGTCTGGCGGGCGCGCTTGGCGCTTGAGCAAAGGGTGAGGGCCGGTGCGTATTTGCGGGAACGCATCAGGACGCCCATCGCTTCGGCATCGGCGAAGCCGGATGGATCGAGCGGGCGGTCGAAGTCAGCCACGCCAGGCAGCGCCCAGCCGGCCTTCGCATGCCTCAGCAGGTAAAGTCTGGTCACCGGATCCCCGTTGTGCCGGGCACCGAACCCGCCAGCACGCGGCAGGATTTGCCATCAGAAGAGCTCCGTGCGCAATGGCAAGCGCCCCTCAAGCATAGCGAATCATGTACGGATTCGGTCGTATTCTTCGCAAAAAGGGCATCGCCGATCCGTTTTGTCCGAGACTAACAATTGCGTGAAACTGTCGTCGATTGACCTTGTGCAGCTTTCGGTCCGCGAATATATAGGCGCCAAATTTGGGGTTTGTTGGGTGAGTCGAATGAACGACATCGTTACCGCCGATTACGTACCCTCCGAAGACGAGCCGTTCATGAACGAGCGGCAGAAATCCTACTTTCGCATGAAGCTCGTCACCTGGAAGAACGACATCTTGCGCGAAGCGCGCGAAACTCTCGAAATCCTGCAGCAGGAAAACGCCAACCACCCCGACCTCGCCGATCGCGCCTCCTCAGAAACCGACCGCGCCATCGAACTTCGCGCCCGCGATCGCCAGCGAAAACTCATCTCCAAGATCGATTCGGCCCTCCAGCGCCTTGACGAAGGCACTTACGGTTATTGCGAGGAGACGGGCGAGCCGATCGCGCTGAAGCGGCTCGACGCGCGCCCGATCGCGACCTTGTCGATCGAGGCACAGGAGCGCCATGAGCGGCGCGAGAAGGTCTACCGCGACGACTGAGTCGCCGGGAAAAACAGCGGCATCGGTAAAGCGTTCAAAATGGCCGGTTTTCCGGCCATTTTCATTGGCCGTTCGCTATCGGCCTATCTTTTCTGATTGGACAACTCGCCGAGGAGCTTCGTCATCTCGTCGTCGAGAGAGGGTGATGCCTTCGCCACCGGCTTGCTCGGCGTTTGGCTGAAGCGTGGCTCGTCGAGGGAAACCTCCAGCTCCTTCATCAGCGCATCGTCAATCGACTCGTGCTGTGCCGGCGGCTCGTATCTTGCCGGGGAGTCCTGTCTTGCCGGCGGCTGCGCATGCCGCGAGGCACTGGCGTTGACGGATCCATAACTTGGCAACGGCGTGACGTTCGATGCCGGTTTCGGCGCCGGCGCCGGCATTGTTGCCGGCATCGTCGCCGTCTGGCGGGCTCGGACAGGGGTCGCGGTTACGCTTGCCGGCTGCGGTGGCGCTTGCCTCACCGGCGCGGCTGTGGTCGAAGCAGACCTTGCTGCCGGCTGGTGGCCGTTGTCTCCGGTCAATGCCGGGCGCCGCAACGCCGAGAGCCTGATGTCGCGCTCGACGACGACGTCGGTCGGACCACCGATCAATAGCAGGTGCTCGATATCGTCACGGCGCACCAGCACCAGCCGCCGGTGACTGTCGACCGCTGTGGCATCCATGACAGCCAGCCGCGTCTTGCGGTTCCTGCCGCCGGCGACGAATGTCCCGAACGTCAGGCTGCGGACCAGCCTGATGATAAGAAGAATGATGAGCAGAAGGACAAGTACTGCAAACGTCCATAGGATTGCTGCGGCATAACCAGGACCCGCCACGCCATCCAGCCATTGCAGCATTGGTTCCCCCAAAATCAGCTTTCGAAGAGAAGCGACACTAGACTGTTGCGGCAGGCCACCGCAAGTTGCCTTTCACGCTTCGTGAACAGCTTGAAACGCCGGGAGCCGAACGGCGTCATTTTTAGCGGACATCTGCAGCCGGGCCTTTTCCCAACCCTGAGAATATGATTCAACCGACACCGGAATTCACGAGCAGGGGGCACATGGCCAAGGAAGCGCGCGGCGATTTCTATCCGGTACCTATCGTCGACCAGAACACGCGACCGGGAGCGGTCACCCGGCTCATCGTCTTCATCGTCGTCCTGACTGGGGCAGCGATCGTCTTCGGCCTTTTCCGCGAGCGCCTTGGCGATCCATTCCTGCTTGGCATGCTTGGCGTGCTGGCGATGATCGGCGTCGGCTTTCTATTCGCCACTGCGATCGGCTTCGTGCACATCACGCCGCGCTCGACAAGCGACGAACTGTCGAAAGCTTTCGTCGATTCGATGTCGCAAGGTCTCCTGGTCACCGACACCAAAGGCCGTATCATCTACGCCAACCGGACCTATGCCGATATGACGGGTGCCGAGTCGGCCGCCGACCTCAAGACCGTCGAAGGTTTGCTTTCAGACGTTCCCGAGGCCTCGGTGACCATATACCGGCTGGCGTCAGGCCTGCGGGACGGCCAGCCGGGCGACGGCGAGTTTCGGCTCGCGCAGTCCATTCGGCCAGGCGCCGAACCGGGCGCGCGCTGGTACCGCGTTCGGGCCCGCGCCTTCAGCGTTCCCGGCCAGCGGCTGCCCATGCTTGCCTGGCAGCTTGCCGATATCTCGCGGGAACGGGCCGAGCAGGAGCGGTTCTTTCTCGACCTGCAAAAGGCGATCGATCACCTCGACCATGCGCCGGCCGGTTTCTTTTCGGCCGACCAGGAAGGCCGCGTCACCTATATCAACGCGACCCTTGCGGAGTGGTTGGGCATCGACCTGGCCAGCTTCACTCCCGGCGCAATCACGTTGCCGGAGATCGTCGCCGGCGACGGCATGGCGCTGGTCCGTTCAGTCAAGGCCGACGCTGGTACCACACGCAATGCCGTTATCGACCTCGATCTGACGACGATGACCGGCGAGGCGCTGCCGGTGCGCTTCATGCATCGTGTCTCGGCCAGCCGAGAGGGGCTCAACGGCCCGACTCGCACCATCGTGCTCAACCGGACGCAAGGCGAGGACGCTTCGGCCGACCTCCGCGCATCGGAAATACGCTTCACGCGGTTCTTCAACTCGACGCCGATGGCGATAGCCGGCGTCGATCATGCCGGCCGCATCCTGCGCACCAATGCGCCATTCCTGTCGCTGTTTTCCTCGGTCGTCGACCGCGACGCGGTCGATCGGCGTGTGCGGCTGGATACGGTGATCCACGAGCGCGACCGGCCGGCTTTCGCCGCGGCCTTCGAAAAGGCACGCCAGCAACAGGCTGACATCGAGCCGATCGATACGGTGCTGCCCGGCAATGAGGAGCGCCACATACGCTTCTACGTCAACGCGGTCGCAGACGGTACCGGTGGCGAGGGCGCCGAGGAATCGGCCATCGTCTATGCCGTCGAGACCACTGAGCAAAAGGCCCTCGAGGGCCAGATGGCGCAGAGCCAGAAGATGCAGGCGGTCGGCCAACTCGCCGGCGGCATCGCGCATGATTTCAACAATGTGCTGACCGCCATCATCATGGCCTCGGACCTGCTGTTGACCAACCACCGGCCGTCCGATCCGTCATTCCCGGACATCATGAACATCAAGCAGAATGCCAACCGGGCGGCCTCGCTGGTGCGGCAGTTGCTGGCCTTCTCGCGCAAGCAGACGCTGCGGCCGGAGGTGCTCAACCTGACCGACGTGCTCGCCGATCTCAGAATGCTGCTTGCCCGGCTGATCGGCAACGATATCAAGCTCAAGATCGACCATGGCCGCGACCTGTGGCCGGTCAGGGTCGATATCGGGCAGTTCGAGCAAGTGGTGGTCAATCTGGTGGTCAATGCGCGCGATGCGATGCCGGCCGGCGGCGACCTCACGGTGCGCACCCGCAACGTCAGCGCCGGAGAGTGCAAGACCTTTTCCTACCGCGAACTTACTCCGGCCGACTATGTGCTGGTCGAGGTCGAGGACAGCGGCAGCGGCATCGCGCCTGATGTGCTGAAAAAGATCTTCGAGCCCTTCTTCACGACAAAGGAGGTTGGCAAGGGAACCGGACTCGGCCTGTCCATGGTCTATGGCATCATCAAGCAGACAGGCGGCTTCATCTTCTGCGATTCCGAAGTCGGCAAGGGATCCGTGTTCCGCATCTTCCTGCCGCGGCACATTGCGGAGGCAAGGAAGGCGGGCGAGGCTGGAGAAGTGCCGGCCGCCCCTGCCAAGATCACCGACTCAGCCAAGGATCTGTCGGGCTCGGCCACGGTGCTGCTGGTTGAAGACGAGGACGCCGTGCGCATGGGCGGCATGCGGGCGCTGAAATCGCGCGGCTACACCGTCCACGAGGCGTCGTCGGGCGTCGAGGCGCTTGAAGTCTACGAAGCGCTCGGCGGCAAGGTCGATGTCGTGGTGTCGGACGTGGTGATGCCGGAAATGGATGGCCCGACGCTGCTTGGCGAATTGCGCAAACGGCAGCCCGACATCAAGTTTATCTTCGTGTCCGGCTATGCCGAAGACGCGTTCGCCAAGAACTTGCCGGCCGACGCGCATTTCGGCTTCTTGCCGAAGCCGTTTTCGCTCAAGCAATTGGCCACGATCGTAAAGGACATGCTGGAATCCTGACCCTTCCAACGCTCCGCTTGCGCATTGTCGTGAGACTGCCATGATTACAGGCGAAACGGGCGACGGGTTTTGGAAAGCATGCCGTGACGCCACACAACGAGGCTAGCAAAGGCGACTACGCAAGCACGGTGCTGCTGCCGGGCGACCCGCAGCGCGCTGAATGGATGGCGGAGACCTTTCTGGAAGCGCCGCGCTGCGTCAACCGCCGCCGCGGCGCGCTCGGCTTTACCGGGTTGTTTCGCGGCAAGCCTGTCAGCGTCCAGTCCACCGGCATCGGCGTCCCGTCATTCCTGGTCTACGTGCACGAGCTACTGGACTTCTACGGTGCGAAAACGTTGATCCGCACCGGCACCTGCGGTGGCCTGACCGCCGAGATGGCGCTGCGCAGCCTGGTGATCGCACAATCGGTGCGCGGCGAAAATGCGGAGAGCGGCCAGGTTTTTGGGCTCTATCGTGCCGATGCCGGCCCCGATCCTGCATTGTTGGCCCAGGCGTTGGCCCGCGCTGCGGAACTCGGCATCGACCATCGGGCCGGGCTGACGATCTGCAGCGATATTTTTTATCATCCGCTGGGGCGCGAACGCTTTGCCGAAGCACAGGCACAGGGGGCGCTCGCCGTGGATATGGAAACCAGCGCACTCTACCGCATTGCGGCCGATTTCGGCGCCCGGGCGCTGTCCATCCTGACCGTCGTCGACAATGTGGCAACCGGCGAGCAGACCGACTATTCCGAACGCCAGGGGCTTTTCACCGATATGACCCGGCTGGCGCTCGACATGGCGGCGGAGAGCTAGGCGGGTTCTACTTCGGAGTACGGAAGCTCGCCAGGTTCCGTACTTTTCAACGCTTCGTGCAGGTCGAGGCGGTAAAGGCGCCGTCTGGCTGCTTCATGATGATGTCGAAGGACGGGGTGGTTCCGCTTTCCAGGGTCGCTTGCGTAAGCGAGATCGAGTTGCCACCGCTGGTGTAGCCGCCCAGCGGACCCAGCCAGGTAATCACCCCATCTGCATCCATCTGGTAGTTATAACTCTGCGGCGCGGTGCCGAAGCTAACCGGACCGCTATAGACGTTTCCCTTGATGGTGATGTCGCCGAGGCTGAGGAACATGCCCAGCAGATAGACTTCGCAATGATAGGAGCCGTCCGGCAGCTTGCCGTCGCTGAAGCCGGCGCGCGCTACGGTCGTCGTCGCCAGCAGAAGCATGGTGATGAAAATGCAAGACGTTCGGAAGGCCATGGCGTCGCTCGTTTAAGGGTTCGAACTTGCCCCATTTCGCTGCGGCGCTGCAATCCTCGCCAGCGCTCATATGATGCTGCTCAAAATTCGGGCATTGGCCTGTATATGAGTAAAACGTAGGCTGGTACGAGTGATCTTTTCTCATTTCAAACCTGGCAGGCGAGGTTCATCTCCTGCGGCTAATACATTAACCGACTGACAGGGCTGGGAAATCTCAAACCCTCCGATCTTTCGCCGGTGATTGGCACAGCCGTTGCATGGTCTGTTCCGATGCAGTTAACCAGGTTGGGAGTTTAAAAGTATGAGGGGCAGTTTCTCGACAATAACAAAAATGTTTTCGGCCGGCGTGGTCACCGCCGGCCTGCTGATGAGCGTTCCCGCCAAGGCGGCCGACGACACCATCAAGGTCGGCATCCTCCATTCGCTGTCGGGAACCATGGCGATCTCGGAGACGACGCTGAAGGACGCCATGCTGATGCTCATCGAACAGCAGAATGCCAAGGGTGGCCTGCTCGGCAAGAAGCTCGAGGCGGTGGTCGTCGATCCGGCTTCCAACTGGCCGCTGTTCGCCGAAAAGGCGCGCGAGCTGATCTCCAAGGACAAGGTCGCGGCGGTGTTCGGCTGCTGGACCTCGGTGTCGCGCAAATCGGTGCTGCCGGTGTTCAGCGAACTCGACAACATCCTTTTCTATCCCGTCCAGTATGAGGGCGAGGAGAGCGAACGCAACGTGTTCTACACCGGTGCGGCGCCGAACCAGCAAGCCATTCCCGCGGTCGACTATCTGATGAGCGAGGACGGCGGTTCGGTGAAGCGCTGGGTTCTCGAAGGCACCGACTACGTCTACCCGCGCACCACCAACAAAATCCTCGAGGCCTATCTGAAGGCCAAGGGCGTCGCTGCGGAAGACATCATGGTCAACTACACGCCGTTCGGCTTCTCCGACTGGCAGACCGAAGTTTCGGCGATCAAGAAGTTCGGCTCGGCCGGCAAGAAGACCGCCGTGGTCTCGACCGTCAATGGCGACGCCAACGTGCCGTTCTACAAGGAGCTCGGCAACCAGGGCATCAAGGCCGAGGACATCCCGGTCATGGCCTTCTCGGTCGGCGAGGAAGAGCTTGCCGGTCTGGACACCGCGCCGCTGGTCGGCCATCTCGCCGCCTGGAACTATTTCGAGAGCGTCGACACGCCCGAGAACGCGAAGTTCATCGCCGACTGGCACAAATTCATCAAGAACGACAAGCGCACCACCAACGACCCGATGGAAGCCCATTATATCGGCTTCAACATGTGGGTGAAGGCGGTCGAGAAGGCCGGCACCACCGATCCGGACAAGGTAATCGACGCCATGGTCGGCGTCTCGGTGCCGAACCTGACCGGCGGTTATTCGACGATGATGCCGAACCATCACATTACCAAGCCGGTGCTGATCGGCGAAATCCAGGCCGACGGCCAGTTCGAAACCGTTTCGCAGACGCCCGGCCTGGTGATGGGCGACGAGTGGTCCGACTATCTGCCTGACTCCAAGGACCTGATCTCCGATTGGCGCGCGCCTCTGTCCTGCGGCAACTTCAACGTTGCCACCGGCAAATGCGGCGGCAAGGGAACCAACTGATCCTCCCGGTCTGTCCTCCCAGACCCGCAAGCCTCCGGGCAGGCTGCTCCTCCAGCCTGCCCGGAGGCGACATTCAATCTTCAAGAGCCACCAGAAACCAATGATCCTGATCCGCGCGATTGGCCTGATGCTGCTCCTTCTCCTGGGGACGCTGCTGCCGTCGAACGCCAGCGAAGCAGATCTGCGCGTGGTCATCGCCAAATTCGCTACCGCCGCCAATTTTCCGGCGATAGAAGCCGTGGTGCGGGAGCTTGCGGCTTCCGGCGATCCGGCCGTAGAACGGCCGCTTGCCGCGCTTGCGGAGGGCAGCCTTTACGTGCGCAAGGCCGATTCACTGGTCTTTGTCGGCAAGGAGAGCGGCGACGGCATCGAGCTGCTCGATGCGCTTACCGGCGAAAGATCGGGCGAAGCTGCCAAGGCCGACATCACCAAGATCAAGGTCAACAACACGCTGCGCCGCGTTATCCGCGACGCGCTGGGCACACTGACGCTTGGCTCCAAGGATCCGGCCGTGCGCATTGCCGCCGCCGACACAATGTTCAAGACGCCGGACGCGGCAAACATCGAGCCGCTCGACACCGCGATCGCAAATGAGAGCGTGGCAAGCGTCAAGGCGCTGCTAGAACAGGCCCGCGCCGCGTCGATTCTCGTTTCCGACAGGCCGGAGACCGACAAACTGGGCGCGATCGCGCTCATCGGTGCGCGCGGCGACCGCGATGCGGTGTCGCTGCTCACGTCGGTAGAGGCCAGTTCCGAAGGTGCGGTGAAGGACGCGGCGACGGCTGCGATCGCCAACATCAATTCGACGCTGGCGCTGTGGGATGCCGGCCAGAATATCTGGTATGGCATATCGCTTGGATCGGTGCTGCTGCTGGCGGCGATTGGCCTTGCCATCACTTTCGGCGTCATGGGCGTCATCAACATGGCGCATGGCGAGATGGTCATGCTCGGCGCCTACACGACCTTCGTCGTGCAGGAGGTTATCCGCAATTCCTTTCCCGGCCTGTTCGACTGGTCGCTGGTCATCGCCCTGCCGCTGGCCTTCCTGGTGGCGGCGCTCGTCGGCCTTGTCATCGAGCGCGGGCTGATCCGCTATCTCTACGGTCGGCCGCTGGAAACCCTGCTGGCGACATGGGGTGTGTCGCTGATCCTGCAGCAGGCCGTACGCACCATCTTCGGGCCGACCAACCAGGAGGTAGGCAACCCGTCATGGATGTCCGGCTCGTTCAATATCGGCCAGCTTGCCGTGACCTGGAACCGGCTCTGGATCCTGGTATTCGCGCTCGGCGTGTTCGCGGTGCTGCTCTACGTGATGAAACGCACGCCCTGGGGGCTGCAGATGCGTGCCGTCACCGCCAATCGCCGCATGGCCGCCTCGATGGGCATCAGGACGCCTTGGGTCGATGCGCTAACGTTTGCACTCGGCTCCGGCATTGCCGGCATCGCCGGTGTCGCGCTCAGCCAGATCGACAACGTCTCGCCCAATCTCGGCCGCGGCTACATCATCGACAGCTTCATGGTCGTCGTTTTCGGCGGTGTCGGCAATCTTTGGGGCACGCTGGTCGGCGCTTTCTCGCTCGGCATCGTCAACAAGTTCCTCGAACCTTATGCCGGAGCAGTGCTCGGCAAGATCGTCGTCCTGGTGCTGATCATCCTGTTCATCCAGAAACGCCCGCGCGGTCTGTTCGCGCTAAAGGGCCGGTCGGTGGAAGCATGATCACGGGACGCTTCTTTGCCGCCGGCGCCGACCGCCGCGTCGCCATCACCATCTTCATCCTGCTGGCGGTTGCAATCGTCGTGCCGCTGCTCAATCTTGCGGTCTCGCCGACAAGTGCGTTTTACGTGCCGTCCTATATCGTCGCGCTCACCGGCAAATACCTCTGCTATGCACTGCTCGCCTTGGCGCTCGATCTCGTCTGGGGCTATTGCGGCATCCTCTCGCTCGGCCACGGCGCCTTCTTCGCACTCGGCGGCTATGCGATGGGCATGTATCTGATGCGCCAGATCGGGTCGCGGGGCGTCTACGGCAATCCGCTGCTGCCGGATTTCATGGTGTTCCTTAACTACAAGGAATTGCCATGGTTCTGGTATGGCTTCGACCACTTCTGGTTTGCCGCGGTCATGGTGCTTGCGGTGCCCGGCCTGCTCGCCTTCGTCTTCGGCTGGTTTGCCTTCCGCAGCCGCGTCACCGGCGTCTACCTGTCGATCATCACCCAGGCGATGACCTATGCGCTGCTGCTTGCCTTTTTCCGCAACGACATGGGTTTCGGCGGCAATAACGGCCTGACTGATTTCAAGGACATTTTGAGCTTCAACGTGCAGGCCGACATGACGCGCTCGGCGCTGTTCGCGGCCAGCGCCGTCATGCTGGCGTTTGCCGTCTTCGTCACCTGGGCAATCGTCGGTTCCAAGTACGGCAAGCTTTTGATGGCGGTGCGCGACGCCGAAAGCCGCACACGCTTCCTCGGCTGGCGGGCGGAGAACGTCAAACTGTTCGCCTTCACCGTGTCGGCGGTGATGGCCGGCATCGCCGGTGCGCTTTACGTGCCACAGGTCGGCATCATCAACCCTGGCGAATTCGAGCCGTCCAATTCGATCGAGGTGGTGGTGTGGGCGGCCGTCGGCGGGCGCGGCACCATCGTCGGGCCGATCATCGGCGCGCTTCTGGTCAATGCCGGTAAATCCTGGTTCACCGGCGTGCTGCCTGAATTCTGGCTGTTTGCGCTGGGCGGACTGTTTGTCGCCGTCACGCTGTTCCTGCCCAAGGGCATCATCGGCATGTGGGATTCCTGGCGCGGCAACGCCAAGGCGCTGCGGGCGGCCTCGGTTGCCGAAGAAGCCGGCATCGATCCCGATGCGCCGGTGCCGCCGAAAACCGACCGCTCGGCGGCGAGAAGGCCGGGCGACTGGTCGGCCTCCGGCGCCGAACCGCAGCCGGCGGAGTGATGGCCTGATGTCGAAGAGCAACACCATCCTCTATCTCGACGGCGTGTCGGTTTCCTTCGACGGGTTTCGCGCCATCAACAACCTTTCGCTGGTGCTCGACAAGGGCGAGATGCGGGCGATCATCGGCCCCAACGGCGCCGGAAAGACGACGATGATGGACATCGTCACCGGCAAGACGCGGCCCGACGCGGGTGAAGTTTTCTTCAACGGTGAGGTCGACCTAACCAAACACGACGAGGCCGAAATCGCCATGATGGGCATCGGCCGTAAATTCCAGAAGCCGACCGTCTTCGAAAGCCACACGATCGAGGACAATCTGATGCTGGCGCTGAAAGGCCCGCGCTCGATCTTCCCGGCACTGTTCCATCGTCGCTCGGCCGCGGACGTGCGGCAGATCGACGACATCCTCGGCATCATCCGGCTTGGCGACAAGCGTGACGAACTCGCCGCCAATCTGAGCCACGGCCAAAAGCAATGGCTCGAGATCGGCATGCTTCTGGCGCAGGATCCGAAGCTGCTGCTGGTCGACGAACCGGTTGCCGGCATGACCGACGCCGAGACCGAGGAAACCGCGCGGCTGCTCAGGGATATCGCGCGCGACCATTCGGTCATCGTCGTCGAGCACGACATGCATTTCGTGCGCGAGCTCGGCGTCAAGGTTACCTGCCTGCACGAAGGCTCGGTGCTTTCCGAGGGCAGCCTCGACTTCGTTTCGGCCGACGAGCGCGTCGTCGAAGTCTATCTGGGGAGATGAACATGGTCTGGCGCGTTCCGTTCCATCATTTCGACCTTTCGTTCTTCACGCGTTGGAGAAAGCGCTGACCATGCTCGAAGTCTCCAATGCCACGCTGCACTACGGCGCTGCCCAGGCGCTGCGCGGCGTCTCGCTGAAGGCCGGCGCCGGCAAGATCACCTGCGTGCTCGGCCGCAACGGCGTCGGCAAGACCAGTTTGATGAGATCGATCGTCGGCCATCACCGGCTGACGAGCGGAAGCGTTGCCTTCGAGGGGAAGGCGCTCGACCGGAGCGCGGCGTATGATCGCGCCCGGTCGGGCATCGCATTCGTGCCGCAGGGCAGGGAGATATTTCCGCTGCTTACGGTGCGGGAAAACCTCGAATCGGGTTTTGCGCCGTTGAAGCGCGCCGATCGCAACATTCCCGGTCACGTCTTCGAATTGTTTCCGGTGCTGAAGCAGATGCTCGCGCGCCGCGGCGGCGATCTTTCCGGCGGCCAGCAGCAGCAGCTTGCCATCGGCAGGGCGCTGGTGATGCGGCCGAAGCTGCTGGTGCTCGACGAGCCGACCGAAGGCATCCAGCCGTCGATCATCAAGGACATCGGCCGCGCCATCCGGTATCTGCGCGACCAGGCCGGTATCGCCGTGCTTCTGGTCGAACAATATCTCGACTTCTGCCGGGAATTGGCCGACGAGGTCAACATCATGGACCGCGGACAGATCGTCCATACCGGCCCCGCCGAGGATCTCGACCGGGCGGACGTCCGCAAATTCCTGACTGTCTGAATTCTTATTGATTCCATTACTTTGCAACTCTGGCGCGCTGCAGATTGCGTGCTAGATTTTGCTTGGCCTTGGTGAGTCGGCCGCTTTCCGTACCAGTTTCAACTTGGCAGATCAGGGGAAGGCGCGGCTGCGTCCGCACGCTTGCGCGCAAGCCCTTCCAGCGATCTGTTGTCGTCCAACATTTCGGGTGCTTGGGAGCCAGGGCCAGTCAATGGAGCGCTATGTCGAGGACTACCAGAAACGACGGCTCACGGAGCGCGTCGACATCCTGACAGCCATCAACATTCTGAAATCGCAGGGGTATGACCACGACGAACTCATCGCGGAGATCACCAAGGTCTTCTATGTCGATCTCGATGCCTTTAACGAGATCGTCAGGGTTGATCGGCGTCCGGACGAACGCGCCGCATAGCCGGTAGTTTAGGACCAAGCCAGGCGGACCACCGACAGCGGGGCGTCAGCCTGCGACCCGCTTCATCAGCGCGATGGCGCCGAATGGAGCGCGGACCTTGCCCTCGGTGATGAAGTAGACGAACACATCGCGTGGCTTGACCGGCGCGTCGGTTGAAGGATCGGCGCGCGACAGGTCGGCCGGCACCTTGCCTTCCGCCCAGGTTTTTGCGCGCGCCGCCCATTCGTCGAGCGCCTTTGGCGTATAGCAATCGGGATTGTCGTCGCTGCCGGTCTGCAGCCGCGCATAGATGAAATCGCCGGTAACGTCGGCAATCCCCGGATATTTGGCGTGGTCGGCATAGACGATGGCGGCCTTGTGCTTTCGCGCCAAGGCGGCGAACTCCGGCACGATGAAGCTGTCGTTGCGCACCTCGACCGCGTGGCGCAGCGCAACGCCGTCCTGCTTTTCCGGCAACAGCTTGAGGAAGGCCTCGAAATCGTCCGGATCGAATTTCTTGGTCGGCGCGAACTGCCACAGGATCGGCCCGAGCTTGTCGCCAAGTGCCGCGACGCCCGACCCGAGGAAGCGCATGATCGATTCCCCGGCCTCGCCGAGCACGCGGCGGTTGGTGACGAAGCGGTTGCCCTTCAGCGAATAGACGAAACCATCCGGCGCCTCGTTGGCCCATTTGACGAAGGTCGGCTCCTTGAAGCTCGAATAATAGGTGCCGTTGACCTCGATAGTGAGCACCTGCCGGCTGGCATAATGCAGTTGCTTGGCCTTCGACAATTTGTCCGGGTAGAAGGACGTGTCCCACGGCTCGAAGGTCCAGCCGCCCATGCCGGCGCGGATTGTTCCTGATTGAGTCATGGTCGTCCTCCCGGTTTGCAGAAAAGGATCACGCGATGGCGGTCGTCTCGACGGCTTTCGCCATGTCGACGACCGTCCATCCTGGCCGATATGGATTGGGCCGGCGACCCGTTTCGCGAAAGCCGTAGGCCTTATACAACGAAACGTTCCGTTCCATTCTGGCATTGGTGTAGAGTCGGATTTCCGGCAAGCTCCACAGGCGCGTCTGTTGCTCGGCCCAGTCGAGCAGCCCGATGCCGAAACCCTTGCCCTGAAAGGCGGGCGCAACGGCGACGCTGAAGATCATTGTATGGTCCGCATGTCGTTCGAGAACGATCAAGCCGGCCGGCTGTCCGTCCTGCTCCGAAAGCCAGACCTCGCCGCGTTCTATGCGCGGCGCGTAGTCCTCGGTGACAGGGATCGGCGGTGCGCCGAGCAGGGCAGTGTAGGGCGCGTAGGCGTCGGTGGTGAGCGAGATCACCGTGGGGAGATCATCGGCCCGAGCGGCTCTCATGATCAAAACTGGCCCGCGCCGGCAGCGGCCGCAATCACCTTGTCCATGCCGGCCGCTATCGCGGCGACGGCATTGCGACTGGCGTCGCCCAAGCCGTGGCGCTCAGCGAGCCAGTGCGCGTCATTGTAGGAGAGCCAGACCTTGCCTTGCTTATCCTCCCAAGCCAGTGCCTTGACCGGCAGATCGATGCCGGCAAGCTGCCGGTCCTGCATCAGCGGCGTCCCGCCTTTCGGGTTGCCAAAAATCAGAAGCTGGGTCGGACGCAGGGAAGCTTCGACACTGCGCGCACCGGCGGCGTGGTCAATGCGGGCGAAGACCAGCAATCCTGCACCTTCCACAGTCCCGACCAGGCGATCGATCGTCTCGGCCACGCCGAAGCGGCTTTGGACCGTGATGAGACCGTTCTTTGCCATCACTCCGCCGCTTCGCGCTTGCCTCCGGGGCGCCGCCCCAGCAATTCCCTCAAGAACTGGCCGGTATAGCTGCGTTTTTCGCGGACGATGTCCTCCGGCGTGCCGGACGCTACCAGCTCGCCGCCGCCGTCGCCACCTTCGGGGCCAAGATCGAGCACCCAGTCAGCGGTCTTGATCACCTCTAGATTGTGCTCGATGACGACGACCGTGTTGCCCTGGTCGACCAGCTCGTGCAGCACTTCAAGCAGCTTGGCGACGTCGTGGAAATGCAGGCCGGTGGTTGGCTCATCGAGAATGTAGAGCGTCTTGCCGGTCGCCTTGCGCGACAGTTCCTTGGCAAGCTTGATGCGCTGCGCCTCGCCGCCCGACAAAGTCGTTGCCTGCTGGCCAACATGGATGTAGCCGAGGCCGACCCGTTTCAGCGTCTCCAGCTTGTCGCGCACGCCGGGCACGGCGGCGAAGAAATCGACGCCTTCCTCGACCGTCATGTCGAGAACGTCGGCGATTGATTTGCCCTTGAACAGGACGTCGAGCGTCTCGCGGTTGTAGCGCTTGCCGTGGCAGACGTCGCAGGTGACATAGACGTCGGGCAGGAAATGCATCTCGATCTTGATGACGCCGTCGCCCTGGCAAGCCTCGCAGCGGCCGCCCTTGACGTTGAACGAGAAGCGGCCCGGCTGGTAGCCGCGCGCCTTGGCCTCCGGCAGGCCGGCGAACCAGTCGCGGATCGGCGTGAAGGCGCCGGTGTAGGTGGCGGGGTTGGAGCGCGGGGTGCGCCCGATCGGCGACTGGTCGATATCGATGACCTTGTCGAGGAATTCGAGCCCCTCGATGCGGTCGTGCTCGGCCGGATGCTCGCGCGAGCCCATGATGCGGCGTGACGCCGCCTTGAACAGGGTCTCGATCAAGAAGGTCGACTTGCCGCCGCCGGATACGCCGGTGACGGCGGTAAACGTGCCGAGCGGGATTTCGGCGGTGACGTTCTTCAGATTGTTGCCGCGCGCGCCGACGACCTTCAGCCGGCGGTTCTTCTTGGCCTCACGCCGCACCGCCGGCGTCGCCACTTCGAGCTCGCCCGACAGGTATTTACCGGTGATCGAAGCGGGCGTCGCCATGATCTGCTGCGGCGTGCCCTGGGCGATGATGTGGCCGCCATGAATGCCGGCCGCCGGGCCGATATCGACGACGTAGTCGGCATGCAGGATGGCGTCCTCGTCATGCTCGACGACGATGACCGTGTTGCCGATGTCGCGCAGATGCTTCAGCGTGTCGAGCAGGCGGGCATTGTCGCGCTGGTGCAGGCCGATCGACGGCTCGTCGAGCACATAGAGCACGCCGGTCAGGCCGGAGCCGATCTGCGAAGCCAGCCGGATGCGCTGGCTCTCGCCGCCCGACAACGTGCCGGAGTTGCGCGACAGCGTCAGATAGTCGAGACCGACATCGTTGAGGAAGCGCAGCCGCTCGCGGATTTCCTTGAGCACGCGCACCGCAATCTCGTTCTGCTTGTCGTTGAGCGAAGCGGGCAGATCGGTGAACCACTGGTCGGCCTTGCGGATGGACAGCTCGGTGACCTCGCCAATGTGCTTGCCGGCGATCTTGACCGCGAGCGCCTCGGGCTTCAGCCGATAGCCGCGGCAGGCCGGGCAGGGCGTGGCCGACATGAAGCGCTCGATCTCCTCGCGCATCCAGGCGGATTCGGTTTCCTTCCAGCGGCGCTCGAGATTGGGGATGACGCCCTCGAAGGTTTTCGTCGTTTTGTAGGAGCGCAGACCGTCATCATAATGGAAGGTGATTTCGCGCTCGCCGGTGCCGTGCAGGACGGCTTGCTTTGCCTCCTCGCTCAAATCCTTGAACTTGTCGCCGAGCTTGAAGCCATAGGCAATGCCCAGCGCTTCCAGCGTCTGCGCATAGTAGGGCGAGCTCGACTTCGCCCAAGGGCTGACGGCGCCGGCGCGCAGCGAGACATTCTCGTCGGGCACGACCAGGCTGGCATCAATGGCGCGTTGGCTGCCGAGCCCGTCGCAGGTCGGGCAGGCGCCGAACGGATTGTTGAAGGAGAATAGCCTGGGCTCGATCTCGGGAATGGTGAAGCCGGATACCGGGCAGGCGAACTTTTCCGAGAACAGCATGCGTTCATGCGTCTCGTTCTTCGATTTGTTGACCGAATCCTCGCCGGTCTGGCTGGCGTCGAGCGGCTTGTCGGCAAATTCCGCCACTGCCAGCCCGTCGGCCAGCTTCAGCGCGGTCTCGATGGAATCGGCGAGCCGCGTCGCCAGATCGCCGCGCACGACGATGCGGTCGACGACGACGTCGATGTCGTGCTTGTACTTCTTGTCCAGCGCCGGCACGTCGGCGATCTCATAGAAGACGCCATCGACTTTGACGCGCTGAAAACCCTTCTTCTGCAGCTCCAGCAGTTCCTTGCGGTACTCGCCTTTGCGGCCGCGCACCATCGGCGCCAGAATGAACAGCCGGGTGCCTTCCTCGACAGCAAGCACCCGGTCGACCATCTGCGAAACCGTCTGGCTCTCGATCGGCAGGCCGGTGGCCGGTGAATAGGGTACACCGACGCGGGCGAACAAAAGCCGCATATAATCGTAGATCTCGGTGACGGTGCCGACCGTCGAACGTGGATTCTTCGAGGTGGTCTTCTGCTCGATGGAGATGGCCGGCGACAGGCCGTCGATCTGGTCGACGTCAGGCTTCTGCATCATTTCGAGGAATTGCCGTGCATAGGCCGAAAGGCTCTCGACGTAGCGGCGTTGGCCCTCGGCGTAGATGGTGTCGAAGGCAAGCGACGACTTGCCCGACCCCGACAGGCCGGTCATGACGATCAGGCTGTCACGCGGCAGGTCGAGATCGACATTCTTCAGATTGTGTTCGCGTGCCCCGCGAATGGAGAGATATTTATGGTCGGCCATCGCCGGTCGCCGCCTCAGAATCTGGAATTCGTGGGATGGGCGGGTTTTCCCGACCATCCCCTATGTAGGTAATTTCGCCGCCTTTTCGAGAGACGCCACAACTCTCGACCAAAGCGTTTAACCGCCTTTCGCGCGAACGGGCAAGCGGAAAGAACAAAGGCCGAACACGCTCCTGACAAAAGCTGCCCGCGCAGCCGGCTTCACAAAGCGTCTCGCGATCACATTTTTCGGTAATCGGCTATTCAAGGTTGACGTCCCCGCGTCATGGGGGCAGAATCCACACGTCAACGAAGCCGGCCGTCTTTCGATGGCCTCGCGGCCTCGGGCTAGCCTGCGAGACGCCGCGGGTTATGCGATGAGCGCTTCGACGACGACAGTCGCAACGAACAGAAGGAGAGCAGAGGCATGACTCCACCGGATTGTTCCTTGAGGCTCCACGTGTCGCTGGAGCCGCGGCAGGTATAAGTGGCCAGGGTCAGGCGTTTTCGCTGCCCGCCAAACGGACCTGCCGATTCCCATAAAATCAGAGACTGCTAGTCGGATCGTCGGCTGAATGCCGCGAAGCATCCGAAATAAAATGCCGGCAGTACACTCCCGGCAATTTGGATTTTAGATCCAAGAAGCCCCGTCAGTTGCAAAAGCAATGGCGGGGCTCTTCGTTTGAAGCGCAATATTTGTGGTTCACACCAGGCGAACTTAGCGGCTGGAGGGCCTGATCCCGCCGGTAGCGACATCGATGGTGATGCTACCGGAAATCCGAACGTCGGTATCGCCAATCTTGAAGGTGCCGTTGCCGCTGCCTGGAGCCACGTCGTCAGGCTCAGGCTGCGGCGCTGGCTCGGCGATGCGATAATCGCTGGTCACACCGGGCAGGGCGCCCTTTTGCGAAGACATCGAATTATCTTGGGCAAGTGCCATACCCACCAGCATGTTCGTGCCGGCTACGGTAGCGATAGCAAAGCATAACAGGCTGGATGAGCGGCTGGCGGTCATCGCCGGACTATAGTGCCGCGATAGCGTCAAGACCAGACCGATGGCGCTGAAATTGCGGGGGCTCAATCGCCTCAGTTCCGTCCGCCGGCCCGGCTCGTTCATGCGGCCTGCTTGCGAGTGTCGAAAACATAGTCGACGAGGCCCCAATCCTTGGCCTCCTGCGCGGTCATGAAAAAGTCGCGGTCGAGCGTGCGTTCCACTTCTTCGTAGGTGCGGCCGCAATGGCGGGCGTAAAGATCGGTCATGCGCCGCTTGGTGCGAAGGATGCCCTCGGCATGGCGCTGGATATCGGAGGCTTGGCCCTGGAAACCGCCGAGAGGCTGATGCAGCACGATGCTGGTGTTGGGTAGCGCGATGCGCCGCCCCGGTGTGCCGGCCATCAACAGGAACGAGGCCATCGAGGCGGCGAAGCCCATACAAACCGTGGAGACCGGGCAGCTGATATACTGCATCGTATCGTAGATGGCGAAACCGCTGGTCACCACGCCGCCCGGCGAGTTGATGTAGAGCGAGACCTCCTTGTCGGGATTGTCGGATTCCAACGACAGAAGCTGGGCGCAGACCAGCGCCGAGGTGCCGTCGTCGATCGCCCCGTTGATGAAGACGATGCGCTCGCGCAGCAGCCGCGAAAATATGTCGAAGGCACGTTCGCCGCGGCTCGACTGCTCGATCACCATCGGCACCAGATTGGCAAGGCCGCTCATCGGTTGTCTCCGTTGACTGTTGTCGTTCAGGCCGCGCGCAGGAAGAGGCGCGGGGTGTTTGCGGCGATCTGCTTGTGCCTGGGAGTGCGCGCTTCAAAGGAAAGCCGGCAACCGGCGCCTGCCATCGCGATCTCCGGCACTGCTGCCCGAGCAAAACCATCATGGACGATGCGCAGATGCGTGCCGCCGGAAACGGTGCGGTCGAGCGTAAAGGTGACGATGCTGTCCACTGGGCTGTCGTTCATTGCGCTGTCCAGGGGGCTGCCGGGCGGCACCTGCGTATCGCCGGGCGCCGGCCGCTCCCGCCAGGAATAGCGCAGCAGCCGTCCGGGATCCGCGTCGAGGATTTCGCACTCGATCGGCGCATTCGGCGCTTTAAAGGCAAAGCGGTTGCCGATTTCGGGCTTGATGTCGTTCGGCATCATCCAGGCCGCGAGCAGGTCCGGCACCGTCAGCGCCCGCCACACCTTTTCCGGCGGTTCGGGCAGCTCGCACTCGAACTCGATCTTGTCTGCGGCCATTTCGGCGCGTTCTTTGCCTCGGCTGGTCATTGGTCCATGCCCTTCAAAACCGTCTTGAGCCTTTCGATGCGCTCTGGCCAGAACGCACGGTAGCGTTCGATCCAGCCGAGCAGTGGCGCAAGCCCCTTCGGATCGACGCGGTAATAAGCGTTGCGACCGGCCCGGCGCTCGACCACGAGGCCGGCGCCGCGCAGCACTGCGAGATGTTGCGATACCGCCGGCTGCGATACCGGTATGCCAGTGCGCAGTTCCGACACCGTCATCTCGCCGTCGGCGAGCCGCTCATAGACGGCGCGACGCGTTGGATCCGCCAGTGCCCGAAAAATGTCTGCTTCGATCATGCCGAAAGCATAAGTCAATACTTATCGGTTTGGCAAGCCGTGTTTTTTAAGACAGGCGGTGTTTTTTAAGACAGGCGAGGTTTTACAAACTCGCCGGAAACCAGCGTCTCACCATGTCGGGGGATCCGTTGAACGTCGCCTCGAAAACTGGTGACGCGAGCACAGCATGAATATGAAGCAATTCGGAGCCGATGTTTCGGAAGCCATGTTGCCTGTGCGCGGCAACAACAAGCGACTGTCCGGCAGTCAAGACGAGATGCTCTTCGTCGATCCACATCTCGGCTCTGCCAGCGATGACGGTAAGCACTTCCTCGACCGGGTGCCAATGTGTCGGGGCGCCAACCGCGGGTTCGACCCATTGTTCGAATATGCAAAGTTGAGTTGCGCCGTTGCAGGCCGAGACATGCATGCGGGTCTTTACTCCCGTCCGCCACTCTTCTTGCGGCTGATCGTCATGCGCAACCATCTTCATTGAGTTCGCCTCGATCCCATGGTCTGTGGAAATTCGACGCCAAGACACTACTTCTTACTGACAACTATTGACAGTGCAGGGCCTCTCCTATAGAACGAAAAGAGAACAAAAACGTTGTGGGAAAAGGCAGCGACGGCAGGCAGGGATTGTCCATAGCCTGTAAGGTGCGGCGACAAAAATCTGGTTTCGGATGAGCGCGGAGAAGTATCATGGCGGGTAGTGTCAACAAGGTCATTCTGGTGGGCAACCTCGGGGCGGACCCTGAAATCCGCCGCCTGAATTCGGGTGACCCGGTCGTCAACATCCGCATCGCGACGTCGGAAAGCTGGCGCGACAAGACGTCCGGAGAGCGCAAGGAAAAGACCGAGTGGCACAATGTCGTGATCTTCAACGACCAGATCGCCAAGGTGGCCGAGCAGTATCTGAAGAAGGGCATGAAGGTCTATGTCGAGGGCCAGCTGCAGACGCGCAAATGGCAGGACCAGACCGGCAATGACCGCTATACGACCGAAATCGTGTTGCAGAAATTCCGCGGCGAGCTGCAGATGCTCGATGCGCGGGGCGAGGGCGGCGGCCAGGTCGGCAACTATGCCGGTGGTGGTGCGAGCCGCGGTTCCGATTTCGGCCAGTCCGGCCCGGGCGAAAGTTTCAATCGCGGTGGCGCCAACAAGGGCGGCGGCGGTGGTTCGTCGCGCGAGCTGGACGACGAAATCCCGTTCTGATTTCTCGGGCGGACTGCCCTTGCGGCGAAAAGCGCCGGCACCTTGGCCACGAAATGGCGTCCCGAAAATCTGTCTTGGATTTTCGGGACGTTGTGCGTTTGAGCGGTGAAAGGACGTATCAGGTGAAGGCAAGGGTCAAATGGGTCGAGGAGCGCACTTTCGTTGGCGAGTCCGCCAATGGGCACAAGCTGGTGCTAGGCACTGCGTTCGGGCCGGAGGGCAAGACGCCGGGGCCGAGCCCAATGGAACTGGTGCTGATCGGCACTGGCGGCTGCTCGGCCTATGACGTGGTCCATATTCTCGAAAAGGGGCGCGAGGCGGTCGAAGATTGCGTGGTCGAACTCGATGCCGACCGTGCAGAAGCCGAGCCCAGAGTGTTCACCCGCATTCACATGCATTTTGTCGTCAAAGGCCGGGCGCTATCACACGACAAGGTGAAGCGGGCGATCGGGCTTTCGATCGACAAATACTGCTCGGCCTCGGCAATGATGGCCAAGACTGCCGAGATTACCCACGACTTCGAAGTCATTGAAACGACAGCGAAGTAGGGCTGTCCCTACGTCGCCATCAGCGCCTTGATGCCGTCGGCGACGAACTGTACGGCGAGCGCCGCCAGGATGACGCCGAGCAGCCTTGTCAGGATCGAACGGCCGGTTTGGCCGAGGATACGGTCGATGCGCTCTGACAGCACGAACACCAGGTAGGTGATGACGAGGCAGATGGCGATGATGCCGACAAGGGCTGTCTGCGCGCCCAAACCCTGAAACGAGCTTGAGAGCAGGACGGTCGCCGAAATCGCGCCGGGACCGGCAATAAGCGGGATCGCTAGCGGAAAGGCGGCGATGTTGTGGATCATGTCCCTGGTGATGGCGACGTCGCCGATCTTCTCCTTGCGGTCCTGCCGGCGCTCGAACACCATTTCGAAGGCGATGAAGAACAGTAGAAAGCCGCCGGCGACGCGGAAGGCCGGCAGAGTGATGCCGAAGACTGACAGGATCGACGCGCCGGCGATTGCGAACAACGCCATTACCAGGAAGGCGATGACCGAGGCGCGCACGGAGACCTGGTTGCGCTCCTCGCGGTTCATGCCGCGGGTCACGGCGAGGAAGAGCGGCGCCAGGCCGGGCGGATCGATCGTCACCAGTATGGTGACGAAGGCGTTGAACAGGCTGTCGAAGCTCGGCATGCTGACCCTCCCCGCCGGCAAAGCCGGATAACGGGATTGGTAGAGCAAAGCAGAGCCAGTGGAAACCGTGCGGATCAGGGGCTGACGGCCCGGCGCGCCAGAAACTCGACTTCGAGACGCCAGGCGGCGCCGTCGTCCTGTGAGCGTTCGCCCAGCCAGCGGAACGAATTTTCGGTGATGCGCGAAAAGCTCCAGCGCACAGCAGATCCGGTGCCGTCTGCGCCTTGCTGGATGATGGTATCGCCCTCCGCACGGCCGAGCTGGCGGCTGTAGTACTGATTGCGCGGATCGCTCCAGAAGATGTGCCAGGCGTCAACGCCGGGATCGTAGACGCGCAACGTCGTGCCATAGAAGGTCCATTTGCCGAGCGAGGGCGAGGGGCCGGCGTCACGGGCAGGCAGGATCCATACGTCCTGGATCGCGCGGCCTTCGAGCACCCAGCCGAAATGCACTTCGCCGCGCCCGGTCAGCACCTGACCGTCCTCGAGATGGCGCGTGGCGTCGAACGTCCAGGCGCCGACGAAGCGGCCATAAAGATTCAGTTTCTCGGCAAGGGCCGGTACGGGCCCATCGCTGTGCAGGACCTTGGCAAAGGAATTGGACATGGCTTCGCTCTCATCTTGTCAGGAGACCGGCAAGCATAGAGGCCGACAGGGGTTCTGCGCTTGGGAAAAGTTGCTATGTTTCGGCGATGACGACGAGCGCGCACAGGCTGGCGTCGGGCCGAGGCTGGCAGGTGTCGGATGTCATCTGCACCGCCAGCGCCGCCGACAGGCCATTCGAGGAGGAGCATCGGGATTTCTGCGTTGCCGCCGTAACCAACGGCACCTTCCGCTATCGTGCGCGCGAGGGCACGGCGATGCTGGCGCCGGGCGCGCTCCTGCTCGGCAATCCCGGCACATGCTATGAATGCGGGCACGAGCATGGCGCCGGCGACCGTTGCCTCTCCTTCCATTTCGGACCGGCCTATATGGAGCGGATCGTCGCCGACGTGCCGGGCGCCAAGACGCTCGATTTCGGCACACCGCGCCTGCCGCCCTTGCCGGCGCTGGTGTCGCTGCTTGCCGAAGCGGAGGCGGCGCGCGAGATGGCCGACACCGGCGCGTTCGAGGAACTCGCCCTGCGCATTGCCGGTGCCGCGGTAACAGCGGCTTGCAGCGCTACGGATCGGGGGCGGACGCCGAGCCGCCGTGACCAGAAGCGTGTCGCCGAAGCGGTGCGGCGCATCGAAGTCGATGCCGACCGGCCGATCTCGCTTGCCGAACTCGCCGACGAGACCGCCACCAGCCCTTACCATTTCCTGCGCACCTTCCGGCACGTTGCCGGTATGACGCCCTACCAATTCCTGCTGAGAGCGCGGCTGCACAGGGCAGCCGTGCGGCTGCGGACGTCGGATCAGACGATTTCGGCGATTGCCTTTTCGGCGGGATTCAACGATCTATCAACCTTCAATCGCCGTTTCCGGCGGCTGATGGGCGAGGCGCCGGGTAATTATCGCGCCCGCCGGCGACGCCCGTGAAAGGGTACACGGCCATATCGTCGCAATTGGTTTATCCTTTTGAATTTGCCGCTAAAAACCACACTGGAAAACTGCCGCGATTGTTGGAGTTTCAGGCTGGCTTCCTATATAAGCACCAAGTGATTCCTGATTAGATTGTGATCCGATTTGACCGACCAAAAGACACCGCGCGGCGCCGACGGCGGCCCCACCGGCATCGAGCCGATATCCATCATCGAGGAGATGCAGCGCTCCTATCTCGATTACGCCATGAGCGTGATCGTCAGCCGCGCGCTGCCGGACGTGCGCGATGGCCTCAAGCCGGTGCATCGCCGCATCCTCTACGCCGCCTATGAGAGTGGCTATCACTGGAACCGCAAATATGTGAAATCGGCACGCCCGGTCGCCGACGTGATGGGTAAATACCATCCGCATGGCGACGCCTCGATCTACGACGCTTTGGTGCGCATGGCGCAGGATTGGTCGCTGCGCGTGCCGCTGATCGACGGGCAGGGCAATTTCGGCTCGATCGACGGCGATCCGCCGGCGGCGATGCGCTACACGGAATCGCGGCTGACCAAGGTCGCGCATGAGTTGCTGGAAGACATCGACAAGGACACCGTCGATTTCCAGGACACTTACGATGCGTCGGGCAGCGAACCGAAAGTCCTGCCGGCGCGCTTCCCGAACCTGTTGGTCAACGGCTCCGGCGGTATCGCCGTCGGCATGGCCACCAACATCCCGCCGCACAATCTGGGCGAGGTCTGCAACGGCGCCATCGCCCTCATCGATAATCCGGCGATCGACCTTCCGGCGCTGATGGAGATCATTCCGGGACCGGATTTCCCGACCGGCGGCATCGTGCTTGGCCGTTCCGGCATCTACAGCGCCTATTCGACCGGCCGCGGCTCCATCGTCATGCGCGGCCGCGTCAACGTCGAGGCGCGCGGCAACGATCGTGAATCGATAGTCATCACCGAGGTTCCCTATCAGGTGAACAAGGCGTCCATGATCGAGAAGATGGCCGAGCTGGTGCGCGACAAGCGCATCGAAGGCATTTCCGACATTCGCGACGAGAGCGACCGCCAGGGCTACCGCGTCGTCATCGAACTGAAGCGCGACGCCGTCGCCGATGTCATCCTCAACCAGCTTTACCGCTTCACCCCGCTGCAGACGTCCTTCGGCGCCAACATGGTGGCACTGAACGGCGGCAAGCCGGAATTGCTGACGCTGACCGACATGCTGAAGGCGTTCGTCGCCTTCCGTGAGGAGGTGATCAGCCGGCGCACGAAATTCCTGCTGCGCAAGGCGCGCGACCGCGCCCATGTGCTGGTCGGCCTTGCCATCGCTGTTGCCAACATCGATGAAGTCATCAAGCTGATCCGCAGCGCTCCGGATCCGCAGACGGCGCGCGAGCAGTTGATGGAGCGGCGCTGGCCTTCGGGCGACGTGGAATCGCTGATTCTTCTGATCGACGATCCGCGCCATCGCATCAACGAGGATGGTACCTACAATCTCTCCGAGGAGCAGGCGCGCGCCATCCTCGAACTGCGCCTGCAGCGCCTGACCGCGCTCGGCCGCGACGAGATCGCCGACGAGCTGAACACGATCGGCGACGAGATCAAGGACTACCTGGACATCCTCTCGTCCCGCGCCCGCGTCCAGCAGATCGTCAAGGACGAGCTCATCGCCGTGCGCGACGAGTTCGGCACGCCGCGCCGCACCGAGCTCGCCGAGGGCGGGGCGGACATGGAAGACGAGGACCTGATCCAGCGCGAGGACATGGTCGTCACGGTCAGCCATTCCGGCTACATCAAGCGCGTGCCGCTGTCGCTCTACCGGGCGCAGCGCCGCGGCGGCAAGGGCCGCTCCGGCATGTCGACCAAGGAAGAGGATTTCGTCACCCGGCTGTTCGTCGCCAACACGCACACGCCGGTGCTGTTCTTCTCCTCGCGCGGCATCGTCTACAAGGAAAAGGTCTGGCGCCTGCCGATCGGCAACCCGCAATCGCGCGGCAAGGCGCTGATCAATATGCTGCCGCTCGAACAGGGCGAGCGCATCACCACGATCATGCCGCTGCCGGAGGATGAGACGAGTTGGGGCGAGCTCGACGTCATGTTTGCCACCACGCGCGGTACCGTGCGTCGCAACAAGCTGTCGGACTTCGTCCAGGTCAACCGCAACGGCAAGATCGCCATGAAGCTGGACGAGGAAGGCGACGAGATCCTCGGCGTCGAGACCTGCACCGACAATGACGACGTGCTTTTGACGGCAAGTTCCGGCCAGTGCATCCGCTTTCCGGTCAGCGACGTACGCGTCTTCCAGAGCCGCAATTCGGTCGGCGTGCGCGGCATTGCGATGGCAGATGGCGACCGGGTGATCTCGATGGCGGTGATCGAGCATGTCGATGCGCCGCCGGCGGAGCGTGCCGCCTACCTCAAGCGGGTGGTGGCCGAACGCCGGCTCGCTGCTGACATCGCGGCTGGCGAGGAGGAAGAAATCCAGCTCACCAATGAAGAGGTCGGCGAAGAGGCAGAGCTTTCCGACGACCGCTATGAATTCCTCAAGGCGCACGAGCAGTTCGTGTTGACGGTGACGGAATATGGCTACGGCAAGCGTTCATCGTCCTACGATTTCCGCCTGACTGGCCGTGGCGGCAAGGGTATTCGCGCCACCGACGTCTCGAAAACGGCCGAAATCGGCCGCCTAGTGGCGACCTTCCCGGTCGGCAATGACGATCAGATCATGCTGGTTTCGGATGGCGGCACCGTTATCCGTGTTCCAGTGAACGGCATTCGTTTCGCCAGCCGCGCCACCAAGGGCGTTACCATCTTCAATACCGCTGAGGGCGAGAAGGTCGTTTCGGTCGAGCGAATTTCAGAACCGCAAGCGGATGAAGAGATCGAAGAGAATGCTGAAAGCGGCGCTGTTGCCGATGCCGATGGTAGGGAGCCCGATACTTCCGTCGAGTGAGTTTGGCACGACGACGCCAGCCCTGTGGGCCGGCGTGTGAAGACACCCGCAATCTAGAAGCGGCGATAAGGCCTGCGGTTGCCGAAGCCTTCGAACCGCTTGGTGTTGGCCTTGGCGCGGACGCGCTGTGCTTCCTGATGCAACCCGAATACGGTGGCGATCAGCATGGCGACGGTCATTGCGGTGGCGAGCATGTAGATCAGCATGTGCGTGTTCTCCTGCGCCTAACAACGATTAGATGGGTGTTTGGTTTCATCTCCTGCAGCTGCAACTTAGTGAACACTGCGTGAAGCTGTTGTGAGCGGCACATTCATCTGTCGTTCACGTCGGCCAAAAGGTTCACGGCGCGGGCTGGCGATCGGATTTGCCTTTAGGAGAGAGGCTCGCTAGAAGCACCTGCCATGACCGAACGCATCGCCCTTTATGCCGGCTCTTTCGACCCGCTGACCAACGGCCATCTCGACGTGCTGAAGGCGTCGCTGGCCGTGGCGGATACAATCTATGCGGCGATCGGCATCCATCCCGGCAAGAAGCCGTTGTTTTCCTTCGAGGAACGGGTTGGCCTGATCGAAACGGCCGCGAAGGCAGAATTCGGCAGCGACGGTGCGCGTATCAAAGTAGTCGCCTTCGACGGGTTGGTAATCGACGCGGCCAGGAAGCATGGCGCCTCGATCATGATCCGCGGCCTGCGCGACGGCACCGACCTTGACTATGAGATGCAGATGGCCGGCATGAACGAGACCATGGCGCCGGAGCTGCAGACGGTGTTCCTGCCCGCCAGCCCTTCAGTGCGCACCATTACCGCCACACTTGTGCGCCAGATAGCTTCGATGGGAGGCGACATCCGCCCCTTCGTGCCGGCGGCCGTGGCCGGCGCGCTCACCGCCAAATTCGCGAAATAAAATGCATGTCACCCAAAAGTGGAACCCGGCTTTGGGTAACGACATGCATGAACGAAGATATTCGGAGAAAGATCCCATGCAGCTGAAAAAGCTTGCCTTCTTGCTTGCCGTGCTTGCCGGTCTTGTGACCGCATCCGTGTCGGCCTTTGCCGCCGATCCGGAAAACACCATGATCGTAACGCTGAAGGACGGCGACGTGACCATCGCGCTGAGGCCCGACCTTGCGCCGAAGCACGTCGCGCAGATCAAAAAGCTGGTGCGCCAGGGCGCCTACGACAACGTCGCCTTTCACCGCGTCATTGACGGCTTCATGGCGCAGACCGGCGACGTCAAGTTCGGCAACATGAAGAGCGGCTTCAATGCCGACGCTGTCGGCACCGGCGGCTCCGATCTTCCTGACCTGCCGGCCGAATTCTCCAGCACGGAGCACTACCAGCGCGGCGTGGTCGGCATGGCCCGCTCCGACGATCCGAATTCCGCCAATTCGCAATTCTTCATCATGTTCGCGCCGGCACCGCCGCTCGATGGCCAGTACACCATCGTTGGCAATGTCGTCAGCGGCATGGAGTTGGTGGACCACATCAAGAAAGGCGACGAGGCGCAGAACGGCACGGTGACCGACCCCGATCGCATGATCAAGGTGCGCATCGCCGCGGACGGCAAGTAACCCCAATTGTTCAAAAGGATATTTCTGACATGGCCGAAATCAAGGACCGCGAGAACGCGCTTATCATGGACACGACCAAGGGCAAGGTCGTCATCGAATTGTTTCCAGATCTGGCGCCCGGCCATGTCGGCCGTATCAAGGAGCTGGCGCGCGAAGGCGCCTATGACGGCGTGGTCTTCCACCGCGTCATCGACGGCTTCATGGCGCAGACCGGCGACGTGAAGTTCGGCAATTCCAACAAGCCGTCTTTCGCGCCATCGCGCGCCGGCACTGGCGGTTCCGACAAACCCGATCTGAAGGCCGAGTTCTCCAACGCCAACCACGGCCGCGGCACCTGCTCGATGGCGCGCTCGCAGAACCCGAACTCGGCCAATTCGCAGTTCTTCATCTGCTTCGACGATGCCGCCTTCCTCAACCGCCAGTACACGGTATGGGGCCAGGTCATCGAAGGCATGGACAACGTCGACAAGATCAAGCGCGGCGAACCGGTGCAGGATCCTGACAAGATCGTGTCGCTCAAGGTCGCGGCCGACGTGAAATGACCGGCCGGGCTGTCGCGGCAATCGCATTTGTGCTCGTCGCGGCGGCCACTCCGGCGCTGGCAACGGAATCGATCGTCTGCAGCGCCGACGGCGGCGCGGCATCGATCGACGTTTTGATGGGACACACGGCCGTCATTGCGGTCGCGCGTGTGTGGCTGGATGCCGGCGGCAAGACATGGACCACGGATGGACAGCCAGGCTCAACGAAAGTCATCGTTGGACAGGCATTCGAAGACGACGAGCGCATGCTGATCGACCTCACCGACGAAGGCATCAGCTCGATCGTCGCCAAATTGCGGCTGGTCAAGGCCAGCGAGCAGTCCAGCTTCGCGATGGGCGGCACATTGAGCATAGACGGTGTCGGCGCCTGGGCGGTGACCTGCCCGGAACCTTGAGGCGGGGATCTCTTGCGCGTCGACCTTTTCGACTTCGATCTGCCGGAGGAGCGCATCGCGCTTCGCCCAGCCGAGCCGCGCGACAGTGCCAGGATGCTGGTGGTCAGGCCGGGTGAGGGGCTCGAAGACCGGACGGTGCGCGACCTGCCGGCCCTGCTCAAGGCCGGTGATGTGCTGGTCTTCAACGACACCAAGGTCATTCCGGCACAGCTGAAAGGCATCAGGCGGCGCGGCGAGGCGGCGGCGCAGGTCGAAGCCACGCTGCATATGCGGATGGCGCCCGACCGCTGGCTCGCCTTCATGCGTCCGGGCAAGCGCATCGCCGCCGGCGATCGTATCCATTTCGGTCATGACGCCAATTCCTGCCTTCTCGGCCAGCTCGACGCGACCGTGATCGAGAAGGGAGAAGGCGGCGAGGTGCTGCTCGGCTTCGACCTGTCAGGTCCGTTCCTCGACGAGGCGCTGCATGCAGTCGGCCACATCCCGCTGCCGCCCTACATCGCCTCCAAGCGTGACGACGACGAACGCGACCGCAGCGACTATCAGACCATTTATGCGAGGGAGGAGGGCGCGGTCGCCGCGCCGACGGCAGGGCTGCATTTCACGCCGGAGCTGTTTGCGACGCTCGACGCCAAGGGCATAGAGCGCCGTTTCGTCACGCTGCATGTCGGCGCCGGCACGTTCCTGCCGGTGAAGGCGGACGACACCGCCGACCACAAGATGCACGCCGAAACCGGTTCGGTCAGCCCGGAAACCGCCGAGGCGCTGAATGCGGCGAAAGCAAAAGGAGGGCGCATTATCGCCGTCGGCACGACATCGCTGCGCTTATTGGAGAGCGCGGCTGGCGAGGACGGCAGGCTGGCCGCATGGTCAGGCCCGACAGACATCTTCATCACGCCCGGCTATCGTTTCAAGACCGCAGACTTGCTGATGACCAATTTCCATCTGCCGCGTTCGACGCTGTTCATGCTGGTTTCGGCCTTCTGCGGTTTGCAGACGATGCGGGCGGCCTATGCGCATGCCATCGAGAATCGCTACAGGTTTTATTCCTATGGAGACGCAAGTCTTCTGTTCAGGGAGGATACCGATGGACGATGACCTGGAAACCTTCGACCGGGAAGCCTTGATCGCCGAGGTCAGGAAACTGCGCGCCGGCATCCGCCAACACCGCGACGCCACCGGCCATGATCTGTGCTGGCACCATCCCGACCTCTGGTCACTTTTGCCCGAAAAGACCGACCCGGCGATTGCCGTGCCGCCGTGGCCGAAATTCATGCGCGGCTGCATCCGCTACCGGCAATCACTCGACAAGCAGGCCCCGGACGCGCCGGTATTCGACAAGGAGTTCGATGGCTAGGGAATTCAATGACTGACGCATTCACCTTCAAGGTGCTGGCGACCGACGGCAGGGCGCGGCGTGGTGCAATCACCATGCCGCGCGGGGAAATCCGCACGCCTGCCTTCATGCCGGTCGGTACCGGCGGCACGGTGAAGGCCATGTATATGGATCAGGTGCGCGGCGTCGGCTCGGACATTATCCTCGGCAACACCTACCACCTGATGCTAAGACCCGGCGCCGAGCGCGTGGCGCGGCTCGGCGGCCTGCATGAATTCGCCCGCTGGCCGCATCCAATCCTGACCGACAGCGGCGGCTTCCAGGTGATGTCGCTGTCGAAGCTGCGGAAACTGACCGAGAACGGCGTTACCTTCCGTTCGCATATCGACGGCGGCGCCTACGAGATGTCGCCAGAGCGTTCGATAGAGATCCAGGGGCTGCTCGATTCCGACATCCAGATGCAGCTCGACGAATGCACGGCTCTGCCGGCCAAGCAGAACGAGATCGGGCGTGCCATGGAGTTGTCGTTGCGCTGGGCCGAGCGTTGCAAGACGGCATTCGGCGAGCAGCCCGGCAAGGCGATGTTCGGCATTGTGCAAGGCGGCGACGTGCCGGATCTGCGGCTGCGCTCGGCGCAGGCGCTGAAGGCAATGGAGCTGAAGGGCTACGCGATCGGCGGGCTGGCTGTCGGCGAGCCGCAAGCGGTGATGCTGGAGATGCTCGACATCACTTGCCCGGAGCTGCCGGCTGACCGGCCGCGCTACCTGATGGGCGTCGGCACCCCGGACGACATTTTGAAGTCGGTGGCGCGCGGCATCGACATGTTCGACTGCGTGATGCCGACGCGGGCAGGGCGCCACGGCCTAGCCTACACACGGCGCGGCAAGGTCAATCTGCGCAACGCCCGCCATGCCGACGATCCGCGTCCGCTCGATGAGGCAAGCGACTGCCCGGCCGCACGCGACTATTCGCGGGCCTATTTGCATCATCTGGTGCGCTCGCAAGAGGCGCTTGGGGCGATGCTCCTGACCTGGAACAATCTGTCCTATTACCAGCAGCTGATGCGAGACATTCGTGAAGCGATCGAGGCTGGCAGGTTCGCCGAAGAAGCCGAGATCATCACGCAGCAATGGGCAAACGGTGACCTCGCCGTCCGGTAGGCATGCTCGCCAGGAATCCGGCTCCAGGGAGGAGTTGTCCCTGCCATGAACTGTTTTGAAACGACTGCCCAATAAGCATTGCCGGACGACATCGGGCGAGGATCAAGAACCTGTTCGTTTCGCGGCAAGTTTCAGTTCCTGGCACGACGGTGCGGACGAACGGCATCGCCGAGCCTTCGCCTTCGACCCCCATCGCGGTTCAGCGATGGACGGCTGGGTCGTTGCTTGCGATTCTGGCGATCGCAGTGACCGGCCTGGTCTTGCGCTTGCTTGGCGCGCGCGGCGACCTTTGGCTGGACGAGATCTGGAGCTTTGCGCTGATCGAGCCGCTGACCTCGATCGACCAGATATTCTGGCGCGTCAATCACGACAACAATCATTTCCTCAACTCGGTCTATCTCTATCTCATTGGCCCCGATGCTTCGCCGCTGATCCAGCGAGGTCTGTCGATAGCATTAGGTGTTGCCACGATCGGTGCGGCGGCAGCGAGCGCCGCATCGCGCGGACGACAGGCGATGATTGCCACAAGCCTGTTGTTTGCCGTGAGCTACCCAATGGTCCATTACGGCTCGGAGGCGCGCGGCTATGCCGGCCTTGTGCTGTTCACGCTGCTCTCGGTGGTTTTTCTGGAGCGCCGGCTCGACAATAGACGGTGGTCTGGCGCGGCCTTGGCAGCGGCGATCCTTTTCGGCTTCCTGTGCCATCTCACAATGATCGGAATGGTGGCGGTCCTCGCAATCTGGACCGCCTGGCTCGCCTGGCAGCGTACGGCGAAGGTCGGCCGCGTCGTTGCGGACCTGGCGTCGATCTTCCTGCCGGGCTTGCTTGCCGTGCTGCCGCTGGCTGTCGGCGTGTTTGTCGGCTGCAGGCTGTTCGGCTTCAGTGTCGGTGGTGTTTCGCCATTCTCGATTGCCGCCTTCGCGCAGGGCTATGGCGGGATGATCCGCTCTCTGTTCGGCCTGCCACCCTGGTTTGGCGACGGGCCTTATATAGTTGCCGCCTGCGGTCTTGTCGGCCTCTCCGCCGGTGTCTGGCGCGGTCGTCGAGCCAGCCTTTATGCCATCGGGATTATCGGACTGCCTTTGCTCATGGCGGCGGCGCATCTGCCCAACCTTGAGTTCCCGCGCTATTTCATCATCAGCGGAACATTGCTGCTGCTCTGGGCCGGCGAGATGATTGGCCGCGGCTTGGATGCTCGCGGGACTGCCAGGCTGCTTGCGATGGGAGCGCTGGCGATCGTGGTGAGTGGAAGCATTTCGTCGCTGCTTCAGTTCTATAAATTTGAACGCGGCTCCTACGCCGCTATCGTTGATGAAATGACCAGGAACGGCGCAACCACCTATGCCAGCGACGGTAATTTCCGCACCCCGATTGTCGTCAACTATTTTGCGGCGCGAATGGATCGTCGGGCATTGCTGGTTCCAGACGACGGGATGTGCACCGAACGGCCCGCCTGGCTGGTCCTCGAGGGGGACGTGGACAAACAAGCCGAACATGTCCAACCGACGGCCGCATGCGCTCTGGCGTATGAACGGGCCGATGCGTCGAGGCATTGGGGGTTTTCTGGCCTGAGCTGGACGCTCTACCGGCGACAGGATTGAAACACCCCTTTAGGTGCTGAGCGACGTGGACGCACGCAGGCTGCAGCCGGTGATCCGAAAGCTGCCGTCAGGCTGTAGTTCGAGCGTGTAGACCGCCTCGTAGTCCTTGCCATCCGGGCCGACGATCAGCACTTGCTGGATGATCGACGTCGGGCTCGTCTCACGAACCTTGCCGAAGGAGTAGGTCTGCGGTTGGCGCACCGGTGGATACCCTTTTGTCACCATGTTCATGAAGGTATCGACGGTCGGAAAGATGCGTTTCACATTCGGTGCGGCAAAGCTGTAGGCCGTCATTCCGTCATTGGCGATGAAGGCCCTCAACTGCCCATCGATGACTGTCTGCGCCGCTTTGACTTCGGCGTCGCCAGCAAAGGCCTGGGATGCGAAAATGAATGGAACGACTGCGAATGCGAAAAACGCGCGGCGCATGGCCTGTCTCCGTTGTCCCTGAGAAATCGCTGCCTGAAGGTACATGATACCATACGCTTTGCAGTGCTTCAGGGTTTCAGCCGAGCGCAAACATTCGGCGTGGCAGTCCGTGTCCGAGCCGAGAAAGCATTGTCGAGGCGAGAACAGCCTGAGCGATTGCCGATGCTTGAAAGCCGGGCGGCAGTCTGCCACAAGGGCCGCTCGATTAGAGCGTGCGATGTGAGCAGGACCAGGCAATGAAGGCATTTTTCGTGCAGATAAAATGCGATCTGGGCAAGGCCTACGACGTTGCCAGCGCCCTGGCCGATGCCGAGATCGCTTCGGAAATCTACTCGACAGCCGGAAACTACGACCTGCTCGCCAAATTCTATGTCGACGACGAGGAAGACATCGGCCACTTTGTCAACGAGAAAGTGCAGATTCTTCCCGGCATCAAGGACACGTTCACGGTCGTCACCTTTCGCGCGTTTTGATCCGCATCCGGCATCTGCCCGGACACCAGGCAAAGCCTGATCAAGGCCCTATTGGTGCTGCCTTAATTTTAGGCAAGTGCGATATACTGATCGCCGGCGCCCAACAAATCACCGATTGCGCTTGATTTTCTCCAGCCAGGCCAGTGAAATGGCGCCACAGGGGAGTATGCGATTGGCAGCGTTCGATGAAATGCTTCCGGAAGTTTCCGGGCTGAGAAAACCGTATTCGGCTTACGATCGCTGGCTGAAGGAACAGGACCCGGCCAGACTTACCGAGAAGATGCAGGACGCCGAACGCGTCTTTCGCAAGACAGGCATCACTTTCGCCGTCTACGGCGAGCAGGAAGCATCGGAGCGGCTGATACCCTTCGATATCGTTCCGCGCATCATTTCGGGCAACGAATGGCGACGGCTGACGCAAGGCATCGAGCAGCGCGTCCAGGCGCTGAACGCCTTTCTCGACGACATCTACCATCGCCAGGAGATCTTACGCGCGGGCCGGGTGCCGAAGGAGTTGATCGCCAAGAACGAGGCGTTCCTGCCCGAGATGATCGGGGTGCGGCCGCCGGCCGGCGTCTATACCCACATCATCGGCGTCGACATCGTACGCATCAGCGAGAACGAGTTCTACGTGCTGGAGGACAACGCGCGCACGCCGTCCGGCGTCTCCTACATGCTGGAGAACCGCGAGACGATGATGCAGCTCTTTCCCGAGCTGTTCCAGCAGATCAAGGTGCGGCCGGTTGAGAATTACCCGCAGCTCTTGCGCCAGTCGCTGGCGGCAGTGCGGCCGCAAAGCACCAAGGGCGCGCCGACCATTGCCGTGCTGACGCCGGGCAGCTTCAACTCGGCGTATTTCGAACATGCTTTCCTTGCCGACCAGATGGGCGTGCAGCTTGTCGAGGGGCAGGATCTGCGCGTCGTCGATGGCCATGTCGCGATGCGCACCACCGAGGGCTACAAGCAGATCGACGTGCTTTACCGTCGTGTCGACGACTCGTTCCTCGATCCGCTGACCTTCCGCCCCGACTCGGCACTTGGCGTGCCGGGCATTATGGACGTCTACCGCGCCGGCAACATCACGATCGCCAATGCGCCGGGAACCGGCATCGCCGACGACAAGGCGATCTATTCGTACATGCCCGAGATCGTCGAATTCTACACCGGGCGCAAGGCGATCCTCGGCAACATCCCGACCTGGCGCTGCTCGGAGCCGGACAGCCTGAAATACGTGCTCGAGCATATCGATGAATTGGTGATCAAGGAAGTCCACGGCTCCGGCGGTTACGGCATGCTGGTCGGCCCGGCGGCGACCAAGAAGGAATGCGAAGAGTTTTCCAAAAAGGTCGCGGCAAAACCGTCGAACTACATCGCCCAGCCGACGCTTGCGCTGTCGACCTGTCCGATCCTGACGGACAAGGGGCTGGCGCCGCGCCATGTCGATCTGCGCCCCTATGTGCTGGTTTCCGACCGTATCCAGATCGTGCCCGGCGGGCTGACCCGAGTAGCGCTCAAGGAAGGCTCGCTGGTCGTCAATTCCTCGCAAGGCGGGGGCACGAAGGATACGTGGGTGTTGGATGATTAGAGTGAAAGTAGTGAATAGTGAATAGTGAATAGTGAATAGTGAATAGTGAATAGGTAAGGATGTGGGTCGTTTATGTTGGTGAAATGCCCTGAAGTGAAGCGCGCGGAATCGTGCCCTGGAATCCGGATAGTCACCATTCACCATTCACCTTTCACTATTCACCACAGGACCGCCTGACATGCTTCTCGGCCGCACCGCCAACGGGCTCTACTGGATGAACCGCTACATCGAGCGGGCGGAAAACATGGCGCGGCTGGTGGATGCCGGCTTGCGCATGGCGCTGACTCGTACCCAGAACGCTTCGGAGGAGTGGAATTCGGTGCTGCTCAGCGCCGGTTCGGACGCCAGCTTCACGCAGAAATATTCCGACTACACCGCCGCCAATGTCGCCGACTATCTGCTGCGCGACACATCGAACCCGTCGAGCACGATGTCGTCTATCGAAACGGCCCGTAACAATGCCCGCATGGTGCGTACCGCACTGACGCGTGAGACCTGGGAAAGCATCAACGAAGCCTGGATGTCGCTGAAGCGGATACTGGCCAAGCCGATCGACGAGCGCGACCTGCCCAACGCGCTCGACGCAATCAAGCGCGAGACGGCGCTGATCCGCGGCTCGTTCTACGGCACGATGCTGCGCAACGAAATTTTCGATTTTTCGCAGCTCGGCACGTATGTCGAACGCGCCGACAACACCGCGCGCATCCTGGATGTGAAATACTACGTGCTGTTGCCGTCGATCTCCTGGGTCGGCTCGACGCTCGACAACTACCAGTGGGAATCGATCCTGCGCTCGGTGTCGGCGCACCGTTCCTATCGCTGGGTCTATGATGCCGACTACAAGCCGAGCAACATCGCCGATTATCTGATCCTCAACGTCCGCATGCCGCGCTCGCTGACCTTTTGCTACCGCTTCCTGACGGAGCATCTCAAATTCCTGGGTGACGACTATGGGGAGCGCCACGCCTGTCATGCGACGGCTGCCAAGACCCAGGCCATGCTGACGGCCGGGTCGATCAAGGATATTTTCGACGCCGGCCTGCACGAATTCCTGGCCAATTTCATCCGCGACAACACCAGGCTCGGCGACGAGATCGCGCAGGATTACAGGTTCTATTGAGCATGATCCCAAAAAGCGGAGACCGGTTTTCGGAAAAGCTCATGCTCCAGGGACGAGTGCGATGCGGCTGAAGATCACCCACCGGACGGAATACCGCTACGATGCGCCGGTGCACTATCTGTTGCAGCGTTTGCGGCTGCTCCCGGTGAACGGGCGCACCCAGACGGTACTGTCCTGGGCGCTGAAGATCGAAGGCGCACGCGAGGAAGTGCGCTTCACCGACCATTTCGGCAATGATACCCGGCTGTTGAGCGTCGAGGGCGAGCGCGACTTCATCACCGTCGAAGCAGCCGGCGAAGTGGTGACGCGCGACACCGCTGGCGTCTGCGGACCGCACCAGGGTTTCGCGCCGCTCTGGCTGTTCGGCCAGGAAACGCCGCTGACGACGATCGGCAGCGGCATTCGCGAGCTTGCTGCCTCGGTCGGCAAGGGTACCGACATCGAAAGGCTGCACCGGTTGATGGCGGTGATCGGCGAGCGCGTCGCTTATACGCCGGACACCACCAACGTGACGACGCCGGCCGAAGAGGCCCTGGCGCTCAAGACCGGCGTTTGCCAGGACCACAGCCACATCTTCGTTGCCGCGGCGCGTGCCATGGATTTTCCGGCCCGCTATATCAGCGGCTACCTGATGATGGATGCGGCCATCGAGCAGGCGGCAAGCCACGCCTGGGCCGAGGCGCATGTCTCGGGCCTCGGCTGGGTCGCCTTCGATGTCGCCAACGGCATTTCTCCGGACGAGCGTTATGTGAAGGTGGCGACCGGCCGCGATTATCGCGACGCCACGCCGGTATCTGGAATTCGGCTGGGACAGGCGGAAGAACAGCTTGCGGTCACCGTCACCGTGGAGCAGTAATCCCCGGCAAGATTGTTGCCAAAGAGATTCGATGACCTATTGCGTCGGCCTGAAGATCGATCGCGGGCTCGTGTTCATGTCGGACACGCGCACCAACGCCGGCATGGATTCGATCTCGACCTTCAGGAAGATGCATGTCTGGGAAGAGCCGGGCGAGCGCGTCATCGTTTTGATGTCGGCCGGCAATCTGGCGACGACGCAGGCCGTGGTCAGCCTGCTCGACGAACGCACCAAGGCAGTGGCGGAGCGCCGTGCCACACTGCTCGAAACGCCCTCCATGTACCAGACAGTCCGGTTGGTCGGAGACACCGTCAAGGAGGTCATCGCCAGTTCGTCGCCGGCGGGCGAAAAGGCGGATTCCTACTTCAACGCCTCCTTCATCCTCGGCGGTCAGATCAACGGCAGCGCGCCGCGCCTGTTCATGATCTATCCGGAAGGCAATTTCATCGAATCCACCGAGGACACGCCGTTCTTCCAGATCGGTGAGACCAAATACGGCAAGCCGATCATTATCCGCGCTTATGAAAGGACGATGAGTTTCGCCGAGACGGTGAAGTTACTGCTGGTGTCGTTCGACTCGACGCTGAAGTCGAACCTGTCGGTCGGCCTGCCGCTCGACCTGCTGTTCTATGAAAAGGACACTTTCAAGGTCGGCCTCAAAAAGCGAATAACCCAGGACGATCAATATTATCGTACGATCTCGGATAGCTGGTCGAACGCGCTGAAGACCGCCTTTGCCAGTCTGCCTGATTTTCCCGAATGAAAACCTTCGTTTTTCGTGCTCTTTGATCGCGGCTCGATGAGGCGCTACGGAGGCGAAGATGAATAGCAACGAATTCCGCGAATGGTCGCTGCGAGCGGCTGAATGGGGCGCCGACTACAGAAACAGCCTTCGCGAAAAACCGGTGCGGCCGCTTGTCGAGCCGGGCGAAATCTTCAAAAGCATCGATGCCGCGCCGCCGGAAGACGGCGAAACGATGCAGGCAATCTTCGCCGATTTCGAACAAAAGATCTTGCCGGGCATGACGCACTGGCAGCATCCGCGTTTCTTCGCCTATTTCCCGGCTAACGCGGCACCGGTCTCCGTCGTGGCCGAGTATCTGGTTTCCGCGATGGCCGCGCAATGCATGCTCTGGCAGACCTCGCCGGCGGCAACCGAGCTCGAGACGCGTGTCGTCGACTGGATGCGGCAGGCGCTTGGTTTGCCGGAGGGATTTTCCGGCGTCATGCAGGATTCGGCTTCATCGGCGACGCTTGCCGCCGTGCTGACAATGCGCGAGCGCGCGCTCGACTGGCAAGGCAACAAGAACGGCTTGCAAGGGCAGCCGGTCGTGCGGATCTATTCTTCCGACCAAGTCCATACTTCTATCGACCGGGCGATCTGGGTGTCGGGCATCGGCGAGGCGAACCTCGTGCGCATTCCGGTCGCCGGACGCTTCCGCGCCATGCAGACGGCGGCTCTGGAAGCCGCGATCGTTACCGACCGCGAAAACGGCATGCTGCCGGCGGGCATCATCGCCAGCGTCGGCGGCACAAGTACCGGCGGCACCGACAATGTGGCGGCTGTTGCCGAGGTGGCGAGGCGGCACGGGCTCTACCTGCATGTCGATGCCGCATGGGCCGGCTCCGCCATGATCTGCCACGAGTTCCGGCATTTCTGGACCGGCGCCGAAAATGCCGATTCCATCGTCTTCAACCCGCATAAATGGTTGGGGGCACAGTTCGATTGCTCGATGCAGTTCATCCGCCAGCCGGAAGAGCTGGTCCGCACGCTGGCGATCAAGCCCGAATTCCTGAAAACGCATGGCCGCGACGGGGTCATCAACTACTCCGAATGGTCGGTGCCGCTCGGACGGAGGTTCCGCGCTCTGAAACTTTGGTTCCTGCTGCGTGCGTATGGCTTGGAAAATCTGCGGAACATGATCCGCAACCATGTTGCCTGGAGCGAGAGCCTCGCCGCGCGGCTGGCTCGGGAACCGGATTTCGAGATCGTCACGGAACCCATGCTGTCGCTATTCTCATTCCGCCATCTCGCGGCTGCGGCCATCGACTCTGACGAGCACAATTTGCGGTTGGTCAGCGCGATCAACGATGACGGCCGCATTTACCTGACGCAGACCCGGGTGGACGGGCAGGTGGCGATCCGCTTTCAGGTCGGGCAGTTCGAAACGACTGCGGCGGACGTCGATACTGCTTTCTCGGTCATCACTGAGATCGCGCGGGGGCTGAGTTGATAGCCTCGTCGAGATTGCACCGGAGCTTTTCTCGCTGCAGTCGCCCGATTTTCATTAGCCGGCCCATACCTGTTCATGGCTTTCGTTTTCAGCTATAAACGAGAAAAACGAAAATGAGAGGTTGCTAGATGTATCTGTCGCCGCGTCATTCCGAAATCATCCAGATGGCCAAGGACCATGGCCGGGTACTGGTCGAGGAGCTGGCGACGCATTTCAACGTGACGCCGCAGACGATCCGCAAGGATCTCAACGATCTCTGCGACCAGCGGCTCTTGTCCCGCATCCATGGCGGGGCATTGTTCCCCTCCGGCATCGAGAACATGGAATATGAGGCTCGGCGCAAGATCGCCGCCGAGGAGAAGGAGGCGATCGGCCGCGCAGCAGCCCGGCTGATCCCCGACAACGCGTCTCTGTTCATCAATATTGGGACAACGACGGAAGCTGTCAGCAAGTCGCTTCTCGATCACAGCGGCCTGATGGTCATCACCAATAACATCAATGTTGCCAACAGGATGCGCATATATCCTTCGATCGAGGTGGTGATCGCCGGCGGTGTCGTGCGCGGTTCCGACGGCGGTGTGGTCGGCGAGGCCGCGGTCGATTTCATCAGGCAGTTCAAGGTCGATTTTGCGGTGATCGGCGCCTCGGCCATCGACCATGACGGCGCACTGCTCGACTTCGATTTTCGCGAGGTGAAGGTGGCTCAGGCGATCATCGCCAACGCCCGACATGTGATCCTGGTGTCGGACCAGACCAAATTCGAGCGCACCGCGCCCGTCCGCATCGGCCATCTGTCGCAGGTCAACACCTTTATCACCGATCGTTGCGACATCCCGTCGGTGCGTAAGATCTGCCAGGAGGCAGAAGTTCAGCTGATCGAAACGTCGCTATCCTAGAGATGCCGTCGCGGCATCTTCCGCCTATCACATTTCGTTTGACATTCGTTATCATTTCGAAATAATTCCCGTACGGTTTCGCAAGAACCCAAAAATGCTGCAATGCGAAATCGAGGGAGGATTCTTTGAGCGCATCACCGATTCATGACATTTTCGTCATCGGTGGCGGCATCAATGGCTGCGGCATCGCCCGCGATGCCGTTGGACGTGGCTTTTCGGTCTTTCTTGCCGAGATGAACGATCTGGCCAGCGGGACCTCTTCCGGCTCGACCAAACTGATCCATGGCGGCTTGCGCTATCTCGAATTCTACGAATTCCGCCTGGTACGCGAAGCGCTGATGGAACGCGAGGTCCTGTGGAGGAACGCGCCGCACATCATCTGGCCGATGCGCTTCGTGCTGCCATACGCCAAGGGGCTGCGTCCGGCCTGGCTGATCCGGCTCGGGCTTTTCCTCTACGACCATATTGGCGGGCGCAAATTGCTGCCGCCGACGAAAACGCTGGACATGGCTAAGGATCCGGCCGGCAAGCCGCTGAAGCCGCTGTTTCGAAAGGCGTTCGAATATTCGGACGGTTGGGTCAACGATGCCCGGCTGGTTGTGTTGAACGCCCGCGACGCTGCCGAACGCGGTGCAACCATTCGAACCCGAACAAAGGTCGGCAGCGCACGCCGCGAAGGCAATCTCTGGACGGTCAGGCTTGAAAATGTGCGGACCGGCGATACCGAGGAGGTCAAGGCGCGGCTGCTGGTCAATGCCGCCGGCCCGTGGGTCGATCAGGTGCTGTCGGCCACCGTCGGCCTGAACGACGTGCACAATGTCCGCCTCGTACAAGGCAGCCATATCGTCGTGGGCAAGAAATTCGACGACCCACGCGCCTATTTCTTTCAGAACAAGGACGGGCGCATCATTTTCGCCATCCCTTACGAGGACGAATTCACGCTCATCGGCACCACCGACCGTGACTATCCCGGCGATCCGCACGACGTCAGGATCAGTGACGCCGAGATCGGCTATCTCTGCGCTGCGGCAAGCGAATATTTCGCGCAGCCGGTCAAGCCGTCGGATATCGTCTGGACCTATTCCGCGGTGCGACCGCTCTACGACGATGGCGCCTCAAAGGCGCAGGAAGCCACCCGAGACTATGTGCTGAAGGCCGATGGAGGCGAGGGTGCCGCCCCGATCGTCAACGCCTTTGGCGGCAAGATCACGACCTACCGCCGATTGTCGGAATCGATGCTCGAGAAGATCGAGGGTTTTCTCGGCAAGCGCGGCAAACCATGGACGGCAAACGCGCCGCTGCCCGGCGGTGACTTTCCCGTCACCGGCTTCGATGCCGAGGTGGCGAAACTGAAAACGGCGTACCCGTTCCTCGACGCCCGGCTGGCCCGCCGGTTGACCCGGCTCTACGGCACCCGCGCAAGGAAGCTGCTGGGCCTCGCCAAGTCGAACGTCGATCTTGGCCGCAACTTCGGCGCCGATCTCTACGAAGCCGAGGTGCGCTACCTCGTCGAAAACGAATGGGCGATGACTGCCGAGGATGTATTGTGGCGCCGGACCAAGCGCGGCCTGCGTCTCAGCCGTGAGCAGGCGGCAGTGCTCGACGAGTTCATGCGCGGAATAAGCCGGCAGCACGTAGCGGCTGCCGAATAGGAACGGCCGACTGATGGAGAAAGCCTGGGAGGAGGCATCATGCTTGAACTGAGAAACGTGACGAAGACGGTGGGTGCGGCGGAACATATCCGCGACGTCTCGCTGACGCTTCAGCACGGCTCGCTCAACGTCCTGCTCGGGCCGACGCTCTCCGGCAAGACCAGCCTGATGCGGCTGATGGCGGGCCTCGACGTGCCGACCTCGGGCTCGGTCTGGTTCGATGGCAAGGATGTCACCGGCATGCCCGTGCAAAAGCGCAACGTCGCCATGGTCTACCAGCAATTCATCAATTATCCGGCGATGACGGTCTACGAAAACATCGCCTCACCGCTGCGGGTGGCCGGCACTGAGCAGGCAACGATCGACAGGGAGGTGCGCAATGCCGCCGCCCTTCTCAAACTAACGCCCTATCTCGACCGGACGCCTCTCAGTCTGTCGGGCGGCCAGCAGCAGCGCACCGCGCTGGCCCGCGCGATCGTCAAGAATGCCAGCCTCGTGCTGCTCGACGAGCCGCTCGCCAATCTCGACTACAAGCTGCGCGAAGAATTACGCGCGGAACTGCCGAAAGTCTTCGCGGCCGCCGGTACAATCTTTGTCTATGCCACGACCGAGCCGCACGAAGCCTTGCTGCTCGGCGGCAACACGGCGACGCTTTCCGAAGGCAGCATCACCCAGTTCGGGCCGACCATCGAAGTGTTCCGCAAACCGGTTGATCTGGTGACGGCGAGAACCTTCGCCGATCCGCCGCTCAACACCATCGTGCTTGCCAAGAAGGGTCTGGATTTCCTGCTCGAGGGCGGCGTGAAATTGCCGGTGCCGGCGGAACTCTTCGGCATTGCCGATGCGATCTATACGATCGGCTTCCAGCCGCATCATCTGTCCCTCGATCGGCCCAACGCCGCCGCAGTGCCGGTGCGCGCAAAGGTGACGATCACCGAGATCACCGGATCGGAAAGCTTCGTCCATCTCGATTTTGCCGATGCGCGCTGGGTCATGCTGACCCATGGCATTCGCGACTTCGAGCCGGACGAGGAGGTCGAGGTGTTCATCGACCCGCGCCACATCATGGTCTTCGACGAGCACGGCCGTGCCGTGGCCGCGCCGAAGCTGGCGGCCTAGGAGGAAGCGATGGCGCGCATCGATGTTAATCATATCCGCCACTCCTATCTGCAGAACCCGCGCACGGATGCCGATTTCGCGCTGAAGGAAGTGCACCACACCTTCGAGGATGGCGGCGCTTATGCGCTGCTCGGCCCATCCGGCTGCGGCAAGACCACGCTGCTCAACATCATTTCGGGATTGCTGCATCCCTCGCATGGCCAGCTGCTGTTCAACGGCAGGGACGTGACCAATCTGTCGACCCAAGAGCGCAACATCGCCCAGGTCTTCCAGTTCCCGGTGATCTACGACACGATGACCGTCTACGACAATCTGGCGTTCCCGCTGCGCAATCGCGGCGTGCCGGAGCCCGACGTCGACCGCAAGGTGCGCGAGACGCTGGAGATGACCGGGCTGGCCGATATGGCCAAACGAAAGGCGCGCGGACTGACCGCCGACCAGAAGCAGAAGATCTCGCTCGGGCGCGGGCTGGTGCGCTCCGACGTCAACGCCATCCTGTTCGACGAGCCTTTGACAGTCATCGACCCGCATATGAAATGGGTGCTGCGCTCGCAGTTGAAGCAGCTTCACCGCCGCTTCGGTTATACGATGGTCTATGTCACGCACGACCAGACCGAGGCGTTGACCTTCGCCGACAGGGTGGTCGTCATGTATGACGGCGAAATCGTGCAGATCGGCACACCGGCAGAGCTGTTCGAGCGCCCGCGCCACACCTTTGTCGGCTATTTCATCGGCTCGCCCGGCATGAATGTCATGCCGGTGGCGATCGACGGCAAGACAGCGAAGCTGGGCTCGCAGCAGATCGAACTGCCGGGCGTGCCCAAGGCGGGCGGCGGCGCCATCGAACTCGGCATCCGTCCCGAATATGTGCGCCTGGGCAGTAAGGGCATGGCCGTCCGGATCAGCAAGGTCGAGGACGTCGGCCGCCACAAGGTGGTCCGTGCCAATCTTGAAGGGCGCGAGATCGCCGCCGTCATCGGCGAGGACGAGACAGTTCCGGCTGATCCGAAGGTGCGGTTCGACCCGGCCGGCATCAACATCTATGCCAATTCCTGGCGCGTCGAGATGGGAGCCTGAAGTGGAAAAGACCTGGAACAACAGAGCCTGGTTCCTGGTGCTGCCGGTGCTGCTGCTGGTGGCGTTCTCGGCGGTCATACCGCTGATGACGGTCGTCAATTATTCGGTGCAGGACACTTTTGGCAATAACGTCTTCTTCTGGGCCGGCACGGAATGGTTCGAGGAACTGCTTTCCTCCAGCCGCTTTTGGCAGGCGATGATCCGCAACCTTGTCTTCTCCTTCATCATCCTGGCGATCGAAGTGCCGCTCGGCATCTTCATTGCGCTCAATATGCCGAAGAAGGGTTGGGGCGTGCCTGTTTGCCTTGTTTTGATGGCGTTGCCGCTGCTGATCCCGTGGAACGTCGTCGGCACCATCTGGCAGGTGTTCGGGCGCAACGACATTGGCCTGCTCGGTTATTACGTCAATGCGCTCGGCATCGACTATAATTATGTGCAAGACCCATACGACGCCTGGATCACGGTCATCATCATGGACGTCTGGCATTGGACCAGCCTCGTCGTTCTGCTCTGCTACGCCGGCCTGGTCTCGATCCCGGATGCCTTTTATCAGGCGGCCAAGATCGACGGTGCCTCGCGCTGGGCGGTGTTCCGCTACATCCAGCTGCCGAAGATGAACCGCGTGCTGCTGATCGCCGTGCTGCTGCGCTTCATGGATAGCTTCATGATCTACACCGAACCGTTCGTGGTGACCGGCGGCGGACCCGGCAACTCGACGACCTTTCTTTCGATCGATCTCGTCAAGACCGCGCTCGGCCAGTTCGACCTCGGCCCGGCGGCGGCGATGTCGCTGGTCTACTTCCTTATCGTCCTGTTGTTGTCATGGGTGTTCTACACCGTGATGACCAATTACGACGCGGAGCGTTGAGATGAGCCGCACCGAAGAGAGAGCCGATAGGGTGAGCGAGACGACAGCTTCGGAAGGGCTCGCCAGCACGCTACGGCAGGACGAGATCGCACGGCTGATGCGCCGTCGCGGCGAGGAGTCGCGTTGGTGGTGGATCGTGCCGACGCTCTACATCATCGTTCTGCTTTTGCCGATCTACTGGCTCATCAATATGAGCTTCAAGACCAATGGCGAGATCGTCTCGTCGCTGACGCTCTACCCGCACGCACCGACATTGGCGAATTACCGCACCATCTTCACCGACGCGTCCTGGTATTCGGGCTACATCAACTCGATCACCTATGTGGTTATGAACATGGTGATTTCGGTGGCTGCGGCACTGCCTGCTGCCTATGCCTTTTCGCGCTATCGCTTCCTCGGCGACAAGCATCTGTTCTTCTGGCTGCTGACCAACCGCATGGCGCCGCCGGCGGTGTTCGCGCTGCCATTCTTCCAGCTTTATTCGGCCTTCGGCCTTATCGACACCCACATCGCCGTGGCTCTGGCGCATTGCCTGTTCAACGTGCCGCTGGCGGTGTGGATCCTCGAAGGCTTCATGTCGGGCGTGCCCAAGGAGATCGACGAGACCGCCTATATCGACGGCTATTCGTTCCCGCGCTTCTTCATCAAGATCTTCATGCCGCTGATTGCGAGCGGCATCGGCGTGGCGTGCTTCTTCTGCTTCATGTTCTCGTGGGTCGAGCTCTTGATCGCCCGCACGCTGACGACCACCGACGCCAAGCCGATCGCCGCGACCATGACCCGCACCGTTTCGGCCGCCGGTATGGATTGGGGGCTGCTTGCCGCCGCCGGCGTGTTGACGCTGATTCCTGGCGCGCTCGTCATCTGGTTTGTGCGCAACTACATCGCCAAGGGCTTTGCCCTGGGGAGGGTATGATGGAGCAGGTCGACAGAAGCCCATGGTGGTGGGCCGTGCTGTTTCTCGCCCTGGTCGTCGTGGCCTGGGTGGCACTTCAAATCGATTTCGTGGCAATAACGGTAGGCTTCAGCGATCCGGCTAATATCCGCCTGTGGGGATTTAACCTCTCGTCCAACCTCGATTTTTCGTGGATGGCCTGGACGTGGCCGACCGCGGCCTTCTTTGGAACCATCTTTCTGCTGCTTTGCGGCATGGCGGTGTGGGAATACGTCTCGCCGGGCGGCAATCCGCGCGTCGGCGTGCTGCGGTTCGAAACGACGCGTGGCGACCGCCTGTTCCTGTCGCTGCTTGGCAGCGCCTTTATCCATCTCGCTTGGCTGGGTCTAGTCGGACCCAATTTGTGGTGGGCTCTCGCTCTCTCCGTGGTCTACGCCGTCGGCGTGTTCCGCTACGTATAGAGGGGGAAACTGTTGGAACGGCGGCGTGCCAGCCGCCGATCCAGATCGCACTTTGAACTTTAACAGTGGAGGAAATACATGCGACGGCAATTCTTGACATCAACAACTGCGCTTGTCCTGTTGCTCGGGGCAAGCAATGCCTATGCCGGAATGGACGAGGCCAAGACCTTCCTCGATAAGGAAATCGGGCCCCTTTCGACGCTTTCGCGCGCCGACCAGGAAGCCGAGATGCAATGGTTCATCGATGCCGCGAAACCTTTCGCCGGCATGGATATCAAGGTGGTTTCCGAAACCATCGCCACGCATCAGTATGAATCGCAGGTGCTGGCGCCGGCCTTTACGGCCATCACCGGCATCAAGGTTACGCATGACGTCATCCAGGAAGGCGACGTCGTCGAGAAGATCCAGACCCAGATGCAGACCGGCCAGAACCTCTATGACGGCTGGGTCAACGATTCCGATCTGATCGGCACGCACTGGCGCTACCAGCAGGTGCGCAACCTGACCGACTGGATGGCGGGCGACGGCAAGGATGTCACCAACCCGAATCTCGACCTGAAGGATTTCATCGGCACTTCGTTCACCACCGCGCCCGACAAGAAGCTCTACCAGCTTCCCGACCAGCAGTTCGCGAACCTCTACTGGTTCCGTTACGACTGGTTCAACGACGAGAAGAACAAGGCGGACTTCAAGGCCAAATACGGCTACGACCTCGGCGTGCCGGTCAATTGGTCGGCCTATGAGGACATCGCCGAGTTCTTCACCGGGCGTGAGATCGACGGCAAGAAGGTCTACGGCCATATGGACTATGGCAAGAAGGACCCGTCGCTCGGCTGGCGGTTCACGGACGCCTGGCTGTCGATGGCCGGCAATGGCGACAAGGGCATTCCGAACGGTCTGCCCGTCGACGAATGGGGCATCAAGGTCGACGAGAATTCGCGTCCGGTCGGTTCCTGCACGGCGCGCGGCGGCGACACCAATGGTCCGGCTTCCGTCTATGCCATCCAGAAGTACCTCGATTGGCTGAAGGCCTATGCACCGGCGGAAGCCCAAGGCATGACCTTCTCCGAATCGGGGCCAGTTCCGGCGCAGGGCGCGGTTGCCCAGCAGATCTTCTGGTATACCGCCTTCACCGCCAGCATGGTCGACGCCAGCGCCAAGGCGGTGCTGAACGACGACGGCACGCCGAAGTGGCGCATGGCGCCGTCGCCGCATGGCGTCTACTGGAAGGACGGCATGAAGCTCGGCTATCAGGACGTCGGTTCCTGGACGCTGATGAAGTCAACGCCGACCGACCGCGCCAAGGCCGCCTGGCTCTACGCGCAGTTCGTCACCTCGAAGACGGTCGACGTGAAGAAGAGCCATGTCGGCCTGACCTTCATCCGCGAGAGCACGATCCACGACAAGAGCTTCACCGAACGTGCGCCAAAGCTCGGCGGCTTGATCGAGTTCTACCGCTCGCCGGCGCGCGTCCAGTGGTCGCCGACCGGCACCAACGTGCCGGACTATCCGAAGCTGGCACAGCTCTGGTGGCAGGCGATCGGCGATGCTTCGTCGGGTGCCAAGAGCGCGCAGGAAGCGATGGACTCGCTCTGCGCCGAGCAGGAAAAGGTGATGAGCCGCATCGAGAAGTCGGGCGTCCAGGGCGATATTGGCCCGAAGATGGCCGAAGAGCATGACCTCGCCTACTGGAATGCGGACGCGGTCAAGAAGGGCAATCTCGCTCCTCAGCTCAAGATCGAGAACGAGAAGGAAAAGCCGGTCACCATCAACTACGACGAGCTGGTGAAGAGCTGGCAGCAATAGGGCCGTTTGATGCGGGCGTCCGCGCCCGCATCGCCATGCTCAGGGGAGGCGGCATGTTGCCGTCTCCCCTGTTTGCGTAAACGGCTCCGCGCCATCTGGCGTCGAGACATCGCAGCACCTTGAATTCGCTTCGACGGGAGAGAGAATGACCGGATATATCCTTGCAATCGACCAGGGGACGACATCGAGCCGGGCGATCCTGTTCGACGACAAGATGATGGTCGTCGGCAGCGGGCAAAAGGAATTCACCCAATATTATCCGGCCTCCGGCTGGGTCGAGCACGATCCCGAGGAGATATGGGCAAGCGTCGTGGAAACGGTGAAGGCCGCGCTGAAGACAGCCGGCCGCAACGCAGCGGAAGTCGCCGCGATCGGCATCACCAACCAGCGCGAAACGGTCGTCATCTGGGACAAGGAGACCGGCAAGCCGATCCACAACGCGATTGTCTGGCAAGATCGTCGCACCGCGCCGCTATGCCAGAAACTGAAGAAGCTGGGGCTGGAGAAGAAATTCACGAAAAAGACCGGCCTGCTGCTCGATCCCTATTTCTCCGGCACCAAGATCGCCTGGATGCTGGACAAGGTGAAGGGCGCCAGAAAATGCGCCGAGAAGGGCGAACTGCTGGCCGGCACCATCGACAGTTTTTTGATCTGGCGGCTGACCGGCGGCAAGGTCCACGCCACTGACGCCACCAACGCCTCGCGCACGCTGGTCTACAACATCGAACAAAACGCCTGGGACGACGAGCTGCTGGCCATTCTTGGCATACCTGCAAGAATGCTGCCACAGGTGAAAGATTGTGCCGACGATTTTGGAATCACGGACAAGAGCCTGTTTGGTGCGGAGATCAGAATCCTCGGTGTGGCCGGCGACCAGCATGCGGCGGCAATCGGCCAGGCCTGTTTCGAGCCAGGCATGATGAAGTCGACCTACGGCACCGGTTGCTTTGCGCTGCTCAACACCGGAAGCGATCTGGTGCGTTCTAAGAACCGGCTTTTGACCACCATCGCCTACAGGCTGAACGGCAAGACCACCTATGCGCTGGAGGGCTCGATCTTTATCGCCGGCGCCGCCGTGCAATGGCTGCGGGACGGCATCAAAGTGATCGGCAAGGCCGAGCAGAGCGGCAAATTGGCTGCGGAAGCCGATCCAACGCAGAACGTCTATCTGGTGCCGGCTTTCGTCGGGCTCGGCGCACCGCACTGGGATGCCGAGGCGCGCGGCGCCATCTTCGGGCTAACCCGCAATTCGGGGCCGGCGGAATTTGCCCGCGCGGCACTGGAATCCGTTGCGTTCCAAACGCGCGATCTGCTTGACGCCATGCGCCGGGACTGGAAAGGCGCCTCGGTCAAGACCGTGCTCAGGGTCGATGGCGGCATGGTGGCGTCGGACTGGACGATGCAGCGGCTGGCCGACATTCTCGATGCGCCGGTCGACCGGCCGACAATTCTCGAGACGACAGCACTCGGTGCGGCTTGGCTGGCCGGCTCGAAGGCGGGTGTCTGGCCGAAGGCCGCGGAATTCGCCAGGAGCTGGGCGCTCGAGCGCCGGTTCAAGCCGGACATGGATGCTTCGACACGTGCCGCCAAGCTGGCAGGTTGGCGCCACGCTGTGCGCAGGACGCTAAGTGCGCAATAGGCAGGGATGCCACCGGATTCGCACTAATGAAAAACCCGCGCCGTTGCGGGCGCGGGCTTGCAGCCTCTAATCTGGGACTCAGTAAGGCGACCGGCACTGCCGGCGCGGACCGTAGTTGGGCTGGTAAGTGTTGTCAGAAGCGCGATAGCTCCGATAATGATCATAGCACCACTGCACGTGGGCATCGCCACGATAGACACGATTCTGGTTGACGATTGCGCCGGTAATCAGCGCTCCGGTAGCAAACGCAGCCAGCGGGAACCAGAAGTCGCCGTGACGGCGATAGCCGCGACGATATTCGCGATAGCCGCGATGGCCACGCCAGTACATGCCGTCGTCACGCGCAAAATTGCGACGGAAATCGCGACGCGAGAAATCGCGATTGAAATTCCGGTGCCTCCGCCACGGCTCGTACTGGACGGTCTGGACATTCGAGGTGAGCCCCTCGGCCGGGGGCGCATAGCTGGGCTGAGCGTTGACTGGCACGATCTCCGCGGCAGCGAATGAGATCGAAAGAGTGGTCGCCAGTAGGCCCGACATGATCCTATTCATGGTCTTCTCCTTGAAACGCATGTCCCTTATCGCGGGAAACGGGCAGGCTGCGCAAATTGTTCCGCCAAAAATCCCAAGTTGCTGATCTGCAAAGGTTCTCTCGATTCGCTGCTTGCGCTTGTCCCGCAAAGCGCGAGCTTCGGCCTTGCGCTAGAGGGAGGCAGTTCCGTCAACGCCGAAGCGCACCGCACGGCATGATGACGCCGCAGGAAAGTCCGGTTTGGGAGCCGTCTTTTTCCGGTTGACCGGCAGAGGCACTCTCCCTATGTTCCGCGCAATTTCGAGGGCGGCCTTTCTGAGCCCGCGGGAGCGCGTAGCTCAGCCGGTAGAGCAACTGACTTTTAATCAGTAGGTCATGGGTTCGAATCCCATCGCGCTCACCAAAATCAAGATTGTCCAACCCGGAGACATAGGTAACAGATTGTACCTAAGACATGGGTGACAACCTCGTGCCGAACGGGTTGTCGATGGTCTGCAAGGTCCTCTGTTCCAAGTCGATATACCCGAGATCGTAATGCATGAAGCTGACGA